>JAJEAX010000251.1 GCA_022822565.1 Candidatus Latescibacterota bacterium
CTTCGGAGATATAATCGTCTAAACGCTCAGGAAACAACGTGGCTTGATCTCTTGATACACCGCGAATGAAATCCATTTTATGCCGCCTTTTTGAAGAGAGACTGCCGATGACTTCATAAGGGTAAGCACGAACATGGATATAAGCAATCTATACTTACTTTTGACACACTCTCGCGCCCAAAAAAATGAAGCAAAAAAAGGGCGCCCCTGCGGGGTGCTCTGCACAGCGCAAATCGTTTTTATGGAAATACCACCTGAGGTGGCCTGCACAGTTGGGATGCCATAAAGATGTCCGCTGCGAATCGGACTCACGCGCTGTGCGATATGGCTTTACTGGATCGCTTCATGTGATAATCCAATTAGGTGTTGAAATTATAGCACACCAATAACGACTGATGCTCGTCACGCCTGCATGCCTTAAGCAGGCGTCCAGAATGGGAAGTGCTTTTAACCCTTGAGCTTATTAAGATGTAATTTTTGATTTCTGCACACCCTTAAATATGGGGCTTATATACGATAATGCCAAAAAGTCTTTTTGGTAATTGAGGTCGTCGTTGCGTCGGGTTGGCGAACCCGCTGTTGAGATTGGTAAGGTGGGGAGAGTATGGACAGAATAAAGGATTTTAGACAGTGGGTAATGGAAGATTTTTTAGATGTGTACATAGAGTTTAGGCGTAATATTTTTGATAGTTTTTGTTCTAAGATAGATGTTGAAAAATATAGCAATATGGGTCATGCTGATCGTTGTAAAGAATTACTTAAGCATTTTTCGGAGACAGGGGTTTATCCTAAATATTGTATTAAAATGCCCTGTATGTGCTGTGGTGGAAGTGATGGCAATGTGAAGAATCATGTTATTGGTGACGCAAATTACTTAGAAAAATACCTGTCACATAATGGGCATGTGTATGTTTTAAAGCGAGATTACAAGAGAAATTTTGATGGTAAAGATGTTAATGACCCCATGTTTTGGTCTTACGAAAATTTTAAGTGGGAGTGTACAGGACATCGGACTCCTGATGTGACCTTTCGAGGTTTTTGTAAAGATTGTGATAATAAATTGTTTTCGGATATTGATTATGGGATGAAGAATAAAAAAGATTTTTTTAAGCAAGTATATCGTAGTGCTTGTTCTTTATATTTCAGGTTTTTAGACCAAACAGTTAAAATGTGTTATAGAGCAGATTTGTCGGAAGATCTTGGTTTGTCAAAAGATGGATGGTCAAATCTAATGTTTCAATCAGAGTATGGAGATATAGATTGTGAGCCTGTTAATACAAAGTTTGTTCAGGGGCAATCATTGTATGGTGCATATCGAAAATATTGTATAACAAAAGAATTGCAGGCAGGACTGGATTATGCAAAAGATGTTGTAAGTATGGCTTCCTGGTTTGTTGAAAATCCTTCTATTTATTGTGGAGTTGTGTTTGAACGTCAGGGTAAGGGAAAATTTGAAAGGGTCAATGGTTTATATAGGAAAGTGGATCATATTTATGATGTTGTTGTGGTTTTACCTTTGAAAAAAAATGAAACGGTTGTGCTCAATGTGATGTTGCCTCTTGGGATAGAAGGACATGCGCCTGTAGCAGAATATTTGTCTGCTTCTGAACGACCAGATATTGTCTTAACTCGAGATATTATATTGGGGCTAGGGACTTTGTGTGATTTGTATATGGCGCCTCGTTTTTATGATTCTTTGCCTCCAGAACATTTAGATTTGATTAGAGATGTGAGTAAGCATTCTGATTTGCCTGCGATCAGTTTGTTTGATGGGATTAGCGTATAGTGTTTAAAATTAACCTGGTGTGTGGCAAAATCCATGTGAATACCTCTGCCATTGGCAAGGAAATCCAATAATGGAAGAACTTCATAACGAAGCCGATACGCGAGCCAAGCTGATTGATCCCGCGCTGCATCAAAGGGGTTGGAGTGAGGACAAAATTAAGCGGGAAGAGACGCCGGGTGCAGTTGATGTCATAGAGAGCAGATAAAAGCAGATGAACGTTGATTGACTTTCTGTGGTGAGTCTTTTACATTTTCTTGTTAGAAGAAGTGAAAAAACATCAACCAGGAGATTGTTGTGTCACTCGTCACTGTAACTCTTGATACTGATCTGGCAGTTCTATTACAGGAACTTAATCAGCCTATTCAAGAAACGGCTCGTGAAATGATTGTTCTGGAGCTATATCGCCGAGGCAGCATATCCAGTGGCAAAGCGGCTCAATTATTGGACATGTCACGCTGGGAATTTATTCAGCATGCATCTCAATTGGGCATTGCTTTCTTTGATCTCAATGCGGAGGAATGGAAGCGCGAAAGACTTCAGGCTGATGAGCTATGAGTGATTTGCCCGTCATATCCAATGCAAGCCCATTGATTGCTTTGGCGCAAATAGATCATCTCGATCTTTTAAAACAACTTTTCCAGACGATTGTCATCCCGCCAGCGGTTGTAGAAGAAATCTCACCGACTGTAAGCATCCCCAACTGGATTGAACAGCATGAGTTGTCGCAACCCATTGATCCATTTATCCTACAATCTTCACTGGGACCAGGAGAATATGAAACAATTAGCTTGGGTTTAGAAATACAAGCGCGATTGGTTATCCTGGATGAACGTCCCGGGCGTAGGTTGGCTCACAGGTTGAGGCTGCCTGTCATTGGCACATTGGGGGTTCTGCTATCAGCGAAGCGCAAAGGTCTATTGCCAACCATTAGGCCGTTGATAGATGGATTATTGGCCTGCGACTTTCGCGTCTCTGCTGATCTGTATGAACAGATACTTATTGATGCTGATGAGACTGAGTAACTGATGTTACGCACCGGCTGAATAATCGAATCGTTGTTTGAGCAATCGCCAAGTCTACTCGAAAGGGGCATTATTACAATGCATAATCCCATGAATGAACTCATGCCGGGGACATCCGCTCCAGATCACCCTGTGAGAGGATATGCGAAACCTTCCGATCTGTTAGGTATTCTGAACGCTACTCGTACAGAATTAACTAAGATGTTATTAGACTTACTGCCTGGGGAATAAGCAATGTGACCACTTTTTGATAATAAGCTGTTGTAAGTAGTGACCACTTTTTTATGCAGGAACTGACACAATGCGGGACTCAACCGAACTTTTTAGAGAATATACAAACCTGAAAGAACTATTAGATCTGGATCAGGAAGGTGTCTATCTGGCATCTAAAAATATATGGGAATCCATTCAAATAGACGGACATGCAGCAGAGGCGGAACGCGGTCGTATCGAGTTAGGGGTTGACCCTATTCGCAACTTGTCTCAACTGGCGCAACATCTAAAAATTGAAGCTGGACGAGAATATCCTTTGAGCAGCTTTGCGCTCAATTTCATGGGTATGGCTATCGAAGCCTATCGACGCGACAAAATCACGTATAGAAAATTGATCAACCTCGCAGAGCAGGTGAAATTTGATTCAGATGTCATAGATGAGTTACTATCCCGCCTGGGAGTCGAAGACAATATCGAACATCATGTCTATCTTCCAGAGTGATACAGACTTGCACTTGCCTCAAAAAAACAAAAGGTCGTGAGGAATAAATCTCCACGACCTTTTTTATATCAAAAAAACAATATTATTTTTTGGTGACCCCGAGGGGAGTCGAACCCCCGTCTCCAGAGTGAGAGTCTGGTGTCCTAGGCCACTGAACGACGGGGTCACTCACAACATGATGGCGACAACCTAATAAAGTTCGATACTTTTGTCAAGCCTCCCTACTCAACAAGCGCCTGGTAAACCAGAGGCTGGAAAGGCCGCGTAATATTGCCCGACCCGCGCAACTGGGTCCACACCATAGAAACCATCTCATTCTGCGGATCAATCCAGAAATGCGTCTTGGCAATACCCGACCAGTAGTACGTCCCATTTCTATCCTCCCAACGCGTCTCGGTCTCATCCACAATCACAGAAAAACCATATCCAAAACCATCGCTCTTGCGCTGGCGATGTCGGTAACGTGCCGTCTCGGGTAAATGATTAGCCGTCATAAGCTGGATCGTCTCCGGCTTCAAAATACGCGTACCGTACAACTCTCCCCCATTGAGCAACATCTGGGAAAAACGGAGATAATCCCGAGCCGTACTCACCAACCCACCACCACCGGACTCACGTGCGTCGCGCCGCGTATTGCTCCGAAGACTACGCGCCTCCAAATTGCCCTCATCGTCCTTCCCATACACTTTAGCCAAGCGGTCGCGCTTTTCCTCTGGCACATAAAAACTCGTATCAACCATCTCTAAAGGCACAAAAATACGCTGCGAGAAAAACTCGCCCAAAGACATACCTGAAGCGACCTCGACCACGCTACCGAGGATATCGGTCGCTACGCTGTAAAGCCACCGGGTCCCAGGCTGAAAACGCAAAGGCAACTGTGCTACCTTCTGGGCATATTTGACATTTGTATTGAACGAATACAGATTCGCAATCCGATAAAGCGTATCCACGGATGTCTGCCCAAAAATGCCATACGTCAAACCAGATGTATGCGACAACAAATTCGCAATCGTTATCTCACGCTTGAGCGGCACCAGAACTGGATTCTCCGTCCCGCCACCCGTATAGACCTTTGTCTGGGCAAATTCGGGAATAAACTTAGACACCGGATCGTCCATCTTCAGCTTGCCCTCTTCGTAGAGCATCATAATAGCTACACTGGTAACCGGTTTGGTCATAGAATAAATGCGAAAAAGCGTATCTTCAGTCATCGGCTTATTCGATTCCCTATCGCGCAAACCCGCAGTCTCGAAATGGACAATTTTACCTCTTCGCGCAATCATCGTCAAAACACCGGCAAACTTCCCAGAATCCACGAGCGCTTGCATTGCCGGTTGGATCTTCGCAAGACCTTCCGCAGAAAACCCCATCTTTACAGGATCTCCCTGGGGAATTTCAGCAGCAAAAATCGGGCGGAAAGACAGAAAAGCAGCCAGCAGAGCAAACAGGCTATGTTTTAGAAAACGCGTCATGTAAATACGCTCCATTTTGTACATAAAAAAGGGTTACACCGTTGCGATGCAACCCTTTCTCTCGATCTGGTGCGGACGCCAGGATTCGAACCCGGAACCGTCTGATCCGTAGTCAGGTGCTCTATCCAGTTGAGCTACGTCCGCTAAAATCAGGTACTTAGTATATTTGCAATACATCATAACGCCGTAGGGCAGAAAAAGGTATCAAAACTGCCAAATACTGTCAAGCGGAAACGGGCTATTATACCGGATAGCATAAGGCAATAGTATTTTGGGTTGCCACCAACGGCAGAATGTATAATCATAGAGCAAATGATGAATTGAAAATTAAAAAATAAGGAACCACTCATGAACCTTGAAACGCAACTGATCCACGCAGGAGAAGAAGAAAAAAAATACGAAGGCGCGGTCGCGCTGCCCGTATTTCAGAGCGCCACATTTGCATACAGCAGTGAAGACAGTTACCACGACATAAAATACCTTCGCCTGAACAACACCCCCAACCACACCGTAGTCCATAAAAAATTGGCACACATTGCGGGCGGAGAAGCCGCCGTCGTCACCGCATCGGGCATGGCAGCAATCACTACTGCCCTGTTGACCGTATTAAAAAAAGGCGACCACCTCCTCGCACAAAATTGTCTCTACGGTGGAACGCGCGCTTTTTTATCGCACGACATCGCCGACTTTGGGATCGACGTCGATTTCGTATCCGGAAACGCACCACATGAATGGGAAAAACTCGTCCGCCCCGAAACGCGCGCCATCTATGTCGAGACCATGAGCAACCCCCTGCTGGAAGTCGCCGACCTCCCATCCGTCGTCGCCTTTGCCCAAACCCACAACTTCATCTCCATGATCGACAACACCTTTGCCTCGCCAGTGAACTTTCGCCCCTTAGACATAGGCTTCGACCTCTCCTTGCACAGTTGCACAAAATATCTAAACGGACACTCGGACATCGTAGCTGGCTGCGCGATCGGATCACGCGAACTAATCACCCGCATAACGCATCGCCTGAATGTCATGGGCGGCTGCCTGGACCCACACGCCTGCTTTCTCTTGCTACGCGGCATGAAAACACTCGCCCTGCGCATGGAAAAACAAAACGAAAACGCACACGCCCTGGCCTCCTTCCTGGAAAACCACCCATCCGTAATACACGTAAATTACCCGGGCTTATCTACTCATCCACAACACAACTGTGCAAAAAAGCTATTTAACGGATGCGGCGGCGTATTGAGCTTTGAAGTGACCGGCGACAGCCGCGTAGCTGATACGGTAATATCAAAACTACAATTGCCAATCTCTGCGCCAAGCCTGGGCGGCATCGAAACACTCATCACCCGACCCGTACAAACATCTCACTCCGGACTCACTGAAGAGGAACGACGCGACGCGGGAATCTCCGAACGATTGATCCGCGTGGCAGTCGGCATAGAGGCTGCAGAAGACTTATGCGCGGATTTTGAACAGGCTCTGAGAGGTGTAGAATAGGAGAAATAACATGCAAATCAAAGTCGGCATGCTAAAAGCCATGCCCAAGAAGTGGAATGTCGCGGAAAATTGGACCGTATTTGAAAAACAATTTGAGACACATGGAAAAGATACAGACGTATTCATAACCCCGGAATGCTTCCTGGATGGATACGCAGTCACAGAAAAAAATTGGACCGCAGAGCGCTTTGCCGAAGTCGCTCAGGACATCGAGCAAAGCGCGTACATCCGACAGGTATGCGAAATGGCACGCGCATCGCGCACCCACATTGTTTTTGGATACACTGAAAAACGCGCGGGATATTTTTACAATGCCGCTATACTGGTAAACCGCGCGGGCAAAATTGTCGGAACATATTACAAAACGCATTTGCAATCGCACGATCACCGTTTTGTGCGCGGCGATGACCTGCCCGTATTCGATCTCGACATTGGCAAAGTAGGCATAGTCATTTGTGCGGACCGCCGATGGCCCGAATCAATTCGCACATTG
>JAJEAX010000273.1 GCA_022822565.1 Candidatus Latescibacterota bacterium
TGCTTATGCGCCTCGGCATTGCGCGACTGAAACACTGGCTCGGCGTCAAAATCAACACCGAGCCAGTTCAAACCGTCCAGAATCGTCTGAAGCGACGACTCTGTAAAACGCTCTCGATCCGTATCTTCCACGCGCAACAACAACTTTGCCTTATAGTGCCTCGCGTAAAGATGATTAAAAATAGCCGTTCGTGCATTCCCCACATGAAACCCACCTGTGGGAGACGGCGCGAAACGCAAAACCGTATCGGACATCTAAAATAACCTGTGAATTATTTGGCGGAGAGGGAGGGATTCGAACCCTCGGTAGAGGAAACCCCCTACAACAGATTAGCAATCTGCCCTGTTCGGCCACTCCAGCACCTCTCCGCGAACAAAAACGAACAGCAAAAAGTAACAAAGGACCTGTATAAATGCAAGTTAGAAGTGAGAAGTAAGAAGTGAGAAAGCCACCCAACCGCCCAAAGGCTGGTGTTTCATCTCACCCTTCACCCTTCACCCTTCACACTTAATATGGCGGTGGGGGTGGGATTCGAACCCACGGACCCGTGAAGGTCAACGGTTTTCAAGACCGCCCGATTCGACCGCTCTCGCACCCCACCGCATCATCCGAAAAGTATAGACAAGCGCACCATCTGTGTCAAGCGGTTTGTATCACCGCAACTTAAACATACTTAAACTTTGTTTTTCCTTTATTTAGCAAACAAATACTCAATGACCACATCCACCAAAAAAGAATTTGCGTTGCCCGTGCCCTTCCTGTATTTTTAGGCACAAACCTGTAACATGACTTAGAGAAACTCACACCGCGCGCACAACCTCGCACCCTCCCCTATGACTGAGCTTATCACCGGCTCCCAGATGGCATCCATTGACCGTCGGGCAATTGACAGTGGTGTGCCGAGCATTGAACTCATGGAAGCCGCCGGCCAGGGTGTAACCCGGGTAGTAGAAAACCTGTTGGGCGAACTCCAAAACCGGCATATCGTCATCTTGTGTGGCAAAGGCAATAATGGCGGCGACGGTTTTGTCGTTGCCAGACAAGCTGCCCAAAGCGGTGCAAAAATCCAGGTATTCACAGCCACATCCGCCAGCGAAATAACAGGCGATGCCAAAACCAACCTCGACCGACTGCCCCCGGACATTGTGCAGTCGGTTGACCGCATCGCAACAGTACAAAACGCACTCACCAATGCCGACATCGCCGTTGACGCCCTATTGGGCACGGGCATTCAAGGACCTCCCCGCGGTATCTACGCCGACCTGATAAACGCACTCACCCGCGCCAAATGCCCCATCGTCGCCGTAGATATACCCTCTGGACTCAACGCCGACACGGGCAAAATCGAAGGACCCTGTGCAACCGCAACGTGCACAGTCACATTTGCACGGCCTCGCATTGGACACTTCTTCTTCCCCGGACGCGCCCAATGCGGCAAACTGCACCTCATCGACATCGGGATCCCACCCTCGACGATTGAGCGCGAACGCATCAGCACCTACCTGATAGACAACCGCCGCTGCGCTCGCCGCCTCCCCCAACGGGAACCCGACGCCCACAAAGGAGATTGCGGCAGAGTGTATATCCTCGCCGGATCAGTGGGACTCACAGGCGCGGCGGCACTCTCGGCAAACGCGGCACTCAAAGGAGGCGCGGGCCTCGTCACACTCGGCGTACCCAAAAGCCTCAACGACATACTCGAAATCAAAGTCACCGAAGCAATGACCCACCCGCTACCCGAAGTAAAAAAAGTCAGATGCCTGTCCCTGCGCGCCCGGGGCGATATACAACGCGCATGTCGCACAGCCGACAGCATGGCCATTGGACCGGGCTTAGGCACCCATCGGGAAACCGTCGAACTCGTCCGCCGCCTCGTGCGCGACTGCGTTTGTCCCGCAGTCATCGACGCCGACGCACTCAACGCCCTCGCCGGAGACCTCGATGCAATCCGCGCCTGCGAAACACCCCTGGTACTCACCCCGCACATCGGGGAATTTGCGCGCCTGACCGGATGTAGCATCGCCGAAATACAGCGCGACCCCATAGCCCTGGCCCTGAAATTCGCTTCCGATGTCGGAGCCACCATCATCCTGAAAGGCGCGCCGACCATCGTCGCAACGCCAGAAGGCGAAACGCACATCAACCCAACCGGCAACCCGGGAATGGCCACCGGCGGCACAGGAGATGTACTCACGGGCCTCATAGCCGCGCTCATCGGTCAAGGACTCGAAAGCTCAGACGCTGCATGCACAGCCGTCTATCTTCACGGCCTCGCCGCCGATATCGCAGCAAAAAAAATCGGACAGATAAGTCTGATAGCCAGTGACATCATCGAAAACTTTGCCCCCGCCATTCACCAGATACGCAGCAGCACAGGCTGTTTTGATTTGCACCTCACCACCTGATTTTGGACCCTATTCCCAATGCCCAAACGAACCGACCTCAAAAAAATAATGCTCATCGGCTCTGGTCCCATTGTCATCGGACAAGCCTGCGAATTTGACTACTCCGGCACACAAGCCTGTAAAGCCCTCAAAGAAGAGGGATACGAAGTCGTGCTGGTCAACAGCAATCCCGCTACCATCATGACCGACCCCGAAATGGCTGACCAGACTTATGTCGAACCCGTCACACCCGAAGTATGCGCAGCCATCATCGAAAAAGAACGCCCGGATGCCCTTCTCCCAACACTGGGCGGACAAACGGGCCTCAACACCGCCATGGCCCTGCACGAACGGGGAACACTTGAAAAATTCGATGTCGAAATGATCGGCGCAAAACCACACGCCATTGAAAAAGCCGAAAACCGCGAAGCCTTTCAAAAAGCCATGAATAAAATCGGCCTCGACTTCCCCAAGGGGCGATTTGCCTACACCCTCAAAGAAGCACTCGACATCACGGCTGAAATCGGATTCCCAGCCATCATCCGCCCATCCTACACCCTGGGTGGCACAGGCGCTGGCACCGCGTACAACATCGAAGAATTCAGACACGCTGCGGCACACGGCCTCAGCCTATCGCCCACCACAGAGATCCTCGTAGAAGAGTCCATCATCGGCTGGAAAGAATTCGAACTCGAAGTCATGCGCGATCAAAACGACAACGTCGTCATCATCTGCTCCATAGAAAACTTCGATCCCATGGGCGTACACACGGGCGACTCCATCACCGTGGCACCCGCGCAAACGCTCACCGACAAAGAATATCAGGAAATGCGCGATGACGCCATCGCCTGCATCCGCGAAATCGGCGTAGAAACCGGCGGCTCCAACATCCAATTTGCAGTTGATCCCAACACGGGCCGGCGCGTCGTCATAGAAATGAACCCCCGCGTATCCCGCAGTTCTGCACTCGCCTCCAAAGCCACGGGCTTTCCCATAGCCAAAATAGCCGCCAAGCTCGCCATTGGATACACCCTGGACGAAATACAAAACGACATCACGCGCGAAACACCCGCCTCATTTGAACCCACCATCGACTATTGCGTCATCAAAATCCCGCGCTGGACATTTGAAAAATTTCCCCAAACCGCTGACCTGTTGGGCACACAAATGAAATCAGTAGGTGAAACCATGGCCATAGGTCGCACGTTTAAAGAAGCACTGCAAAAAGGCTTGCGCTCTCTCGAAATCGGCCGCGCTGGATTTGGTGCCGACGGCAAAGACATTCACCCCAACACCCTCTCGCGCGAAGCCCTTGAACGCGGCCTGCGCGAACCCAACTCGCAGCGATTGGCCTATCTCAAAACAGCTTATGACGCCGGGCTGTCTGTACAGGAAATTTTTGACGCCACCAAAATTGATCCCTGGTTCCTCGACAACATGCGACAACTCGTCGAAGTCGAAAAAGAACTCGGCGCTCTAATGGACTAACTATGACAAAACAGCACACACTCAACGACTTAAAATCGCGTATCTCTCGCGCAGACCTGCTCAAAGCCAAACGCCACGGCTTCTCTGACCGCCAACTGGCACACCTGTGGCAAAGTGACGAATGGACTGTTCGCGCCCTGCGAAAAGAACTCGGCGTCGCACCCGTATTCAAAACCGTAGATACATGCGCGGCCGAATTTGAAGCCTATACACCGTATCACTATTCGACCTATGAGACAGACAACGAAGCCATTCGATCCGATCGCCAAAAAATCATGATCCTAGGCGGCGGTCCCAATCGCATTGGACAGGGCATCGAATTCGACTATTGTTGTTGTCACGCCTCCTATGCCCTCAAAGAAGACGGCTTTGAGACCATCATGGTCAACTCCAACCCCGAAACCGTCTCCACCGACTACGACACATCTGACAAACTCTACTTTGAACCACTCACTGCCGAAGACGTACTCAGCATTGCCGATATCGAACAACCCGACGGCGTCATCGTTCAATTCGGCGGACAAACACCGCTCAACCTCGCGCGCGACCTCGAACGCGGGGGCCTCAACATCGCCGGCACATCGCCCGACGCCATTGACCTGGCCGAAGATCGCAAACGCTTTGGCGCACTCATCAAAAAACTGGGCATACGACAACCCGAAAACGGCACCGCAGTAAGCACCGATGAAGCAATCGCCATAGCCGAACAAATCGGATATCCAGTTCTCGTGCGCCCCTCTTACGTACTCGGGGGTCGCGCAATGGCAATTGTATATGACCGCGACGCCCTCATCGCCTATATGCGCAATGCAATAGAAGCCTCGCCCGAACGCCCCATCCTCATCGACCGATTTTTAGAAGACGCACACGAATTTGATGTCGATGCCGTAGCAGATCCAACAGCAGTCGTCATCGGCGGCATCATGCAACACATCGAAAGCGCGGGTGTTCACTCTGGCGATAGTGCCTGCGTCTTGCCCCCGTATCAGATCTCCGATGCCAACCTCAATGAGCTGCGAAGCCACACGCGCGCCCTGGCCAGAGCACTCAACGTGGTCGGCCTCATGAACATTCAGTTTGCCATTCAAGGCGAAGACGTATTTATTATAGAAGTCAACCCCAGGGCATCCCGAACTGTCCCCTTTGTCAGCAAAGCCATCGGCGTGCCCCTGGCAAAAGTCGCTGTCCGCGCAATGGTCGGACGCACACTTGTAGAACAGGGCTTTACCCGAGAAGTGCCCATCAACCACATTGCCGTCAAAGAAGCCGTCTTGCCCTTCAACAAATTTCCCGGCGTTGATACCGTACTCGGTCCCGAAATGAAATCCACGGGCGAAGTCATGGGCATAGATACCGACTTTGGCCTCAGCTTTCAAAAAGCGCAACTCGGCGCAGGCGTGCGCCTGCCCCAGGACGGAACCGTATTTTTGAGCGTCAACGACCACGACAAGGAAGGACTTATACCGATTGCCCAACAACTATCCGACATGAACTTTCGCCTGATTGCCACCCGAGGCACGCGCGCCTTTCTCCAAAACCACAACATAGCCTGCAACCTGATCTTCAAAATTCAGGAAGGGCGCCCAAATATCCTCGACGCCATCAAAAACGGCGAAATTTCTCTCATGATCAACACGCCCGCAGGAGAACAATCTCAAGCCGCCGACCCCGAAATTCGCAAGGCCGCCGTTCAATACGGCCTGCCCTACACAACCACCTTATCGGGCGCGGCGGCGGCTGTTGCCGGCATCCAATCGCTCAAAAATAACAGCGCAATTCGCATCCGTTCACTCCAGGACTTTCATACTCCTTAACTCCCATGTCTCGTCTCATCTACATCGCGTCCATCTGCTTCCTCTGTCTGGCTTGCAAAAGTGTGTACTACAACACCTTTTACAATGCCAAACAACATTACAATATTGCCGAACTAAAACGCCTCGAATCCGAAAATCCCGGCAGCCGAATAACGCCTGCGACCTATCGCGCGCTCTACCAGCGGGCCATTGTCAAGGCATCCATTGTGCTCAAATACTTTCCCGATAGCAAATGGTTCGACGACAGTCTGCTACTCATCGGCAAAGCGTCTTATTGGCGCGCAGACTACGCCGAAGCACTGACCAAATTTCAAGAACTGCAAAAACTCTTTCCACAAAGCGAACTAATCCCCGAAACGCGCTACTGGCAGGGCCTCGCACTCTGGGCAATGAACCGCACCAATGAAGCGCGGACTACATTTTCCCTTTTCAACAAAAAAAACGATCCGGAATTGTACGGCCTATCAAATTTGGCACTCGCGGAAATGGAAGCCTCGCAGGGCAACAGAGAAGACGCGATTATATCCTATAAGACACTACTCGAAACACTCGACAAAAAGCACAAATTGCGCGCGCGAGCCTGGCAAGGCGTGGGCAATAACCTCCTCGAACTAAACCGATACGATGACGCACTTGAAGCCTACGAAAACGTGCTAAAATCAAAACCCGATACCAGAACAAATTTTGAAACCCGCGTCAAAATTGGCGAAACCCTCGAGCGCCAGCAGAAATACGACGAGGCTCTGGACACGTACCAGCAAATATTAAAAATCAAACGGCTTCGCATTTACGAAGCCGAAATCCGCCTCAAACAGGCGCTTATATACCAACTGAAAGATCAAGTTGAAACTGCGGAAGAAATTTACAGTGATGTCGGGAAAAAATACCCCCGTAGCGAATACAGCGCAGCAGCGTTTTATCGCCTGGGCCTCATCGAACAAAAATCGCGTAAAAACCTGGAAAAAGCCAAAGAACTATTTGAAAAAGCCGTTCGCGAAGATCGAAATTCGGACGAAGGCCAACTCGCTTTGCAACGGCAAAAAGACCTCGTAGCACTCGAACGCTATACCGCACAAGCCGAAAAAGTCGAAGACCCGCAAAAAGCATTGGGACCGCTTTTTGATCTCGCTGAACTATACCTCTTTAATCTCGGCGAACCCGATTCAGCCCTGAGTATTTATCAGCGCGTATTGACCCTGACCGACACAACTGACCTGGCACCCAAAGTGCGTTATGCCATCGGACTTATTTATGCCGACAGCCTGAAAAACGAAACCGCAGCGCGCGAACACTTCCAACTGCTCCTCAACCAATACCCCAACACGCCTTATGCCATTAGTGCCAGGACGCGCCTCAATCAAAAACACGCCGATGATGACCTGGCAGAAACGCGATTTCTCGAAGCAGAAAACCTCATCGCAGAAGGCACACCCGCACGGGATATCGCACCCATCTATCGACAAATAGCCGACGAATATCCCAACAGCCTCTTTGCGCCAAAGGCACTTTTTGCCCTCGCATGGACCTACGAAAACGACCTGGACCAACGCGAACAGGCAAAGACCATTTACGAGCAAGTGCAGACGCGATATCCCCTGACACAATACGGCAAAATTGCAACCGACAAACTCAAAGGCAAATTTCTCGACCCCCCGCCCGAACCATCAGATTCCACCCAAACGCAACCGTCGGATACCCCGCCCGACACAACGCGATCTGATACAACGGATACTGATATATCAAAGCTCAGAACGCAAAAAACACCCGTCCCAAAACCCGCCTTCAAACCCGATGTCATTATCGGAGGCGGTATCATGGAAGCCGTAGATGCCGACGAAGAACCTCAGATCGTAGAAGAAATCGAACCCGAATACCCCGAAGAAGCCAGAGCCGATGGCAAACCCGCCACAGTCATCCTGCGCTTGCTGATCTTAAAAAACGGCAGCGTGGGCGAAGTCCATGTAACCTCTGGACCCGAATTATTTCACAGCGCCGCAGTGGAAGCCGTACAGCAATACACCTTTGAACCCGGAATACACGAAGACGCCCCGCGCGACATGTGGATAGACATATCCATCTATTTTGAACCACCAGAGTAGATAATGCCCGAAATCCCACACTTCATCTCCGAATCTGCCATCGTACAAAAAAATGACCCCATTGCACAGGGCGTATATCTCATGCGCCTGCACGCGCCCGAACTCGCAACCACCTCTCGCCCAGCGCAATTCCTGCAAATCCTGACTGACCCGGGCCTCTCGCCATATCTCCGCCGTCCCTTCAGCGTATTGCGCGCAGATCGCAAAGCCGGCTGGCTCGACCTCATCTACGACGTAATCGGACCCGGCACCGAGCGCTTATCCGCTGCCCAATGCGGCGATCAATTTGATATCAGCGGACCACTGGGCAATCCTTTCGCGCCCCCAGAAACCAAACGCATCCTCCTCGTCGCCGGTGGCGTCGGCCTCGTCCCCCTCGCATTTTTGGCGTGGGAATACCCCGACCGCCGTCCCGACATGATCTACCTCATGGGCGCGGCAAATGCCGACCGCCTGCCCGACATGTCCTCACTCCTACCCGCCGACCTGCCCCTCCACATCGCCACCGATGACGGCAGTGTGGGACACCGCGGATTTGTCACAGAACTCATCGCCGAACACACCCTCCCAAACCACACCACCATCCTCTCCTGTGGTCCCCATCCCATGATGGCGCACGTCGCCCACATCGCCGCCGAATCAAACACCCCCTGCTTTGCCTCCCTCGAAAACCACATGGCCTGCGGTTTTGGCGCCTGTGTCGGATGCGTCGTCGAATACAAAACCTATCCCACCGAAGACCAGCGCTATCGCCGCGTCTGCCTCGAAGGCCCCGTCGTCAACGCCCACGAAATTGTGTGGTAAAGCAGTGAGACGTGAGATGTGATAGGACCTCACACAAAGACACAAGATACAAGACGTAATAGGAAGCGTGCTCCCGGATATAGATTCCCCAAACAGTTATATCGGTCGCGTGCTCCCGGACCGCTTCAAACCAACCCATACCTCTTCATCCTACTCCTCAAAACCATCCTCGAAATACCCAGAAGCGCGGCTGCCTGAACCTGATTCCCTTCTGTCCGTCTCAATGCCTCCCGGAGCATAGCCCTCTCAAACGCGGGCAAATTCATCTGAACCTCGGGAAAGGACTGCACCATGCGATCAACGCCACTATCCTCAATCGAACCACCCTCAACCAGATCAAAACCCAGATCATCCGCTTCAATCTCCCCATCCCCGCACAAAATAGCAGCCCGCTCAACCGCATTCTTCAGCATGCGAACATTGCCCGGAAACACCTGCCGCTGGAGCAAATCCTCCGCCTCTCTCGAAAACCCCACCAGCGGCTTTCGCAAATCGCGTGCATAACCAGTCAAAAAGTGCCGCGCCAAAAACAGCACATCCCCCGCTCGCTCGCGCAAAGGCGGCACCTGAATCGCGAACACATTCAGCCTGTAATACAGATCCTCTCGAAAAGACCCTTCCCGCACCGCTACACTAAGCACTCTATTGGTAGCAGCAACCACGCGCACATCCACAGCAATCTCACGGCTGCTCCCCACGGGACGGATGCTCCGGTCCTCCAGAACACGCAACAAACGCACCTGCATATCCAGCGGCATATCCCCGATCTCATCCAAGAACAGCGTACCCCCATTCGCCAGCTCAAAATGACCCTTCTGATCTGCCCTCGCATCTGTAAACGCACCCTTTTTGTGCCCCAAAAACGCACTCTCGAACAAACTACCCGGAATCGCAGAGCAATTCACGGGAACAAACGGACCGCCAGCGCGATCGCTCTCACAATGCACAGCCCGAGCAACCAGTTCCTTCCCCGTACCCGTCTCCCCAACAATCAGCACCGTCGTATGATCAGTCGCAGCCACCTGCTGAATCTGCGCCTTCATCTTTGCAACCGCCTCACTCTCCCCTATCAGCGCATTCAAGCCGCTCCTCTCTCGCTCCTGAGCCACGAACCGATCCAGCCTATCTTGCACCCTATCCTTCTCTTTTCGAAGCACCTGATAGCGCACAGTACGCTGTATAGCCGCATGCAACTCTTCCACCTTAAAAGGCTTGTTGAAGAAATCAAACGCCCCTTCTCGCAACGCCCGAAACGCATTCTCCGCCTCTTTAACCCCGGTAATCACAATCACCTCCGCCTCGGGCGCAACAGACCGCACCCGCCGAAGCACCTCAAACCCATCCATACCGGGCATCTTCACATCCGTAATCACAATATCCACAGCCTGGCTCTCCACCACCTCCACCCCCTTCTCTCCATTCGCTGCCTCAATAACCGTATGACCCCTCGCAATGAGAAACTTTCCAATAGCAATTCGGATATGTGCATCGTCATCGATCACCAAAACCGTCATACTGACCTGCCGCGCCATTCTTATTTCCCCACATTTACAATCGTTTGTTCTTGGGAAAATAAGACGGGATTGGCAAAAAGCAAGATCACGCATTCAAAATATGTTTTTATACATTTCAATGTCCTTGTGCATTGCAATTTATCCCGTTCCTCACTTTACACCTCAATACGCTTATTGACATCCGCCGCCACCTCAAGAACTTCCACAGGCGCGCGAACCACCTCGCCAGCACGCTGTCGCAGGGCGACAATAAGAGGTACCAACGCATCGGATTTCCCCCCGGATAGAATCTCGACAAGATCGCGCGCCAACACACCATTTGCAATCAAATCGGGCACGAGTTGTAGCATCTCGGACATCATCATCTCGTTGTTGGGCACGAACACAGCATACGCCGATCGGAACACATCCATAGCCATCCGTCGTCTGTTCTTCAGCAGCAGTGCCAAAGCTTGGACATACCTTGCTCGCCATACAAACACCACCTTCTCATCATCAGCCAGAGCACCGAGTCTTTCTTCAAGCTCTGCACACAGGCGCAGAGCTTCTGCCGCGCGCCCCATTTTGATTTGCATCATACCCTTTTGGGACAACACCCAGGCGACCAGAACCTGGACATCTGGCGCATCGCTACTGCCAAAACGTTCAATTACCTCCTCATACGCCGATACCGCCAACCCCAACTCTCCGAGTTGTATTTGCACATCACCCTTTTGGGACAACGCCAGCGCGACTATAACCTGGACCTCTGGCGCATCGCTACTGCCAAAACGTTCAATTACCTCCTCATACGCCGATACCGCCAACCCCAACTCTCCGCGTTGTATTTGCATATCGCCCTTTTCGAACAACGCCAAAGCGACCGGAAACTGCAAGTCGTCTGCCTCACGCTTG
Source organism: Candidatus Latescibacterota bacterium (assembly GCA_022822565.1). Lineage (GTDB taxonomy): Bacteria > Latescibacterota > UBA2968 > UBA2968 > UBA2968 > VXRD01. Next base: position 10,998 of record JAJEAX010000273.1, read on the forward strand.
CCAAAACGCGCGATCAATTCCTCATACGTCGATACCGCCAACCCCAACTCTCCGAGTTCCCGTTGTGCTCGTGCCCCGTGGATCAATACGCGAGCCATCCGCGCCAGGACTGTTTGGTCGCTCGCATCTTCGAAACGCTCAGCCATCTCATTACCCACCCCGATCACCCCCTCGAAATCTTTTAATTTCTCATACGCAATAGCCCTTATATGCAATATGTAGGCAACGAGTGACTCTGGCATTAGAGATGCATCCACACCTCCTGAATCCATAAAATGGGTACCAATTTCCACTACCCTTTCAAATTCTTGCTCCTTGAGAGCCGTTTGGATTTCCTCTGTTAAACGCAGTTCCGCCGCGAATTGGGCATTTGCCATCGCTTTATCCGATATATATCTAACCGCCGACCATGCCACGCGTAAAAAACTATCCTCAGAACGCGGCTGTCCGGCGAGCGCACGTTCAATACCCTCTCGAACAATCGCCGACTCCAAACTCGGCTGACCGAACATCTGGTACAATTTGCCGATCCCGTAGAACGCCACCATAAAATGGATCAAATTTCTCACAACCGTCGCCGCGGCGCGCTCGCGGCGCAGTTTGTAGTAGATACTGTAAAGAGGTTCCGCAACACTATACAGTCGCTTTCTACCAGAACCCTCAAATCTGACCGCACCCCGGCTAACCAGTCGTCCCAGCATAGTCGATACGGGCCGAACCTCCATACGCGCGCGCGCCGCAATCTCGCCAGTACTCGACGGTTGCCACAGATCAATCAACGCGAGATACACGCGGCGTTCAACCCTGCCCAGGACCTCCAGATGACCGCGAAAATACTCGGTATGATCGTCAATCATCGCAACCAGTTCCTCCATCAACTGGCGCAGTGATCGGTGCTGCGCGAACCCGGCGACAATCACCAGAAGACGGGGATTGCCACCGGTCAGGATCTCGAGCGGCCTGATCTCGCGCTCGCTCACCACATCGCCGCTGACCACCTGCCACAAACGACGACATTCTTCGGTACCCAGCGGTTCCAGATCGACAATTCGAAACAACTCAAAAAACGGCTGTTTCGCATCATCCAAACCCTCAAATCGACTCGTCGCAGTAGCCAACAACATAATCCGAGGCTCGGACGCCAACGCGTCGCGCAACTGCCGGCCAAAATCGTCATCCACATCTTCGCAGAGCGCCTGCAAATTTTCGACCATGAGAACGAGTTTTTTCCCCAACCGATCCGCCGCGTCCAGAACAGTATCAAAAACCCGATCCGCGAGCGCCTCCTCGCGCCAGCGATCGGCCAAATCGGCATGCGTCTCTCGCAGCTCCCGCGCGAGATCGGGATCGTACCTAACACTCTCCCGCGCAAGGTAGAACAGGGTATCGAGCCAAAAATCGGCGATATTGAATATCTCTTGACTCTCTTCCATAAATCGAACCGGCAAAAGACACTCGGAAAGTTCCTCATCGGCATTCAACTCCGCCGCAACCCGCGCGAGCAACATAGTCTTTCCTTGCCCCCGAGGTGCGACCACCAGAACATGCTCGTACAACGGTGAATCGATATTCCCGCGCAAACTCTCAAGCACCATATTGAGTTCGCGTCTCCTCACCGCGAACTGCTCAATCACCTCCTCATCGGACTGAAACGACCCCGGATTGAACTTGCGGATTGATTGCTCGGAATTGTTCATTGCGCGTCTCCTGATGATTCATTTCTCTTTTAAAAACCTCGACAGAATTGTCGTCAACAAAATTGTTGGAAAAATAATATTCCCAAAAAAAATGTCAACCAAATAGTTGACAAAAATCGAAAAACGATATAAATCGTTCTTTACCATTGAGATATAGTACGCATAGAATGAGAATAAACCATACAAAAACCCAACGGCATCCTCTAAACCCTTGGGCTTTTCTCAATGAAACAGGTCAAATACGCTTTACCTGGCGCCCCTGAAAATATATTTTCACCGCAAGACCTATCTCTAACGCACAGAAAGGCGCGGTATGAAGCGTTTGTGTATCCTGCTTGTGGTCATTGCAAGCTGTCTATGGACCTGGCTACCTCTGGCGTACGCATCACAATCCAGGCCTCTCCCCGACTTTGACGGAAACGGCGTTGTGGATCTTCCGGACTTCTTGCTATTTGCCGACAAATTCGGTTCAAAACAAGGTGATGAGACGTATGAAGACCGATTCGACCTGGATGGCGATGGCGCAATTAATTTTTCAGACTTTCTGATCTTTGCCAGCAACTTTGGCAAAACAGTGCCCCAGGTGGACAGGATGATAAATTTCCCACTACGCGCCATCCATGCTGCGGGCAATTGGGGAGACACGGGCGATGTCGTAGATAAATGGGAAGCCACTGGGAGAGTCGGAACTCTCATCCCTCTGGACTATATCGAATGGCTAAAGGACCTGCATGTAAACTGGATCGGCCTATCCGTCGCGCTGCATTACAACGACAGCATGGATAGCACGGTCGAGCGCGTGTACTCATCAGATGTAGATATCCCCACTTTTACCGATGAAGCACTCAGACAATTGATCCGAGAATTTAGAAATCACGGGATTGACGTCTATCTGACCCTGGCATTCGAAGCCGATAAGGCTGAAACCGCCGTACGCCCGGTAAGAAGGTGGCAACTCGGAGACCCGGCACCTACCGGCGTTCCGCCTGATAATCCGAATGTCTTCGGGAAGATATTGCCCCAATACTGGCCCTGGCGCCCAAATCATCCGGATCACCGTCGTTTTGTCGCCGAGTTCTGGGCGACCTACACGCAACAGGCGGTACACTTTGCCAGAATTGCAGAGGACGAAGGCGTGCGTTTATACTCGTTGGGCACGGAGACTGACCGGCTCTTCCGCACGCGCTCAGGAGGCTATATGACCAATGATTTTGGTCGAGAACTCAGATCAATGGTAGAAAGTGTGCGTGCCGTGTACAGCGGCCTGCTAACCTATGACATGCACTACGACGTACTCACAGCATCCCACTTTTACGGACCGGGATCGGGCGCAGGTCATCTATGGGAAGACCTCGATCTCGACATCATTGGAATCAGTGCGTGGTTTCCACTGACGGACTCGCGTCCGTCAACAGTACTGAGCGTCGAAAGTTTACAAGCGCGTTACAGGCAGATATTCCAAAACCAGCTTATTCCTCTTGCGAACAGGAATCCCAACCGACCCATTGTATTTACCGAATACGGTGCGATGGACGTGGTTGAAACACCCGAAAGACCAGGTGATACATCAGCGCAAAACCGGCGATTTGTATTTACCGATTTGAACCGCAATGGGCGGGATGACGGCCGGGAAACTCAGGCCAACATCTACCGGGCACTCATCAACACCATGGCTCAGTACCCCGGAATCGTAAATGGTGTTTTCTATTGGGACAATTGGATAACCAGCGACGAACGGTGGGCGAGATACTGGGCACGTCGCCGCAATTATGCCATCCGCGACAAGCTGTCCGAGGAAATCGTGCGGTCGGCTTATGCGTCCTATGCGAAATCATCTGGTCATTGACACCATCGCACTATCCTTCTCCAACACCGGCAACATCACCCTGATTGCGCGGGCGATATGCAAAATCGGTCTTGATAAATTCAATCCTCAATATATCTTCATTGTATCTACTATTTAGGGAAGGAAGACCCGGACGTCTCCCAGCGTGGCGTCGCGGCCAAAGACTGGACGGTTTAAGATGCTGCGAAACCGTGTTCTACTCGTGATGACATGCATAACATTTGGACAGGCAGACGCGGGTGTTCTACCAGAAGCCCCCGAGCCTCAAGGTGGGGATCTCACCGGTTCCTGGATAGCCCATAAGGTCAGCCTGAACGCTTATATTCCGGCTACGCTCGCGCAAGCTGTACAACCTCTTACAGTTGAAGGCGAAATCAACGGCACACTGATTTTGGATTCAGATGGCAGTATTCAAGCGAACTACAATACAGTGGCCAATGTCTCTGCGTTATTATGGGTTCTGCTTACGGTCACTGTACACGATACGAGCCAATACGGGGGCAATTACACCGTCATGTCCGATACCCATGAACTCATCATAACACGCGAAAATGAAGATCCACTCAATTATACGTACACGGCTACGGCGGATTCACTGCATATTATACGCCCGGTTCTTTTGGATGAATTATTGGCGTCATTACCCGAATCTGTAAGAGACCAGGCATTGAGCCCGCTTTCTCAGCACGTCTCGCCAGATGATCCTATCAGGTTCGTGATTAGTTTTGCAAAATCGGCAGATATAGGGACATCGAGTGTGCTAACTGGTGATTTTAATGGGAATGGTGAGGTTAATATTTCCGATTTTTTGCTATTTGCAAATCACTTTGAGACAAGTCGTGGCGATGGGATGTATGACGCCAGGTATGATCTGGATAGCAATAACGAAATAGGATTTTCCGATTTTCTGATCTTTGTCAACAACTTTGGTAAAGAGGGATCTTCCTCTGGCGGAATTGCAATGCTCGTTGCAATTCCGGATGAGAATCTGCTCGCTGTTATCGAGAACAGTCTCGACATAGCGGAGGGTACTCCGATCACCAGAGGTGACATGGTGGTCTTAACGAGCCTGGAGGCACCAAACGAGAATATTCGCGATCTGACCGGGCTTGAGTTTGCAATTAACCTGACAAAGCTATCTCTTTACAACAACAACATATCGGACATCACACCCCTTTCGAGACTGCACCGTCTGGAATGGCTGGCTTTTTCCAGCAACAACATATCGGATATCACACCCCTCTTGGGATTGAACAATCTGGAATGGCTGTATCTTTCCAACAACAACATATCGGACATCACACCTCTTTCAAGGTTGAACAGTCTGGAATGGCTGTTTCTTGAAAGCAACAGCGTATCGGACATCACACCCCTTTCGGGGTTGAACAGTCTGGAAGGCCTGTATCTTCCCAACAACAACATATCGGACATCACACCTCTTTCAGGATTGAACAGTCTAAGATTGCTGGATCTTGAAAGCAACAGCATATCGGACATCACGCCCCTTTCGGGATTGAACCTTCTGGAAAAGTTGTCTCTTTACAGCAACAGCATATCGAACCTCGCGCCCCTTGTCGCAAATACGGGATTGGGTAGTGGAGATTGGGTTTATGTGAGAAATAACCCGTTAAATGCTACATCAATCAACACGCACATTCCAGCACTTCAGAGCAGAGGGGTTAGTGTGAGCTTTGGCGCGTCGAAGCCCGCGGCAGGTCCCTCTCCGCCACCGGCAATATCACCCTGAACATCGTCCCTGCGCCCTCTTCACTCTCCACGGCGATCTGTCCATCGTGATTGCGAACAATAGCATAAGTAATTGACAACCCCAAACCCGTACCCCGATCTGCATCCTTTGTCGTAAAAAACGGCTCAAAAAGACGCTGCCTTGTCGCCTCACCCATCCCAACCCCATTATCCTCCACCTCAATAACAACCACATTGTCCTCACCCCGCGTTCGGACTCGGACCTGCTTATCATACCCCGTCCCCTCCATCTCCGCCCGCTCATCCACTGTATCCCGAGCATTTGACAGCAAATTGAGAACAACCTGCTCGAGCGGATGCAAATGTCCCCAGACCTTTGGGAGCGTGTCGGAAAGATCCAGAACCAGATCAATCCCGTGATTCTCAAGCTGCGAACCCATCAACTTCAAGCTACTCTGTACCACCTCATTCACATCCATCGCCTGGCGCGGCTCCTCGGACACATCGCGCGAAAACACGCGCAAGTGATCAACAGTACCCGCCATCCTATCGACCACATCCCGAACATCCTCCATCATCTCCCTCAACTCGTCCGTCTCAAGCGGCATCCCCTCCTTCAACCGCAGACAAATATCCCCAGCACTTGTCTCGACGGCGGTCAGCGGCTGGTTAAGCTCGTGCGCCACGCCCGCAACCATTTGCCCCAGCGACACCAGACGCGCGGACTGCAGGAGTTGCGTCTCATTAGCAGATGCAAGATCTTCATTTGCTTTCTGCAGCCTCCGATCCCTGACAATAATCCGCGAAATCAGATACCCCGTAAGGATCACAAATCCCACAATCAGGCTAATAAACCACAGACGGCGCCACACCAGCGGAACAACATTGAACGACATCACAATCGGTGTGGGATCTTCATTAAACGCCAGATCGCGCGCTTTAACCTCAACCGTATGCGCCCCCACATCCAGACCTTCAAAGGATAGGATCGTATCCCCACCATAAGGCGACCACTCCCCACCGTTCAAACGATGGGCGTATTGCAGATCTTCGCGCAACGTACTTCGCCAGGCGTCTATCCCCGTCCACGCGAAATTTATCTTTCCGCCCTGAGAGACCTCATCCTGAACAATGGTCATCAGGGTTTCAGGTGGATCCGTCTCTGGCACATATCGGATCGTACGCAGAGTCCAGGACACCGCAACGCCCTCGGATTCTGGCCGTCTGAGCCAGGCATCTACATCAGATACAGAATTGAGCCAGAATGCCCCGTCTCCAGACTGAAGAATCGGATCGTAAAACTCTGTGCGCGGAAGTTCAGAAGGTAACGCCTGTGGCAACCACGTGCGCCCATCAAACCGGCTAACACCCTCTGCCGTCCCCACCCAAATCGCACCAGCCCGATCCTGAAAAATACTGAGAACCCTGTTATCCGCCAGCCCGTCCTGATAATCGAACTGGTGCCACTCCGTCCCATCATATCGAAAAACCCCATAAGTTCGGGACCCCAACCACAGGTCCCCCTGAGTATAGACAGCATCGATAAAATCATTCGCCAGTGTCTCCGGACCTGTAAATTGCACCTCTCGCACCCCATCAAAACCGAACAGCCGCCCACCAAACCACAAAACACCATCAGAACTCTGCCCGATCCCATAAGCATAGCGCGTCATCATCTGAGGAGTATGATGTGTCCAAATCGCCCCATCAAAAGCCACTACCCCACCGAGAAAGCCATCGTATAACCACCAATCCACAGCCGCAACAAACCACAATGTGCCGTCAAAAGCCTCATAAACCCCGCGCGGATCAACACCCCATGAAAGCTGAGGATGGCGTTTCATAACCCATTCAGAACCATCCAACCGCGCTGTAGCCGCGACACGCTCGTGACTACCCACAGCCCACAACGCGCCCTCTCGCGTCACA
>JAJEAX010000214.1 GCA_022822565.1 Candidatus Latescibacterota bacterium
GGGATCAAAATCGCGTCCCACGTTGACATTCAGGCAGTGATACCCTTCTTCATTTGCGCCCGATACAAAATTGGTTCCTTTTGCAATGGCTTCATCTACGACTACGATTGCATTTTTCACAGCCATTGGCGACGCATATCCGGGGACTGCGCCAACTGCGATGATTTCCTCATCTGTTGCCGGACGCAATACCTGCGCCTTTACCGCGTTGGCGAGTTTGGTCTCATTCAACTCGTGATCGCCGCGCAATACCGCAAATATGAACTTCTCTTCGCCACTTATTGTGCCGATTAAAAATACGGCTTTGGCTGTTTTGCTCTGCGACACGTTCAAAAACGACGCGACTTCTTCAATAGTTTTGCAATTGGGGGTCGCTACTTTTTGCAGGGGTTTTTCACTTTCCGCTTCAATGGCTTCCCGTTCATAAGTCGCTACTTGTCGATTGGCTTGATAACCACAGGAATCACATAAGAGCAGGGTGTCTTCGCCACCCGGGTTTAAGTACATAAATTCATGCGCTTCTGTTCCGCCCATCATTCCTGGGTCGCTTTCTACTGAGATGACGTGTTCGCCCAATCCCGCGCGCTCAAATATTCGCTGATATGCTTCGTGCATGCGCGGGTAATACGCGTCTAAACCCGCCTGATCGATGTGAAAACTGTATCCGTCTTTCATCGTAAATTCGCGTACGCGAATCAATCCTCCGCGGCTGCGCGGTTCGTCGCGGAATTTGGTCTGTAGCTGAAACGCGCTCAATGGCAATTGTCGGTAACTCTGGACCATGTGACGCGCCAAATCGGTTACGGCTTCTTCGTGTGTCATTGCCAAACACATGTCGCGGTCTGCGCGGTCTTTCATGCGCATCATTTCCGGTCCCACATCGTTCCATCGACCACTCTCGTGCCAGATTTCTGCGGGTTGTACCACGGGCATCGAAATTTCAAAGCAATCTGCGCGTTCCATTTCTTCGCGCAATATCTGTTCGATCTTTCGCTTCACGCGCAATCCCAGCGGTAAAAAGCTAAAAATTCCCGATGCCAGAGAGCGAATTAAACCCGCGCGCAAGGCCAACTGGTGACTGATTGCCTCTGCATCTGCGGGCACTTCGCGCAGGGTTTGTGTCAATAATTGAGAATAACGCATTTTTATCCCTTTTGAAAATCCCTGGAAAATATAAACAAAATATGGGGATCAGAGCCAAATATTGTGTTCAGTTTGATATTGTGGACGATTTGGCATCACATAAAGTTTCACGATGGGCGCCCAAGTGCGATTAACAGATCTGGACGGTTTGAGCCGATGGCGTCAACTCCCAGATCTATAACGCGCTGTATCTCCTCAACCGTGTCGGGGTTCCATGCGCGGATCAGGAGGCCGTGTGCATGGGCTTTCTGGACGAGCTGAGCGTCAATATTGGGATGCAGGATGTGTATCCCTATCGCTCCCATATCGACAGCTTGTTCACACGCATCATCTGGTGGATTCGACCACAATGCGCCCAGCGCCAGGCTCGGATTAAGCTGGCGTGCTTCGCGTAGCCGCTCATGGACAAATGAGGTCAGAAGCACCTCGCTTTCTATACGATTTCGCTCAACCGTCCGGACGACTGGCTCGGCGGTGTCTGGCCCCTTTAGTTCAATCTGAAGAACCACCTTCCCGCGCACAAGGTCTATCACTTCCTGTAGCGTCGGAATGCGCTCTCCTTTGCCAGCGTCCAACTGCTTAATGTCCTCTAACGTAAAGTCGGCGACTGCACCCTGGCCATCGGTCGTTCGATCTACGGTGGTATCGTGAATGACGACGAGGTGCTGATCGCGCGTGAGATGTACGTCAATTTCGATCTGATCGACGCCGAGATCTATCGCTTTTTGAATGGAGAGTAGTGTATTTTCGGGTTCGAGTTCTGCTGCACCCCGGTGTCCTGTAAGAATCATTTGCGTCCTCTCTTTCATAAATTTATCACTAACCCATCTTCGCCGACCATGACTTCGCCGTTATATTCTTTGCGAATCTGGTCGCCCATGCGATGCACGGCTTGTAGATCACCCGTGATGTCTTCGATTACCAGATGTTTGATTATTACCCGTTTTACATTGGCTTCAGTTGCGATTTCTGCGATTTCTGGCGGTGTAATATGCCAGGATCCCCAGGGTTGAGTCGCCAGAAATTCAGCGGTACCCGAACATTCTATGGATAACAGATCGGCATTTTGACAGAATGCGGGGAATTCTGTATCGGGATTTCCGTCACCTGTGATTACGACGCGGTGATCTTTTGTTTCGATGCGATAGACGAGCGTGGGGATGCCGCCGTGATCCGTGAATGTTGTGGATAGTTGAAAGTCGTCCGTGGATAGAAATTCGCCTTTTTCTTCGATCTCGATGACTTTTGGATCCAGCACACTGTCGTCTTTTCCATGTCCAATTCGACTTTGAATATCCTGCTCGAAGGGCGGGCGAATTACATGTGATACAAAGTGTTTTGTTCCGATGGGTCCATAAATTTGGAGGGGCTTTTTGCGTACTTTTACCCAGCCGACAAAGACGAGATAGGGGACATCGACGATGTGATCGAAGTGCAGGTGGGTCAAGAATAGCCGATCTACATCTTCGCAATTTACGCCTGCGCGCGCCAGGTTTGTACACGCCGACCGACCGCAGTCAAACATCCAGTTCTCATTGCCGATTTGCAATAATTGCGATGGTCCGCCGCGATTCGGGTTGTCTCGCACCGCGCCACTGCCGAGCATGATATATCGCATGATTAGATCCTCTATAACGGTCCGTTGACGGGAAATTCGGGTTTTTGTCCGTTGAGAACGCGCACAATATCCGCTGCGACCATTGCCATTTTTTGTATTGATTCGGTGGAGTGGCCGGAATAATGGGGGGATAGGAGCACATTGTCGAGTTCACACAGGGGATTGTCTGGCGTTGCGGGTTCTTGTTCAAAGACGTCTATGATCGCGCCGCCAATTTGTTTGTTTTGAAGTGCGGTTACGAGCGCCTGTTCGTCGATAACTGGTCCGCGGCTGCAATTGGCGATGATGGCGTGGGGTTGCATGCGGGCGAGTGTGTCGGCATTGATGAGGTGATGCGTGCTGTCGAGGAGGGGCACGTTGAGGCTGATATAGTCCGAGGTCGAGAGGAGGTCGCCCAATTCCACGCGGCGCACATTCAGGCGGTTTTCTTCTTCTGCGGACGCGGGAAATTCATCGGTGTAGATGACGTTCATTCTAAAGCCGAGGGAGCAGATTTCCGAAAGGCGACGGCCAATGCGACCAAAGCCGATAATGCCCAGGGTTTTGCCGAGTAATTCGGGCGCGTGTACGCGGTCTCGGAGTGCCCAGTCGCCAGAACGGGTCGCGGTATCGGCTTGACCAATTTTGCGCGGCAGGGCAATAAAGGACATGGCGAGATATTCGGCGACGGCTTCAACGGGGGCGCCGGGTGTGTTGACGACATAGATACCGCGCTGGGTGGCGGCGTCAACGTCGATGTTATCGACGCCAATGCCGTGACGTCCTATGACCTTGAGGCGCGGCGCCCGATCCATTACTGGTCCGTCAATGATGCCGCGTGCGCGTGCGAGAATGCCGTCTGCGTCTTTGACCGAGGCGATGATTTGGTCGGGTTCAAATCCTTTTGCCCAGAGGATTTCGCAGTCATTTTTGAGGAGGTGATCTTGTCCACAGGGATGTACGGGTTCAAAGAGCAGGATGTTGAATTTTGCCACAGTGCGTCCTTTCTGTAGTTGTTTTGTTGTGTTGAAATATAGTGTATAGCGGGAGTACAATTTTGTCAAGATGCGAGGATTTTATTTTTTATATTTCGTCTTGCTTCGTTTTTGGGTTTTGTATATATTTCTCTTTCTATGAGGCGACCCCGTCGTTCAGTGGTTAGGACACCGGGTTTTCATCCCGGCAACGGGGGTTCGATTCCCCTCGGGGTCGCCATTAAAATTAAGTGTGTTATCCAAGGGTCGTGATCTCACGACCCTTATTTTATTGGTGGATGAATGGAATATACAAACTATATTGGGGAATCGTCTGTTTGTTGATCAATATCCCGAATAGAGAAAGGAGTTCTTTTGACTATTGCACCTCTTCTTTCACCAGAGGCTTTTGAAGGTATTGAAGGCATGACCCATCTTTGTACGGGGGGTGAATCCCCGTGGCTTAAAAGTCAGGCTGAGGTATATGCCGAGTTTGCCAAATTCAAGGGTGGGTCACACAAGGGCCGCGATAAAATTTACGACCGAGGAGAGCGCTGTCGCCAGCGCATGGGGCAGCTCTGGAATGTGCCTGCCAATCGCATCGCGTTTATGCCTTCTGCTGCCGAGGGCATGGGCTGGTTTTCGCGGGGGTTGGACTGGCAGCGCGGCGATAATATTGTGACCAATAATCTCGAGTTTCCCTCTGTGGCGTATGCGTGGAAACATCTGCGGTCCAGAGGTGTTGAAGTTCGATTGGTGCCGCACAAAAAATGGACGGTGCGCGAAGAGGACCTTCTCGACGCTGTTGATTCTCGCACGCGCGTTCTCGCTGTCAGCCATGTGGGGTTTTACACGGGGCAGTGTTTGAATTTGGCGCAACTCTCTGAGGGTGCGCGGAAGAAAGGCGCGTTATTCGCCGTTGATGCCACGCATTCTTCGGGTGTTTTGCGCGTGCCAGCGCAGTTGACCGATCTGACGGTGAGCAGCAGTTACAAATGGCTCCTGGCAACGCACGGCACGGCGCCTTGTTATTTGAGCGAACGCGCAGAAGACCAGGTGGCTTCGACGTGTTTTGGCTGGCACAATCTCAAGGTGTGGCCCGAACAAACCGCCGAGCGCGATCCCGAAGTCGCCGAACAACCGATGCCGGAGAAGCTCGAGCCAGGGAATCCGGCTATGCAGGTGATTATGCACCTGGATCACGCGCTGGGTGTGATTTTGGAGATTGGTCCCAAGAGGATTGAAAATCACGCGCGCGATCTGTCCGAACTGGTGTCCCAAGGGCTTGCGAAGTTGGGCTATGAGGTGATTTCGCCAAATAACAGGGAAGCGCGGTCAGGCAATACCTGCTTCGCGTGTGAGGATGGTCGCGAGATGGTTTATCGCCTGGAGGAGCGCAATGTTTTTTGCTGGGGCGAGTTTGGACGGGTGCGCGTTTCCACGCATTTGTATAATGGTAGCGATGATGTGGCGCGATTGCTCGATGCGCTGAATGAAGTGGGAAGTAAAACCTGAACCGAAAGGATATTAACCATGATGAAATTGGGTTGTATGTCTCTGAGTTACAAAGATCAGTTCACTGCTGGCGAGATCGATATGGCGGGGTTTATCGATAAAGCATACCATCTGCGTCTGGATGGGATTGATATTCACACCCGCGCGTTTGAATCTGAAGATCCGGCTTATTTGCGGGATATTCGCATGCGCTGTCTCAGGCGCGGTCTGGTGATTTCGTATCTCGGTGTGAGCAATGATTTTGGCAGGCCCCAGGAAGAATTGCAGGAGGTGGTAGATACTGTCAAGCACTGGGTCGATGTTGCAGAGTTTATGGGTGTGCCACTCGTGCGGATTTTTGCGGCGTGGAATCGCAATGATGAGCCTGAAGAACAGGTGTGGGATCGCATGATGCCCTGTATGGAGGAGGTCGCGGCATACGGGCAACAAAAGGGCATTGTTCTGGGCTTACACAATCACAATCACGGGTGTGTTACGCGCACGGGTAAAGACGTGCGCCGGATTCTCGAGACGGTCGATAATCCCTATTTGTCCCATATTCTCGATACGGGGCAATACGTCGGGTCGCCGGGGTCGAGTGGTCAGCGCGGTAAGGAAGATCCGGCGTTGGATTTCTATGGGAGTATTGCGGAGACAGCCCCGCTTGCCGTGCATGTCCGCGCAAAGATCTATCGCGTCTCTACGGGAGAAGAGGTCTGGCTGAATTACCCGCGCATTTTCGAGATTTTGAATGGGGTGAATTACAACGGCTGGGTATCGATCGTGTATGAGGGACAGGACGAAGAGGCTGAAGAGACAGCGGTTCCCAAAGCCGTGAATTATCTGCGGCAGTTTGTGCCGGGTGGATGATGTGGACGAATCAGAGGAAACCTTTAAATCCTCTATGTTGTCAGAAGTGTTTTTACGAGGTGCATTGTTTTGAATAATCCATTTTTCGAAAAGCCTATTCTCAATTCTCCCTATGAGCGGCCAGAACTACATTGGGAACTGGACGAGAATGGGCAGCCAACACAGAAAATCGTCGAAAGCCGAAGGCAAGTCTCATTCATCAC
>JAJEAX010000130.1 GCA_022822565.1 Candidatus Latescibacterota bacterium
CGACGTTTGTTTTGCGTGCCCATAAGATCGGCCTGAATAGTATAACCACTGAGTTTGTACGGCGCCACATAGAGATTTGAACGATCTAAGCCGCGTGCAGCTGGCGGTTTTGCCAGGACCTTGTTGCCATCTTTTTCCTCCACCATAAAACCCCTGCCCCCCCATACCCAGTGCAATGGATTCTTGCCGACTTCGATATTTTCAAAATCTTCAGTCCAGGGCACATCGGGCACCACGCGCACCCATGTCTGTCGGGTTAATTCACCCAGTTTGGCCGTGATCCAACCGCCCTGTCCCGGTCGGGATGGTACAAACTGATTGTTCTTTATTTCTCCATCCAGACCATTTAACGACCACTCGGCGTCGGCATTGCCGATCAAGCGCCCCTTCTCATCATAAGCCTCTGCCCGCAGGGGCAACACCTCGCCATGTTGTATAGTAGCCTCAGCCGGAATAGAGAGAATAGACGCGGGTTTGGCACCAGCGGGCGCGCTTTCGCGCTTTGCATGAGGAGACGCCGCGACTTCAAATCGCGCGTTTTTATCACCCAGACAAAATAACCCGGCTTCGGTCGCAAAATAGATGCGGCGATACGCAACAGCGACAGACCCGTAGATCTCGGCATGCCTACCATCGGGCATCGCGATTTTCTTTTTGTCGAGAACTTCCGCGCCCATATTGCCCGCTTTGAGAATTTGGAAGCCGCCATTGACTTCGGTAACATAGAGTTTGCCATCGGCCCATGTCGGCGATCCCTTGCCCACAGTACCGATATTTTGCTCCCAATATTGCTTTCCCGTTTTGGCGTCCAAACAATGCACATTGGCCGAATTATCTATAACATAGACGCGCCCCGCGTGAACCGCTGGCGAAGCATAGCCCGAGGTCATACCATCTTGTCGCCAGAGTTCTTTGCCCGTGCGCGCATCCAAACACGCAACGCGACCAAGAGAGGTATTATCGACATTTTCTTCGCTATGTGCGACAAAAACGCGATTATCAGCCACGACAGGCGAGGTATTGATCCCGCGCTTACTGAATGGGAATCCCCATACTTTTTCGCCCGTTGCGACTTTAAAGGCAAAAATGCCGCCATTGCCATTGCCGGCAACCAACACGCGCTGCCCGTCAATTGTCGTGACAACAGGCGTAGAGTAAACGGTTAAATCGACCTGCCCACCGCCGCCCGGACGAGCCATCCACGCGGTTTCACCCGTGTGTTTATTAAAGGCAACATACCGATGAGACGGCGGTGCGCCAGCCCATCCGCGATTGCCCATGCTGATGATGACCAGGTCGCCATCGACAACGGGCGTGTGCAACCGCCCGCCATAACCGGAGAACCGGTTAAATTCTTCGGTTAGAGATCGCTGCCATTGGACATAGCCATCGGTATCAAAACAGATCAATAACCCACTGACGAGATGGGCGTAAATATTACCGGTCTCGCCATCGGCCCCCAGGCTCGCCCATCCCAGACGATTGAAGGTTATGGTCGAGTGCCAGACATTGAACTTTTTTTCCCATAAGAGGTCGCCCGTTTCCGCATCAAAACACGCGATGTGCTCCTGCTCGGTTATGTCTTTGCCGGTTCGCCCGATAACATAGACCCGACCATTTACAATAATCGGTGTAGATCTGCCGATAAACTCGCGACGCCAGATCAGATTTTCCCCATCGAGAGACCATGTAGAAATAAGCCCCGTCTCTGGCGACGCGCCATTTTGCATGGGACCACGCCAGTGCGTCCAATCAGACGCCTCGGAAATACTTCCCAAAAGGGAACTACAAAATAACAAAGAAAAAAGAATACGTATTTTCATCGGCTTTCCTTATTTTTATGCCCAATTGGGCGGTGAAAAATGTCGGACTTTTCTCTAAAATAATCATAACGCATCAATTTAAGACGTTAATCACTCTCTTTCTGTTCCCAATTTTCACAGTGCATTATCTTTCTGCACCATACAATATAAATCATTTTGCAAGAGTGTGTCATAATTTGTAAATTAGATACGGATTGATCTGGATGAAACGACAAAGGAGTATCCGATGGGGCTAACGGATGCAGAACAAAAATTCTACGACCAAAATGGGTATGTATTGAAAAAAGGATTAATCGCACCCGATGAAATTTCCCATATCGAATGCGAAATAGCGGGCTTACACGGTCGAATGGCAGAAAACGCGCCCGATAGTATCGGAATTTCCTGGGAAGAATTTGAAGATGAGCACCTGCCCAAACGCATCCGACAGTTGATGCACAGCGAAGTGATCAGCGAGGGATTAAATCGCGCATTGCGCTGCGATCTTATGTTGGATATTATAGAATCCCTGATTGGACCGAACATCTCACTCTATCACAGCAAACTATTGATGAAAGCCGCACGCGATGGCACGGCGATACCCTGGCATCAGGATTACGCGTATTGGAAACGCGAAGACAATCGGCCTTTGATGGTAAACTGCCAACTCGCCATTGACGGAGCGGACGATGAAAACGGATGTATTCAATTCATCCCCGGCAGCCACCAATGGGGCCTGCAAGAACACGAACGCGCACAAACGAGCTTTGGCGTCTTCTTGCCTGGGCACTATCGCCAACGAGAAGACGCGGTGCCCGTCGAGATGGAACCGGGCGACGGCGTATTTTTCAGTGCCTTAACCATCCACGGATCGGGACCCAATGCATCGCATCGAGATCGCCGCATGAATACCTTTGCCTATAATGTGACGGGCAATAGCGAGGGACAATGCCGCGAGGTTTTGCGCGGACGCGCACTGTAAGTCTGTCTTGTTTGAAAGGAATACCGTAGATGGCGACACATGTATCGGATATACACCGCGATACAGAACAATCCCCTCGCGGGGGTATTACGCCGCGAGCCATTGGATTGGGGTTACTTCTGGTGGTACTACTGGATGTGATAGCGGTCTATGTTCGATTTCATTATCACGGCTCGCGCATGGTGCTATCGCACATACCAATGGCCATGCTCATCGTATTTATTACTATGCTCATTGCCCTCGCAGTGATGGGCAGGCTTGCTCGGTTCTCCCTTCAGCCCGGGGAATGGCACACTATTTTGTCGATGGGCCTCGTGGGCGCAACCATGCCGATCTGGGCAAGTACGGGCTTTTTGATCGGGTATATTTCCGCGCCTTATTTCTACGCAACCGAAGACAACAACTGGGCAGAATTGCTGCACCCACATCTGCCCGATTTTTTAGTTCCCACTAATGATGGCAATGGAATAGCGTGGTTTTTTGAAGGGCGTCCCGAAGGGGCAGCCATCCCGTGGGATATATGGGTACTGCCGCTATTCTGGTGGTTTATGGCCTTTACGGCTGCGTTTGTGGTACTGACCTGTATAGGCGTTATTTTTAGAAAACAGTGGGTACAAAACGAACGCCTGGCATTTCCGGCTATGGCTCCCCTGATCAATATGATGTCCGAACCGGGTGGCGACAAACGCGCATTGCCGGGCTTTATGTACAATCGCCTGTTCTGGATTGGATTCGCCCTGGCATTTGGCATGATCGCCTGGAATTGTATTAATTATTTTTTGCCAAATTTCCCGCGTTTTCCCATCCACGGGGGTAGATGGCATACGATCGATCCACAATTTCCGCGCATTCGGGCATCGGTGGGCTTGTTTTCCATCTTCTTTTCGTATTTCGCCAGCCTCGATGTGTTGCTCAGTTTATGGGTATTCGATCTCCTCTTTATTGTCGAAGGCGGCTGGCTCAATAAGTTGGGATATAAATCCATGGTTCCCGTTGCCTATCGCGGCGTGTACCAATGGCAGACGCGCGGGGCGTTCGTCGTACTGGTGATTTCGATGTTCTGGGTGGCGCGGCTGCATTTGCGAGATGTGATAATGAAAGCCCTTGGCAAAGACGACAGCGTGGATGACCGCGATGAGCTATTGTCCTATCGCGCCGCTGTGGTCGGCGTGGTGGCTGGCCTCGCGTTTTTGTTTATCTGGATGATGCAGATGAACATGGATCCCATCATCAGTGCCTTGCTGCTGATGGCGTGTGTGTGTGGATATATTG
Source organism: Candidatus Latescibacterota bacterium (assembly GCA_022822565.1). Taxonomy (GTDB): domain Bacteria; phylum Latescibacterota; class UBA2968; order UBA2968; family UBA2968; genus VXRD01. The sequence continues at coordinate 4,057 of JAJEAX010000130.1, forward strand.
GAATGGCGAAAATTTTGTCAGACACTGGCATGCCCTATACGCAGATACCGGGGATTGCGTGGAATTACGTGGCACCCTTTTTCGGCAATGTCGGGATTCCGCCCACCACACATGTGGCATTTCGATTCGCCAATTTGATTACGGGAAATGCCAAGGGGTTGTTTTTGCCAGCGACCGCACAGGTAGGCAAGTTGTCCGAGGGCATAACCGACAACCGCCGCAAGTTAATAGCCGCGCTTTACATGGCTTTTGCCGTGAGTTTTGTCACGAGTATTTTTCTCACTTTGAACCTGGGCTATAACGAAGGCGCATTTAATTTTAATGTCGGCGAGATTCCCAGAAGCGCGCGCAATTATTTCAGGAATGCTGCCAACGCGGTCAAGAATGCCGACAATCCGCCCTTTTACGTGGATAACCCCGAAAATCTGGCCTTTTTCGGCATAGGCGGCCTGGCGATGGTTGGCCTCATTTTTATGCGCCATCGGTTTGTGTGGTGGCCCCTGCACCCGGTGGGCCTCGCGCTTTCGGGAACGCCATTGATTCGCGCCAGCAGTTTCACTTTATTTATCGCCTGGCTGATTAAGCTGGTCATGCTCAAAGTGGGCGGCCCCTCTGTCTATCACAAATCGCGGCCCTTTTTCATCGGCTTACTCGTCGGCTATGTCCTGGGCGTAGCCCTGTCCATGATGCTGGATGTAATCTGGTTCCCCGAAAGGGGCCACGCCGTGCATTTCCGCGCGGCTTAAAGAGCATCCGCAGATGGACGCAGATGAACACAGATAAAAGGCAAAAACATCTGCTACCCCCTGTGCTTAAAGTGCTTGATTCAGCAAAGCATGTCCAGATTGATAGAAGTGTACTTAAAACCCTGAACAGGAGCCAAAATGGCAACGATTCACATACGATGTATTGGTGAGAAAGTGCTGGTTCCGCAAAGTGAACTCGAGCTGCTGGTGAAACTGGCACAGCGCTATGAAGATATTACCGTGCAGAGGCAGGAAGATGATGTGACAACAGAGGATATTATGCGCCTCTCAGAACAAAGTGGCGCATTTGACTTCTGGAAGGACGAAAGAGAAGATATTTACTCCTCTAAGGATGGGGAACCCGTGTGACGCACCCAACGCTCTCTCGTGGTAATATAGTCCTGGCGAGGTTTCCATTTACCGACTTGACCGGTACCTCCCTTCGCCCTGCAGTAATCGTGTCTCAGGGGCAACTCGGAGACGACATAGTGCTCGTGGCGATTTCCAGCGTTGTGCGCGGTACGCTTGCTCCCACCGACTACACCGTTGAGGCTAATCACCCGGAATTTACCTCGACAGGCTTGCGCGTTACGTCCGTCATCCGGATACACAAATTGGCTACAGTAGAACGATCCGTCATCGTCCGTCGTCTCGGAAGTCTTGGTCCGCAATTGCAAGCCGAAGTAGATAGACTACTCCGTGAGGTGCTGGCACTCTAATAACTGGCTGAAAGTTGAAACTATCTCCCTCCCCCACTAATTGCATTCATTCGTGTTATCCGTATTCATCTATGGTTATTTATTTTTTAAGGAGTGTATATCCATGATTTCTCAAGACCAAATCCGTTCACAACTGAATAACTGTTTGCTGGAAGCCAAATTTGACCGTTGGGTGAATCAATACCAGAAAGGGAAAGTGCGGGACATCTATCTCCTCGACGACAAGCGCATTCTCATCACCACAGACCGCCAGAGCGCGTTTGACCATGTGCTCGGTGCAATCCCTTTGAAGGGACAGGTATTGAACAAAACGGCAAAATACTGGTTTGATCAGACCGCAGATATCGTGCCCAATCAGGTACTTGACGTACCAGACCCCAATGTGACGGTTGCGCGCGAACTCGATATGTTACCCGTTGAAATCGTCGTGCGGCGGTATCTGACCGGCAGCACAGACACCTCAGTGTGGACAAATTACAATAACGGTGTACGGAAATTCTGCGGCGTAGATTTGCCCGATGGCATGGTGAAAAATCAAAAATTTGAGGAAGCGATTATTACGCCGACCACAAAAGCAGAAGATCACGACGAATCGATCTCGCCGCAGGAAATTGTCGAGCGCGGCCTGGTGGATGCAGACAGATGGGCAGAAGTCGAGAAAGTGGCTCTGAAATTGTTCGCACGCGGCACAGAACTGGCCGCACAGCGCGGTTTGATTCTCGTAGATACAAAATACGAGATGGGCCTGGACCCAGCAGGCAATCTCACTGTTGCCGATGAGATTCACACGCCCGACTCCTCGCGCTACTGGATCCTGGATTCTTATGAAGACCTCCATGCGCGCGGCGAAGAACCCGAAAGCCTGGACAAAGAATTTTTGCGCCTCTGGCTCGTGGATAAGGGTATATCTGACGACAATATTCCCGAATTAGATGACGAAATTCGCACACAGGTCTCCGCGCGATACATCGACCTGTTCGAGCGTGTAACAGGCGAAAAATTTGAAACTGAAGTGGATGATACGCCCATTCTCGAGCGCATCGAAAAAAATATTGAGCCGTATTTTTAAAAGAAATGATCAACAGTGGAAGATCTGATTAACAGTTTGCTCAAGAGTCTTGAAAGTGCCAGCGGTCGCAGCATTGGGATGGTAATGGCCGTAATCGGGGCGCTAATCTGGTGGGGTGTTCATCTGATTCGCAAAATTGGTCGCAAGATGCGCAATGACGTTAGTGTATCTGAAAAACCCAGTGACGTCCAACGACCGCGAAAGCGTTTGTCTTTGCGCGAATATCACCGGTAAGTTTATATGAATGATCAAATTATACAACAGTGTGCTGTGATGAGCGATCGGGAACTCGTGCGCACACTGACAATTGACCGGGACAATTTCCAGAAGACTTTTCTCGTAATCGCAGAAAGTGAACGAGAAAAACGCGCATTATCCATAGAAAACTTTATCGACGATGTCCATCTGGCCCAGAATGATGAGGAAGGCGAGTCGTGTACCATTAATCAGGCGCTTGCAAAAGTACATTCGGATATTCCGCTCTGGTCGATTCTCACGCTCACCAATTGCCTGGAGGACGCCTGGGTTATTCAGCGCGAGGTCAGTCAATGGCTCGTTCACCACTATGAAGAAGAAGGTTACGCAACATCGTTTTTTTTTGATACCACAGAACAGTTGAAGTCAACGCTCAGGCGTTTTTTATCTCTCAAATTTTGGTCTGTCGATGTATCGTATGACCTCAATATCTGGAAACCCATTTTTCAATCGCGATCCCCTGCATTTTTGAACAAAATTATTTCGGAATTGGGCGACATTTCGCACACAGTCAAAACGCCCTTGTTTTCACAAGACCAAAAGGGACAACTCGTCTTGCTGGTGCATCCAGAATTTGAGAAGCAAGCGCAAGAGATCGTAGATAATAATCGTACTAAAATTGAGCAACTCTACGATCGGGCTGAACATTTGACCAGGACAAAAAATTCTGAACAGGAACTGAGGGTTTACGACATCTTATCTGAATTGGTGCCCGATAATCTCGCTGTGCATTACAACCGAGGCAATGTTTTAATTGAACTGGATCGATTAGATGAAGCGGTTGAATCCCTGATTGAAGCCATTGTTCTCGGCCTTCCCGAAATTGGGGATAAAATTGATCTCAAACCGCGTCGAGGTAGCGGCGTTTCAGGCAATGTGAATCCATTGTTAAATCTCATGGCATTGTCCCGTGAAAATGATGAATCGCCGCATTATCCCGACTATATTGATGACATTGAAATACTGCTACAGCACATTGGCGAACAGCTTCTGGAAAATACCCGCATTCTACACGGATTGGCCATCATTGCAGAACAAAAAAACGATATCGCGGCAGCCTGTCAGCACTACCGCGATATGCTCGCCATCGATCCTCAAAACAAAGCCGCCCAAACCCATCTTGCCTATTTGGAACAAATACAGTGAGGATGCTATAAGTTACGCCAACAGTGTGCGCTCCACTGCTTTGTGCCACCCCGCCAGCAATGTCTCGCGCCGATCTTGTGACATCGCAGGCTCAAAGGTGCGTTGCGGTGGGTTAATATCGGCAAGCGCGTCAGCATTATTCCACACGCCCGTCGTCAATCCCGCCAGCATCCCCGCCCCCAATGCAGTCGTCTCCACGTACTTTGGACGAATCACCGGTACATCCAGAATATCCGCTTGAAACTGCATCAAAAAATCATTCACCACAGCCCCCCCATCCACGCGCAAACTCGTTACAGACTGCCCTGCATCGGCGACCATCGCATGGACGAGATCGGCTGACTGATAGGCAATAGACTCCAGTGCGGCGCGTGCTATCTGGGCACGCCCAGTACCGCGCGTAAGCCCTACAATCGCGCCCCGCGCATCCGCATCCCAGTGCGGCGCCCCCAAGCCGGTAAATGCGGGAACGAAATACACCCCCCCCGTATCGTCAATCGCCTGAGACCACGCCTCGGTCTCAGCGGCGGTATCAATAATCCCCAGACCATCGCGCAGCCATTGAACCGTTGCCCCCGCGCTGAACACTGCACCTTCAAGCGCGTGGGATACGCGCCCAGAAGGCCCACACGAAAGCGTCGTCAACAAACCGTGTGCGGACGGCACCGCCCGATCACCCGTTTGAAAAAGTGTAAAACACCCCGTGCCATACGTATTTTTAATATCGCCTGCCCGAACGCCGCGTTGCCCAAAAAGCGCGGCTTGCTGATCGCCCGCAATCCCCCCTATTGGAATACCCGCAGGCAAAATGCCCAAATCCACAGTAGCCCCAAAGTCGCCAGCCGATGATCGCACTTCGGGGAGTATGCCCGCGGGAATATCAAAAATCTCCAACAACTCGTCATCCCACTTCCTATAGTGAATATTGTAAATCATCGTGCGCGAGGCATTGGTATAATCAGTCGCGTGAACAGCCCCTCCCGTGAGTTTGTACAACAAAAAACTATCCACAGTGCCAAAACACACCTCACCTTGCTCCGCATGCGCACGCAGACCATAGACTCGGTCGAGTAACCACGCAATCTTGCTCGCCGAAAAATAAGCGTCAATAACCAACCCCGTCTTTTCACGCACCAGATCTTCAAGGCCATCTGCGCGATATTGGGCGCACAAATCCGCCGTACGCCGGCACTGCCAGACAATCGCGTCGTGTAAGGGTTCACCCGTCCTCCTATCCCATAAAACGGTCGTCTCGCGCTGATTGGCAATACCAATACCTTTTATTTCTGAGACATCTATCCCCGCCTCTGTGATTGCTGCGTCAATAACTTTCAGTGTCGTATCCCATATCTCCGTCGCGTCGTGCGATACCCACCCAGGACGCGGAAATATCTGTCGAAACTCCGAATATCCCCGCCCCAAAATTTCCCCCTGGGAATCCAACACCAACGCAGTTGTCCCCGTAGTACCCTGATCAATACTCAAAATCATACCTGATCCGCCTTTCATCCTGAAAATCCTTTCATCCTGAAAATCCTGATCCGCCTTTCATCCGTGCAATCCTTAAATCCGTTTAATCCGCGATCGTTTTTTCCGGTGCTGTATGCCAGTGCTTTAATGCAATCTCGCCATTTTCGAGCACAGCATAAGCATCGTACCTCATCCAATCGCCCAACACAACAAGTGTCCCGCCGTCCACCGGCTCAACACTCAGCGAGTGATAGTGTCCACAAATCACAAAATCAAATCCCTCGGCAAATTTCTCTGCCGCGTTTTTAATAAAATACAAAGGCAGATATGTTTTCCTTGTCTTCTGCGTCCCTTTTTTGATACCAGCGTCCGAAGACCGCGATACAATACGCGCCAGATAAGCGCCGATATCTGGATGTAACCACCGAAACAGGGCGATGCAAAACGGATGATTCAAGATGCGCCGCCGCAACTCAAATTTCCAATTTTGCTGAAAAATATCGCCGTGTGTCACATACAAACGGCGATTCTGGTGTACGACATCGCAAAAATGCCCGGGCAACTCCACCCCCACCTGCTCGGATAAATAGTCCCCCAGCCAGCTATCGTGATTGCCAGGCAGATAAATGACGCGCGTTCCACTTTGAACGAGGTGATACAGTTCAAAGATCACACGCGCGCCATGTGCGGGAACCACAGATCGATATTCAAACCAAAAATCGAAAAGATCACCCACAATATACAAACACTCGGCATCTTTCCGAATAGCGCGTAGAAAATCGATCAGCGCATCTTCCCGAACGCGCGGTGGACGGATATATTTTCCCCCACCTATATGCGCGTCAGAAATAAAATAAATTTTGTCTTTTTTCATAAGCCAATCGGGAAAAGGATTTCCCTCTTACACCACAACTGTAGGAGCGGCATCCCTGCCGCGATCTCAATTCTTAATTCTTAATTCGCCCCTTCGCGTTCTAAACCAAGTTCATCCCAGAATCGAGAAGGTACCATATTTCGGCCCGGACGGTGCCGCACGCAGGAAAGCGTGAGGCGATCCATCGCGCGGGTGATCCCCACGTACAACAACCTGCGCTGTTCCGCTAAATCCGCACTATTCAGGGCGCGTGCATTGGGCAAGATGCGATCTTCGAGACCGCAAATATAGACCTCTCGAAACTCAAGCCCCTTTGCCGCGTGCAACGTCAGCAAATGCACGGCATCACGGCCTGAGGTATCCAATTCGACTTTGTAGAGATCGGCAAAATCGAGCAAATTGCGAATGCCCTCCTGGAGAGATGGCGCAGCAGCACCATGGCGTTCGCAAAGGTCTCGAAAGCGTTGAATCTGATCGGGAGCGTGCAACGCGAGCACATCCGGACGAGGATCTTCGCCGAGCAACATCCGCGTCTGCCCCCGCAGCCGGTCGGCATCCAATCGAGAGTAGTGCTGTACGAGATTGCGAATACACAAATTGGCCGGTCCCAAAAGACGTTGCGCTCCCAGGTTGAAATGCACGTGTTCTTCGCGGGAAAACTCCGTATCCTTTACGCCATTGCGCGCGCGAAAAAGCAAGCCCAGAGCAACGTGATCCAAAAGGCGTTCATGCGTCATGCGCCTGTAGCGAGAGGCGCGTTCTTTCTTCATAGCTTCAAACACGCGACACGAAGCCAATGCACGCGCGCGTGCCGGTGGATCATTTGGGTCTGACGCAATATCATACCGCTCGCAAAGAGGGCGCAGATCTCGTGCTGCCGTCGCGCCATAGCTTCGCGCCATAGGCAATATATCAACCGTCGGATTGGGCATGCGAGACCTGCCATTGCGACGGGCTTCGCGGTGCAAAACCTGAAAATCGAATGCATAGCCGTTGTGTGCGACCAGAATATCAATACCGACAAATGCCTGAAACGCGAGATAAATTTCTTGAAATGTAGGCGCCGTGCCTTTGTCCTCTCTCAGGCGCACAGGTGAATAAAATGTATCGACAACGCGCCCATCTCGCACGCGCACAGCACCCAGACCCGTAATTTGTGCCTGATCGGGATCGTCACCCGCGGTTTCCAGCGCAAATGCAGTGTATTCCGGCATGTACGCCGGCAAATCGGCGCAGCGGATCGCCTGACACAATTTGAGAGCAGCGAGCATCGCACCACACGTCATGCCTCCCAAATGTAAAAAGTGTTCGGGAGTTTTAGGCGGGTCTTCGTCAAATGACAAAATTAGAGTATCGGATAAAACATCCAATCGGCTACCGGGCACAGCCTCTCGTATTATGAGACCCGGCCGCGCCAGTGCATCCCGGATCAGAGTCGTAAGCAGGTGCCGCAGCACCTCGTCTCGACACGCCACATACAAGGTGCCACCCCTGCGCCAGAGTGGCAACACGCGATTCAGAGCGGTATCGAGATCCGACAGTTCGAGCGGATCTACAATATCATCGAGATGATTTTTCAGGGACGGCAACTCCGATGTATTCAATTGATCCAGAATATCATCCACCAGATGGGGCAAAGATGCGACCGCGCCTCTTTGCACGGCATTGTGTACCACGCCTGCCAGCCCCAGGGCGCATTCCACATCCACGCCCTCTTTTTCCGAAACCGTTCGCGGATACAGAAAAGCAGCCTGTTTGAAACTCCCGATATTTTTTTGTTTCTGAAATCCCCGCACCGCCGGATATAATTTTGGATCCACTGCTTCGAGTTCGCGCCGCAAAAACAACTCGAGGCTCGCGTCATTTGCGCCATCGAGCGCATAGCGCAACACAGACAGAGCGCGGCGGATCACGGGCTGGTCGAACAAGCCCCTGCGATGAGCCATCAGGCAGGGAACATTGGCGCGCATAAAAATGCGCTCGAGTTCGCTGCCTATTGCGTGTTGCGGATAAAGCACCGCAATATCCCGGTGAATCAGATCGGGCGTTTCCCGGATGCGATCCCAGATATCGCCCGCAATAAACTGGCCTTCTTCCTCAAACGTATCAAACGCCATCCCCCGCACGCGGCTCCCCGATCTCTGGGCGTGTATGCTGCGTTCAAACAACACGTCATTCTTGGCAATAAACACGCGCGCCAGTCGCAAAATCTCTGCGGATGATCGGTAATTTTCCTCCAAAAGAATGGGTGGACTTCCTTTGAGAAAATCATCTCGAAATTGTTCGATATGTTCCGGCCTGGCATGTCGCCACCCATAAATGGATTGCTCGTCATCTGCAACCACAAAAACACTGCGATGAGCCGCGCCCAACAAATAAACGAGGGCGTATTGAACCGGATCGGTATCTTGAAATTCATCGACGAGGATATGTTGAAACTGCGCGCGATAATCCATCAAAATCTGGCGATGCGAATGAAGCAAGTCATGCGCGAGAAAGATGAGATCGTCAAAATCGATCAATCGGTTTTTTTGAAGCTCAGCTTCGTACTTATCGAGCAATTCCGCATCCCCTTTTTTCATCGGGACATGCGGTTTGTATCGCCGTTGCCACTTCAGGCGATTCACATTTTGCATCACATTATTCAAATTGCTTTCATTGGGATTCAGGCGTGGATATGCGCGATAGATCAACGTGCGCTGAAGATCTTCATCGGCAATGCCAAAATGCGGCGGCAATCCAACCGTTTCTCGATGCTCGCGCAAAATCGAGATACAAAACCTGTGAAATGTACCTGCCGTGACAGCCTCCGCCGATTCTTTGCTCAACGTGCGCGATAAGCGGATTTGCAACTCTGCCGCCGCCTTATTTGTAAATGTAAGCGCCAGAATATTTTCCGGATGGACGCCGCGACGCGAGACCAGAAACGCAATCCGTTCGGTCAGCACCCGCGTCTTCCCCGTGCCCGGTCCCGCAAGCACCAGGACGGGACCTATCGGCGCGGTGACAGCTTCGCGCTGGCGTGCATTTAATGTGATGGGATCGAGTTCTGGCATGGCGAGTCAAAATACAGATATAAGATATAAGAGGCCTGGTCCAAACAATGGACAATATAATGATAAAAAATAATCCCAATTGTCATAAAAAACAATAGGCCATTGCGCTATATCAGCACAATGACCTGTAGTGAAAATCGGGCACTTCCTCAACAGAGATTTTGTTTTTAGTCTTCAGACAGATCTTTCAGAAAAGCTCGTATGCGATTGATCTTGGATGAAAATGCAAGAAAATACAGTGATATCTCCCATTATTTGGAAAGCGTCAAAACGATTGTGATGGCCGCGCCGACATTGGCAATGAGCAGTGTAAAAAGCAACCCCACAATCCAACGCTGACCAGTCTCAAGATTTGCCATGCGTGTTTCAAGGCTGGACAAACGCTTGTCGATTTGCTCAACAATGCCCTCAATCCGGGACAAGCGAGCGTCAAATTCTGCGAACTTGTCTTGTGGTGTCGGAATTTGCATGAGTTTTTCTGGCGTTTTGTGTTATAGGAGTTTATTTCCAAAAAGAGACTCAACAAACTTCAATATATGGCATTTTTAGGTCTGTGCAAGTCGTATTTTTAACTTTTGCTGTGATATACGGAAACATACAGAAAAACACAGTCTGCGTGTATCAATACGTTTTCCCATAAACTTCCGCAAACAGCAGAAGGTCTAACACACCAATGACACCATCGTTGTCCATATCCATACGGGCGTCATAATTCGGGTCTGACGACGTAAGCCCATAGACCTCTGAAAAAGCCAACAAATCTAAAATATCTACATCCAAATCACCGTCAAAATCTCCTGCATGAAAGACAGAAGGCGTTATATCTATCTGCGACATCTCCTGTTGCATTCAGACGGTTGTAAGCGAAGTCATTTTCGCACTCTGATTCATTTTACCTCTGAGCCAAAGTTATTACCGAGAATAATCAAATCGTCTATGTTGATAAATCCGTCCTCATTGAGATCGCCCTGTTTCAAATGAGAGACCCTTGTTGAATCCAGTTCTGATAAAACACGAATGGTATCTGACGGTAGATACACAGTATCGCGCAGGGACAAAAATGCTATATCCGAATCTGGATATGGTTGGCGACCTGAAATTTTATATGAAATTCTCAGCTCAACGCTCTCAGTAGAAACTTCATCTGATATATCGTCAAATCTAACCCATGCGTTAGACAAAAGAGGGGTAGAACTGTCGGTTTGGTCTAAAGGATAATAAATGTTGTCGCTAAAGGTAAATGATCTGATATTAGAAACAATATCGTCCGTGCCAATCCCAATGAGGTAAACCTTTAAGTCTGTAATACCATCATTGATACCCCATTCACCAGAAAACAGAACGCCAAAATTAGTTTGATTATCATAATAACGTGATGTGTGACTTTAAATAGCGAAAAAGAGGTTCCTCGGCTATCTTGGATTGTCCAATAAACAAGAAGCCATTCAACGAAAGGAACCTCCGATGTATAATTTAGACCTTTTTGTCATTGCAATCTACTGTTTTATTGACGACGAACTCTATCCAGCTTTCTGTAAGGTGCATGGCAAGCCCCGTCGGGCAGGCTTTGACCCCAGTTTAAGTGATGCCGAATGTCTCACCATAGAAATCGTGGGTCACTTTTTGGGGTATTCAAGCCAGAAGAGGCTTCATGAGCAGATGAAAGAACATTTCATAGACTGGTTCCCTACTTTGAAAGATCGCCCCGCCTTTGTGCGTCAATGTGCCAATTTGTGGTCTGTCAAGATGTGGATGCAACAGCGGATTGTTGCCTATCTGGAAGGGCATCAGGCCTCTTGCCAGATCATAGATACCTTGCCCTTACCAATCTGTAAACTGGCAAGGCGGCATAGGCGCAAGATATTTAAAACTGAGCCTGTCTTTGAGTTCCCACCCCCTACCAAAGGCTTTTGTGCTGCTAAAAGTGAAGCGTATTTTGGCTTCAAGGGTGGCCTGAGGATCACGGATTATGGCCTTATTGTCCACGCGCCGATCCTGAAAGCGTATGGGCACGACAAGAACTGCCGAGACGCACTCATCAATGGCACAATGGGAGAGACAACCGTCTTGGCAGATAAAGCATTTATGGATTTGGAC
>JAJEAX010000212.1 GCA_022822565.1 Candidatus Latescibacterota bacterium
GCGATGGGCTATCGCAAAGGTGGTGCGGCCTTCCATGAGGCGTTCGAGGGCGTTTTGGATGAGCATTTCGGTTTCGGTGTCAACAGAGGATGTGGCTTCGTCCAGGATGAGGATGCGCGGGTCGTTGAGGATGGCGCGGGCGATGGAGATGCGCTGTTTTTCGCCGCCGGATAAGCGCACGCCCCGTTCGCCAATGTGGGTGTCATAAGCGTCGGGGAATCCGCAGACGAAGTCGTGGGCGTTGGCCATCATTGCGGCGTTGATGATGTCGGTTTCGGTGGCGTTGAGTTTGCCATAAGCGATGTTTTCGCGGATGGTTCCGTTGAAGAGGAATGGTTCTTGTAAGACCATGCCGATTTGGCTGCGCAGGGATGCGCGTTGCATGTTTTTGAGGTCGTGACTGTCAACGCTCACGGTGCCAGAGTCGGGGTCGTAGAAGCGACAGATGAGGTTGATGATGGTGGTTTTGCCCGCGCCGCTGGGTCCAACGAGGCCGATGAGTTGGCCGGGTTGTGCGCTGAGGGAGACGCCCTGGAGGACAGGGGGTCCGTGTTCGTAGGCAAAGGTGACGTTTTGAAATTCAACGCCGCCGTTCAGGCGGTCAAAGGGGAGGGCATTGGGGGTGTCTTTTATTTCGGGTTGGGTGTCCAGGATTTCAAAGATGCGACGGGCTGAGGCGGCTGCGCGTACGATGGTGTCGTTGATGCGGGTGAGGCTTTCTACGGGGCCGTAGAAGCGCCAGAGAAAGCTTTGAAAGGCGAAGAGGGTGCCGATGGTGAGGTCGCCCGAGATGATTTGTCGCCCGCCAAAGAGGAGGACGAGGAGGGGTCCCATGGAGATGACCAATCGGGCGAGGGGGAAGAAGGCGACGCGGGTTTTGATGATGGTGATGCTGATGGTGAGGAAGGCTTTGCATTTTTGGGTGAAGCGAGAGAGTTCGTGGCCTTCGCGGGCAAAGCATTTGATGACGCGGATGCCGGAGAGGTTGTCTTGCAAGAGGGCACTGATGTCGGCTATGCGTTCGCGCGCCATGGTGTAATAGGGGCGTATGGTGCGGTTGTAGAAGATGATGAGGATGCTGTATATGGGCATGGGCAACAGGGTGATGAGGGCGAGTTCAAAGCTGAGGCCAAAGAGGATGCCGCCGTAGATGACGATGGTTGCGATATTGACGAGTACGCGTTCCAGGGTGTCTGTGACGGTGTATTGGAGGGATTCGACGTCGGCGGTTACGCGCGACATCAATTCGCCGGTGCTGCGGTCGTTGTAAAAGCGCAGGCCCAGGTGCTGGAGGTGGTCATAGACCTGGACGCGGAGGCTGAAGAGGATGTCCTGGCCCGTTCGGTTGAGTAAGTAGCGGTTGATGAAGCTGAAGATGGTGTGGAGGATATAGACGCCGAGGAGGAGCAGGGCGTAGTATTGGAGGAGGTCGAAGTCGGCTGCGATTTTTGTGTCGGAGAAGTCGCCGCCGATATAATTTCCTTCTGTGAAGTAGGGGGTTAGTATGTTGTCGATGACTTCGCGCATGAGCAGGGGTTGCGCGGCATCCAGGCCAATGATGACGAGGGTGGCACTGATGCCGATGCACACGCGGCCCAGGTAAGGGCGGACATAAGTGATGAGGCGAAGGAAGACGTTCATAGAAAGTGTGAAGTGTGAAGGGTGTAGGGGCGAGGCATGCCTCGCCCATGTCATCGCGGTATGCATCCCTGCTCAAAATCATGCAGAGCCTGCCCCGTAGTGTTTTTATACGGGGGACATGCCTGAGCCGCGATCCAGAGGTTTTTGCCTTTTCATCTGTGTTTATCTGTGTTCATCTGTGGTTGCTTTTAAGTTTTTAAGGGTTGACAATTTGTTCAGTCGATACAATTTCAACGCCCTGTTGTCGCCATTCGGCTACCATGCGGTCGCCGCGTTTGGGGTCGATGGCTTGTGTGGCGTCCAGGACGAGTTGTATCGGTGCTGTGTTGCGTTTTAAGAAGCCGTTAATGGCATAGGCGTTGCAGACGTCGAGGGCTACGCCGTAGAGTGCGATGCGGTCGGGTTTGACGGCGTTGAGTACGGGTTCGACGTTGGGGTTGGTGAAGACGTCGAAGCGCTGTTTGCGAAAGATGATTTCACCGCGGTGTTTTTGTACCTCTCCGATGAGGTCACCCGGGGCGTCCGGGTCGATCCAGAGGGGATTTTGCGGTTGGGTTTCGGGTACTTTTTTTTGTCCTTCTGTGCCGGCGATGCAGTGGGGCGGAAAGGTTTCCCGAAAGTCCGGGTTGTCGGAGATTTCAGGGTCGGTTATCTGGTGGCTGTCAACCGAGCCGTAGATGGGGATGCCCCGTTGTCTGGCATAGTCTGTGAGTTTTTTGAGGTTGGGCAAGCGCTTTTCCGATGCGGTGACGTAGAGTTTGCCGTCGGGCATGATGAAGTCGTATTGGGTATCGACATCCCAGAATATGGTGCCGGGCACAGGATGCTCCTTTTTAATATAAAAAGTACTTTTTTCGCGCGGTGGAGAATTTCTCCAATCCCCCTTCCCATCGCTCCCATATTTCCCGCGCGGTGTCGCCTTTTAAGAGGGCTTCTCGCACGGTGCTGGTTCCCATGGCGCTGTCAAAGCGTTTATACCGGTCTTTTGGGATTTTGAATTCGGGATATGTTGCTACCAGATGGGCGAGTATGGATATTTCTGTGCGCGTTGGGCGAAAGGCGATGGGGTCTGTTATGTACAGGAATATAGCCTGTACTTTTTTGTTGCGAAAGAGCCAGGTGTCGGGTACAAGTGTTATGGGTTGAAATTCTACGCCGGGCAGTTGCATGGCGTTCAGAGCGCGGGTGCTTTTTTCTGCGTTGATCCACGGCGCACCAACGATTTGAAAGGGCATGTCGGTTCCAACGCCGATGTGTAAGGTTCCCAGTTCGCCCGCTGTTCCGGTTGCGGCAAAGGTTATGGCAGCCTGAGGCGATGGGATGTTGGGCGATGGCGGGACCCATTCGCGTCCGATGTCTGTCCAGCGCGTGTTGCGCTGGTATCCTTTCATGGGGACGACGGTGAGGGAGCACGCGAGCAGGTGTTCCCGGTTGAGGTAGCGCGCGAGTTCTCCTACTGTGAGTCCATACGCGCGAGGTACTGGATAATAGCCCGCGATTAAGGATCGCCATTTTTCTTCGGATATGGGGCCATCTATTGTTCGCCCGCCGAGGGGGTTGGGGCGGTCGAGGACGATGACGCGCTTGTCGTGTTCGCCCGCGGCTGCTATGATTTTGGCAAGGCTCCAGATGTAGGTATAGGCTCTGCTGCCTACGTCCTGTATGTCGTAGATTATGACGTCGATGTTGTCCAGTGAGGATTTTAAGGAGCGGCCACTTCCGTAGAGGGAATATACGGGGAGGCTGTCCATTTGCGTGTCGCTCACATGTTCGCCGGCTTTTGCTTGTGCTTTGATTCCGTGTTCAAGTGCAAATAGGGCGACGAGGTTTACGTCCGGGTGCTGCTGCAGGGCATCGATTGTCGCGATGCCTGTTTTTGTGCGTCCGGTGGGATTGGTGATCAATCCAACCCGTGCGTCCGCTACCAGATGGGTGTGGTGTTCCAAAAATACATCTACGCCCATTTGTATCTGTGTTGCTGAGACAGAGGTTGCGAAGTATAAAAGAAAGAGAATGGAGGTACACCATTTACCCGTTCTCACGCGTCGTTCTCCGAAAAAAAACAGGCAGTTGCATATATGCGACTGCCCATCTTGTTATATAAATCTGTTTTTGCTTTTTCTATACGGTTTCAACAGTTTGTGCCAGTTTTTTCCATTTGCCAAAGGCTTTCCAGTTGATGGTTTCGCGTTCGCCATTGCAATTTAAGATGCCTGCTTGCAAATATTCTCTGATTCGTCCTTTTACCTGTTGGGGAGAAATGTTCAGTTGTGTAGCAGCAACGTCTTCGTCTATCCCAGCCGCCAGCAGTTTCAACAATGCCGTGTCGTCCATGACGGGATTTCCTTAACAACAGATGTGAAACATACTACACCGCTCTCTGATAGAGATAGAGAGTCGGAACGAATTGTAGAGGGAAAAAAAGCGAGATACTCGGAAGGTGGAGAGGGGCACAGTTAGCAGATATAGGGGAGGCTCTGCGAATGAATGACTAATACCCGCAATTCCGCGTTCTCACTCAATATGCAATATAGTCATTCTCCTCTTATATGCAAGATAAATTATTACAGGAGTTTGAATGTCAATTCAGTAGAGGCGTGATAAGCGCACTTGTCATCGCGGCAGGGTGTAAGCCGCGATCCAGAGGTTTTGATTTTGCCTTTCGCTTTTTGCCCCCTGCTTAAAGCATACAGAGCCTGCCCCGTAGTGTTTTTATACGGGGGGCAGGCTTTTATTCGTGTTCATCTGTGTTTATCTGTGGTTGCTTTCCCATGCTTTTATACCGCCGGCAATGGCGCGCGGTCGTATGTTTCGTGTTGCCACAGTCGTATGCGAGCCGCGATTTCTCGCGCCCGATCGCGGTGCGCAGGGTCGTCAAAGAGGTTGGTTTCTTCGTAGGGGTCGTTGTTCAGGTCGAATAGTTCGCACTGGTCGCCAGCACATAAGTTGAGTTTCCACCGGTCTCCGGTTACGGCACAGCGCCAGGGCAATTTGGCCATGAGGTTGATTTTGGGGTTGCCCAAATTGCGGTCGCCTATGCCGTTCCATTCCATGAATGCGGTGTGGTCGCGCAGGTCGGCACCGCCGGTTAAGACGTCGGCACACGGGCGGCCCGGGAGGGCGTCTGGGAGTGGCTGGTTGGCGAGTTCTATGAGGGTGGCGATGAGGTCGGCGTGTCCAAAGACGCCGTCGATGCGCTTTTCCGTTTGTGTGAGCCACGGGACGCTTAAGATCATGGGGACGCGCGCAGATTCTTCGTAGAATGCGCGTTTTTCGAACATGGCGTGGTCGCCTGCCATTTCGCCGTGGTCGCTGGTGACGGCAAAGACGGTGTTTTCCATTTGTCCGGTTTCTTCCAGTGCCTGTACCATGCGGCCTATGGCGTCGTCGATGATTTTTACGTTGCCGTAGTATTGCGCCCGCAGTTTTCGCCAGGATGCTTCTT
>JAJEAX010000405.1 GCA_022822565.1 Candidatus Latescibacterota bacterium
GTTCAAAAACGACATCACCTGTTGAATACTTGCGAATTTCTATAAGTTCCACTACCGCCTGCAACTCCCGGCGGTTCAGTTCCCGAAATAGTGGAATGGCGCGCAATTTGGGAAATAGTGGCTTTTCGCGCTCCAACCATCGCTGTAGAATTCGATTCATCACAAATCCTGTATCCCTGCGCGATAAGGCAACGCAGGTTCTGCCGCCCTTAAGCGTTCAAAAAAATCCAGTGCCTTTGGGCGATAGCGAGATTCGATGTGCTGGTCAAAAAAAGCGCGCAATATTCGCGTCACCTCTGCGCGATTTACACCCCGCAAGAGGGAAAGATCAATGCGGTCGGGACGTCCCACCTGTAGATGCGCCATAAAATTTACCGTCTCGAACTGCACGCGCATGCCCACTCCTGCGTGCTTGTCACACAGAGTACCGCCCAGGCCGGGGCTGAACCCCAGACGGTGTCTCTGGAGCCGCGTACCACATTGAACACACCCACTCAGATGGGGGCGATACCCCACCGCACCCGCAGCGCGAATCTGGAAATACCACACCGGTACATCCAGCGCTATTTCGGCAATGCTCCCCACCCATCCCATCGCTTCAAGTGCAATACTAAACAAAAGTGGATTGCGGTCTTCATCTTCGGTAATATGATCCAGAAATTCGCATATCGCGCTTCCGGCTGCCATTCGACCGTAGTGTTGTTTTACCGGTTCAAAAGCGTGTGCAATATCGCCTTCGCTCAATATTTGTAACTCTCGATTATCCTGCCGATAAAAAACATAACGCCCCCATGTCATGGGTTCAAGACTCGCACCAAATTTACTCTTGGGCCGTCGCGCTCCTTTGGCAACCAGACGCAACTTGCCGTAATCGCGAGAAAACAGCACCACAACCTTGCTGCTTTCACTCATGCGAAAACCGCGCAACACCAACCCATCGGTATGGCAAATCACGGCGACTCCAATACTGTTGGTGGATTGGGATAGATCATATAAATCGATTCATTGGGATACACCATGCCATAGCGCTCTCGAGCAATGCGTTCGATCTCATCCAAATTGTTTTCCAGCAGTTTTGCCTCGCGTTCCAACATCGCATTCTGCTGGCGAACAGTTGCAATTTCCCGTTCCAATGCGGCAATTTGCTGCTTGCGCATTACGAGTTGAAAAATCCCACTATCTCCTGCAAAAAACAAATAAAGGGAAAGTACCACTGGTGCAAATATCAAAAATCTGTTCAGGCGTCGTCTCGCACTTCCCGGTAACATCGGACTATTTTCCGGCAATACCGTACTTTGTCCCCGATAAAATGAGCGCATAATACAATCTCCAAAATCAGTTGTCCTACCTCCGATTTAACACCACCATATCATCTCGGTGGATAACCACCGCGCCATTGTCAATCCCGAGAATTTCTGCAACTTCTGGCGTTTTTTTCCCGCGAATACGTCGCACATCATCGGCACCAAATCGCGTTAAACCGCGCGCGATCTCAACGCGTTGTTCCGATTCGACACCAATGAGTTCACCAACTTCAAAATCGCCAATAACGCGGATAATACCCGAAGGCAACAAACTTTTGCCTCCATCGCTCAAGGCAACTACTGCGCCATCATCTACAACCACACCCCCTCGCTTTCGGGAATGCGCCAACCACAAATCTCTACTGTTCAAACTGCGATTATCCGCCACAAACAACGTGCCGCAATCTGCCCCATCCAAAATTTCGCGCAAACCGTTTGTACATCCATTTGCAATCACCGCCATCTGCCCACCTTGCATCACGGCCTCGGCTGCCCTGAGTTTTGTGCGCATTCCCCCGCGCCCCAGAGTACCCCCCGAAGATCCCACAGTCGCGTAGAGTTCTTCGGGCATCCCGCGTACCAACCGAACCAATTGCGCGTTTGGATCTTTTGCGGGATCGCTTGAAAACAACCCATCGACATCGGTCAACAACACCAGCATATCCGCATCTACCAGATGTGACACCATCGCGGAGAGGCGGTCGTTTTCACCCACGGACAATTGCAATTCTTCCACCGCCACGCTGTCGTTCTCATTGACAACAGGCACAACACCATACCGAAACAATTGATCTAATGTATTGCGCGCATTCACATACCGCGTGCGATTGTCCAGATCATCCGATGTCAACAGCACCTGCCCCACCGAAATACCGTGTGCTTCAAATGCCCGTTTGTAAGCATCCATCACCAATCCCTGCCCCACAGCAGCCGTAGCTTGCAAATCGGCCAAACGCCTCGGTCGATTGCTCAGCCCCAATTGCCCCATGCCAGCACCGACTGCTCCGGATGTCACAATTGCCACCTGTAAACCGCGTGCGATCAAAGACGCCACATCAGCGGCCAGGCGATCAATCACCGCAAGATTCAATGTATTGCTATCTGCCGTCACCACTCGCGTACCCAACTTTACCACCACCCGCCGCACATCGGCAAACAGAGCTTCGCGATCAATTTCGTGTTCTTTTGTCCCACTCATGTCAAATCAATTTCGATCCTGGGGCGCACCGGGACCCCGCGTTCTGCGAGATACGTTTTGACTTCCGCAATACTGTATTGATTGTAGTGAAAAATCGACGCAGCCAGTGCCGCGCTCGCCTTGCCTTTGGACAACACCGCATACATATCCTCTGGCCCACCAGCGCCACCAGACGCTACAATCGGCACATCCACTCGCTCGGCAACTCTGCGGTTCAATTCAATATCGTATCCATCTTTTGTCCCGTCTGCATCAATACTGTTCAAAACCAGTTCGCCCGCGCCGCGATCCACCAGTTCTTCAGCCCATTCGAGGGCATCTCGTCCAGTATATGTGCGTCCTCCATTGATAACTACTTCCCAGCGCACATCCTCTGATTGATTGGAATTCGGCCGTCGAATTGCATCAATTGACCCCACAATTGCCTGCGATCCAAAACTTTCAGCCCCTTGCGTAATAATTTCAGGCGTGTGTACAGCAGCCGAATTGATCGACGCTTTTTCCGCGCCCCCTTCGATAATTATGCGAATATCCTGATACGTGCGAACGCCCCCGCCAACCGTAAAGGGAATAAACACCTCTTCGGACACGCGCCGCACGAGTTTGCCGACAATATCGCGCTTCTCCGCCGATGCCGTAATATCGTAAAACACCAGTTCATCTGCGCCTTCTGCGTCATAGCGTCTCGCCAGTGCAATGGGATCGCCAGCGTCTTTATCGGCAGAAAACCTGACCCCGCGCACATTGCGACCGTTTTTCACATCTAAACACGGAATAATTCGCCTTGCCAGCATCCTACACTTTCTCCGCAAAATTCTTCAAAATTTTCAAGCCAGCATCCTGACTTTTCTCGGGGTGAAACTGCACGCCAAAAGCCCGATCATTTCCGGCAATTGACGCATAATCAATCCCGTAATCCGTCACCCCCACCACATCTTCATCGCGCTCAGATGCAACAAAAAAAGAATGGACAAAATAAAAATAAGACCCATCGGGCACGCCATCTAAAAGTACTGTCTCGCGCTGAATCCGCACTTCATTCCACCCAATTTGCGGAACGCGCTGCCCTTCGGGAAAACGCTTCACCTTTCCCGGCAAAATGTCCAATCCCCTGTGCTGTCCCATTTCTTCACTCTCGGCAAACATCAATTGCAACCCCAAACAAATACCCAAAAAAGGTCGGCCTTCGGAGATAGCCCTTACAATGGGCGCAATCAACCCCGCTGTTTTCAGATTACTCATCGCATCGCCAAATGCCCCCACCCCGGGAAGCACAACGCGCTCGGCGGTATCGATATCTTCGGGTTTATCGACAATAACGGCCTTCGCACCAACGTGTTCAAACGCCTTTTGAACACTTCGCAAATTCCCCATCCCGTAATTTACAATCGCAATCATCTCACTCCCCCAATGCGCTCGACCGCTCCGTCGCAGCCAAAACAGCATCCATCAAAGCCGCGCGCAAACCGCCCTGCTCCAGCGCGTGCAAACCCGCAATAGTAGTTCCGCCCGCCGACGTCACCTGGTCTTTCAAAATCGCCGGATGCTCGCCGCTCTCGGCAACCATACGCGCAGCCCCCAGCACAGTCTGAGTCACCAGTGTCAACGCCATATCTTTTGACAAACCAGACCGCACCCCGCCATCTGCCAGCGCGTCAATTGCCGCGTACACATACGCAGGCCCACTGCCCGCGAGTCCAGTTACCGCATCCATCTGTAATTCTGAAACAACGACCGCCGCACCAACCGCGTTGAACAGAGACAGCGCCAGACTCAGGTGATCCTCACCCACATGCGTACCAGCGCATACGCCCGAACCCGCAGCACCGACCTGCGCCAGCACATTGGGCATCACGCGAACGACGGGCAAAGAACCCAATTCCGCTTCCAACGCCGCGATTCGCACACCCGCCATAAAAGAAATAATCACCTGATCCCCGTGCAACAAATCCCGAAATCCCACAACGGTCTGCTTCCAGAACTGGGGCTTCACCCCCAACACCACAATATCCTGATGCCCCACCACTTCGCGTGCATCTGCCGCAACATGGACACCCAACTCGCGCCTTCTCTGATCCAATACATCGGCAATCAGATCCACCGCCGTGATATTTTCAGGCGCGATCTCTCCCGACCGAATCCAACCGGCCATCAGCGCGCCCCCCATATTGCCTGCACCAATAACAGCGATTTTTTTATTTTTCATAGCAATCGGCTTTTTTGTTTTACCTCATTCAACATACGTCAACCAGCCCCATTTATCTTCCGCACGCCCTTCCACAACGGCAAAAAAGGCATCCTGCAGCTTCTTTGTGATCTCACCCCGAGAACCACAGCCAATTTTGATATGGTCAATAGCCGTGATCGGTGTGATCTCTGCCGCGCTACCCGTAAAAAACACCTCATCGGCAATGTACAGCGACTCTCTTGGAATCGGCCGCGCCGTCACCGTATGTCCCAACTCCCGGGCAAGTGAAATAACCGAATGTCGCGTAATACCGGGCAAAATGGACGACCCCGTAGAAGGCGTGTAAATTTGCCCATTCTTCACCATAAAAATATTCTCGCCGCTACCTTCGCTCACATAACCCTGCGTATCCAGGGCAATGCCCTCGGCATAGCCATCGGCCATCGCCTCCATCTTGATCAGTTGTGCATTCATATAATTTGCCGCCACCTTGGCCAGCGAAGGCATGGTATTGGGCGCCAGGCGATTCCACGATGCAAACCGAACCGACACGCCTTTCTCCAAAGCCTCTGGCCCCAGGTACTTGCCCCATTCCCACACCGCGATCACCACCTCGATTGGACATGGCATTGGGTTGACAGCCAATTCGCCAAATCCCCGAAAAGCCACGGGTCTGATATAACACGCTTGCAATTTATTAATGCGAATCGTCTCCAAAATAGCCGCTTCCAGTTCATCCTGCATATAGGGAATTTCCATGCGATAAATTTTGGCCGAATCGTAAAGCCTCTTCACGTGATCTCGCAGCCTGAAACAGGCCGGTCCTCTTTCGGTGTGATAACACCGTATCCCCTCAAAAACACTCGAACCGTAATGCACCACATGGGACAGCACGTGTATTTTGGCATCGTCCCAACCTACAAAATTCCCATTAAACCAGATCTTATCTGACTTTGGAATGGGCATAAGAAATCCCTTTCTATAAAACTATCTCATAGCCAACGCGCGGCAAATCCGTTCAAATCCATCTATCGATATGGTTTCGGGACGCGCGCGACCATCGATATTCGCCTCCATCAAAATCTCATCATCTACCACACCAGATAGTGCGTTGCGCACCATTTTCCTCCGCTGCTGAAATGCGGCGCGCACCACGCCAAACAAACGCCTTTCATCT
>JAJEAX010000149.1 GCA_022822565.1 Candidatus Latescibacterota bacterium
GCCCACCTTGCGGTATTGCCAGCGATAACCGCGCTTGTAATTGCTCTTATCCAGAGACTCCTCCTCCGGCTTAATGGGACCCACCCACGAATCCGGATCGTCTTTCTTCAGACTCGGCGGCGGATCGTCCCACAGGCGTTCTCTCGCGCGGGCGCACAACTCGGGATCCAGAGCCCCCTTCTTCACCAGATAGCCCTCGCGTTTAAAAAAACGGATCTCATCTTCCGTAAGCACAGGCATGACACACTCTCCTCTTTTATGCGAGTTGATACTGTCAATCCAATTATAGGCACTTACGCATCGGCAATAAAGTATAAAGTGAAGTGATGAAATAAAAAACCCGATCTTAAACTGAGACCGGGATAAAAATTGCCCAAAACAAGTTGCTCGTCAGTCCGTATATTGTGTATCTTATCAAAGGGAAGCTTTCAGAAAATCCCATCGAGAAAGGATTTTGTAATGAATTGTTTTGAGTTGGATCAAGCACAGCAACGGTTTCTTGAACTCGTTGAACGAGCCAAACGTGGCGAGGATGTCATTATTACGGAGCGCAATCAGCCTGTAGTCAAATTTGTGGCTGTTGAGCAGGGCATGAAGGCGAGTAATGCGAGCCTGACTGCACCTGCAGTTTCAACGAAGCGGCGACGGCGACCCGGAAGTGCCAAAGGGCTTGTTCATATAAGCGATGATTTCGACGAACCGCTCGAAGATTTCCGGGAATATATGTGATGCGCCTTTTACTCGATACGCACAGTTTTTTATGGTATATAGAAGACGATGACAAGCTCAGCCAGAGAGCAGAGCAAATGATCTCTAATATAGATAATGAGGTGCTGCTGAGTATAGGAAGTCTGTGGGAGATAGCCATTAAGTATGGTATCGGGAAGTTGAGTCTGTCGCGTGCCTTCAGTGAGTTCATCCCAGAGCAACTTCTGATAAACGAAATAGATGTACTACCTATCTCATTACCTCATCTTGCAACATATACCGAACTTCCATTTTATCACCGCGACCCGTTTGATCGCTTGATCATTGCACAGGCTATGGTAGAAGACATACCAGTGGTTAGCAGAGACAGACCCTTTCAGGATTACTCAATTGATGTGATATGGTAATCGCCACACGTTACTTATCCAGATAAACAGTAACCTGTGCATCAGTTTCATCCACGGTTGCGTTGGTGAATTGCCACAGAAGCCAGAACTGTCGGCGCTTGATTTGCCGACCTATCGAACATAACACTGGCTGTGGGCGTTCCCGCAATCTCGACAACATTGCTGGCAGTCACGACTGGATGGCGTCCATCGTACACAAGCACATCGCATTCGCCAACCCGCATCTCCCTGAAACCCTCGGGAACCTCCGAACATCGAAAAAGGTATGTATCGTCACCATCATAAAAAACAAGAGGAATCGCGAGCGGATCAAAGCCCGGCCACTGTTCACCCTGTGCTACCAGACGCTCAATCTCACGCGCCAAATCTGACACATGATGCCTATCCTTTTGAACGGACATCAAAACGATACGCCCCCCTCATCTTCCCGCTGATACGACGCCGTAATCTCGTGATCTATACCACCGCGAATATTGAAACGGCTGATCACCTCCATCTCAACCGGATCGCACAGATCTACCAGATCGTTCAAAATCTGATTCGTCACAGGCTCCATATAAATCCCCTGATCTCGGAACGACCAGAAATAATGCTTCAGCGACCGCAACTCCACGCACCGCGGACCCGGAACGTACCAGATCACAATCGTCGCAAAATCCGGCTGCCCTGTCTTGGGACACAGCGACGTAAACTCTGGAAACGTAAACTCAATCGTATAACGCCGTTCCGGATTCGGATTATCAAACGCCTCTAACAGTGAACTCATACCTCATCCTCGCGCTCATACGCCACAGACACGCGCGTCACAATGCCACCTCGCACCGTAAAATCACCCGTCACATCTAACGACAGCGGATCGCACGCCCGCACAAAATCATCCACAATTTCATTAACCACACCCTCGTAGTACACCTTCTCATCCCGAAACGACCCCAAATACCGCTTCAACGACATCTGCTCCACACACACCTCTCCCGGCACATAAGAAATCGAAATCGCGGCAAAAATCGGCTGCCCCGTCACCGCGTACAGCGCCGTAAACTCCGACGACTCAAATTCAATCGTATAAGCCCGCTCGCGCTCGGGATTTTTAACGCACGTTATTTCCATAACATCTCACTCAAACGGCACCCGACTCGCGCCCACCGGATCGGGATTCGTGGGCCGAATCGGCATCTCCTCATAAGAGCGATACGCCACATCCAAATGCGGCGTCTCAACCCGCCTGTACCCCTCATAACGCGAATCTATCAACGCCTCCAGCGCACCGGAAATCAGCAACGTGCGCTCAACCGGATACTGCGGCTTACCCGTCAAAAACATCTGCTGAATATTCAAACTCAAATAACTGAAATGCGCATGCGGATTATCCGGCAAAAAAACGCGCATATTATCCACCTCTCCCCCGCGCCGCGCCGCAAAACCCCACCCTCGCGTGTACCCATTCAACATAAACGTCGCCGCCGTCAACCCATCTGCATACTCTATCAAAAAAACAGCCGGATTCTGACAATGATCGCGCACATCGCCATCCTCCTTCGCCTCAATATGCGCCACCGCCGCCGCGAACAAATCGCGATCCCACGCATCCGACGCCCAAACATCCTCCCCCTCCAAACACTGCACCGCCACAATCCCCGTCTCCCCGCCCACGCGGCGCTCAACCATACACTGCAACGTCTCCAGCGCGTGAAAACCATAAGAATCAATCCCCCCATACGCCACCGACATCGCCGCCTCAATCTCCGTATCCAACTCGTACTCAAGCCACGGCTTGCGCCATGCAAGTGGTAGAGACGACCCCGCCATAAACGGCACCTCCAGCTCCCGCGCGCGATCGCACATCCACTTTGCATCGTGCCAATTATACGAAAGATGCTTATCGCTAAACACCGGCACAGACCGCCCCGACGAAGCGAACACCCCGCAAATCTGCTCAAAAAAATACTTCCGCGGATACATGTGTTGCTCCTTCTCATTCCACGGATAATCGCCGTGCTCGCCAATCAGCAACACCCCATCCACCGCCAGCTCATCACCGCCCAAAGTCAAAGCCTGGTTAATACTCCCGTACATCGGCACCCCGTATTCCTCTGCAATCGCGCACCCTATATCGTCTCTAAAATGCACCTGATCCAGATACATCGACACCACATCCACCTCTGGCGGAAGCAACCCGTCATCTGTTGGAAACCCCTTCAAAAACTTCGTCACAATCACATCGGCGTGTGACCGCGGAAAATACGACGTAATCACCGCTGCAATTTTCTTTCGATCGGCCATGGCTTTCTCCTCCAATTGCGTAACGTCTCATTGTATAATGGTAAATTATACCATAAGGAGCACAACGACAATAAAAAAAACCTTCTGGATCACGGCTACAATCCTGCCGCGATGACGGGCGAGGCATGCCTCGCCCCTACAATGGATAACTGACCACTGACTGCTAAATATTCTTACATCCTTTCATCCAAAATTTGGTATCTTAAAGCGTTCAAAACGCACTCTAACCCCTACCAGGAGGAATATCTTGACCGAAGTAAAAGCCACCAACATCGTCTGGCACGAAGGCCATGTCGCGCGCAAACAGCGCGAAGACCTGCTCGAACAAAAAGGCGCACTCATCTGGCTCACCGGACTGCCCAGCTCGGGCAAAAGCACCATAGCATTCACCACAGAACACGCCCTGATCGAACGCGGGCGCATGGCCTACGTACTCGACGGCGACAACATCCGCCACGGACTCAACAAAAACCTCGGATTCTCAGCCGAAGACCGCGCCGAAAACATCCGCCGCATCGGCGAAGTCGGCAAACTCTTTGCCGACGCCGGCATCATCACCCTATCCAGCTTTGTAAGCCCCTATCGCACCGACCGCGACAGCGTGCGCGAACTCATGGAAAACAAAAACTTCATCGAAGTATTCATCAACACCCCCCTCGACGTATGTGAAGAACGCGACCCAAAGGGCCTGTACAAAAAAGCGCGCACAGGTGAAATACCCAACTTCACCGGCATCTCTGACCCCTATGAACCGCCCGAAAATCCCGAACTCGTCATACACACCGTTGACAGCACCCCACAAGAGGCCGCATTGCAAATCATCGCCCTGCTCGAAACGCATGGAAACATATAGACATGCCCATCATCGACCTCACCATGCCCATTGCCGACCACTTTCGCTGGCCCGTTGAACGCAGCCTCAATAGCAGTTTTGAAACCGGCGACATGGCGCAAGTGACCCACATGGGATGGGCTGTTCACGGATTCACGCACGTCGATGCGCCGTGCCACATGTTCCCGGAAGGACCCACCACCAGCGACACCAAACTCGACCAAATCGTGGGACAGGCCGCAGTCGTCGATCTCTCGGGCATCGCGCCGGAAACGCCGATAACCGAAAAACAAATCCGCACAGCTGGACAGCACATACGGTCTGGGGACATCGTCGTCATGAAAACGCAGTGGGACGAAGTAGAATCGCATCAAACCCCCGAATTCTGGACCCGCGCACCCTACATGTCGCGCGCTGCCGCAAAGTGGCTGCGCGCACAAAACATCCGCGCCATCGCATTTGACTTTCCGCAAGACTATCCCATCCGCCAGTTGCTCAGTGGACAGAGAGCACCCCTCTCCGAATTCGTAACCCACGACATCCTCTTGCGCGAAGGCATCATCCTCATCGAATACATCTGCAACACAGGCATGATAACGACAGACCGCGTGGAATTTTTCGCCCTACCCTTAAAAATCCCCGAAGCCGACGGCGCACCGGCTCGCGTCATCGCAATACCATAACCCCCGGAAAATCACCATGATCTACCACCAACTCTTCGCCCAAATTGACCGCACCGTACGCGTTGGCGTCATCGGCACCGGACACTACGCCACAGCCCTCGTCACCCAATCGCGCGTCGTCGATCAACTCCACGTACCCGTCATCTGCGACACAAACCCAGACGCAGCCCAAAATGCATATCATCACGCCGGTCTCGACTCCGACAAAACCATCATAGCCGACACCACCCAACAAGCTGCCGAAGCCATAGAACACGGCAAACACGTCATCCTCACCGACGCCATGCAAATGATGGACCTGCCCCTCGACGTCATCGTAGAATCCACGGGCGTCCCCAGCGCAGGCGCAAAACACGGCATAGAAGCCATCCGACACGGCAAACACGTCGCCATGGTATCCAAAGAAACCGACGTCACCGTCGGCCCCATCCTCAAACACCACGCAGACAAAGCCGGACTCGTCTATACCGCAGTTGACGGCGACCAGCACGGCCTGCTCATGGGCCTCGTGCAATGGGCGCGCAGCCTGGGCCTCGAAGTACTCTGCGGAGGCAAATCACTGGACTCCGACCGCGTTTACGACCCGCAAACCAACGCCATCGTCTGGTCCAAAGGCAAAATCCAGATCCCCGACGAACAGATATTCTCCACCCAAAATCCCTCGGCCTACATCGCACAACGCCGTCAAATCATGGGCGAACTCGGCGCCATTGCCGGTTACGACGTCACCGAACTCACCATCGCCGCCAATGCCACCGGCCTCATCCCCGACACAGACACCCTGCACACACCCGTAATCCGCACCGTTGAAATACCCGAAGTCCTCGCACCCAAAGAAGACGGCGGCATCTTATCCCATCGCGGCGTCATCGACTGCGTCTCCTGCCTGCGCCAGGCAAACGAACCCGGCCTCGGCGGCGGCGTCTTCATCGTCATCGCCTGTGAAAACGCCTACTCCCGCCACATCCTCACCACCAAAGGACTCATCCCCAACAAAAAAGGCACCACAGCCCTCATCTACCGACCCTATCACCTCTGCGGCGTTGAAACACCCATCACAACACTCGTCGCTGGCCTCTTAAACCTGCCCACGGGCACCACCGACTACCGCCCATCCTTTGACGTTGTAGGCCGTGCAAAAGAACCCCTCAAAGCCGGCCACCGGATCGGCAACGACCACAGCAAAAAAATCGAATACCTCATGCGCCCCGCGCTACCTGTCGCACCCGACAACCCCCTCCCCTTTCACATGGCCAACGGCAACACGCTAAGTCGAGACATCCCCACTGGCGCATTCATCACCACAAGCACCATTCAACCCAAAGACGATGACCCCCTCTGGACGCTTCGCAAAGAACAGGACGCGCATTTTTTGCAATAAAAAAACCGAGTACATCTTTGTCATGTACTCGGTTTTTTGAAATGGGTATCATTCACCAAATCTCATCCAGATCCAGTTCAAATCTCCGCAAGACGGGATCGCCAGAAATGCGCGAAGGCTTCTCCAGTTCTTCTATGGGCAAGCCAGAGCGATACACATAAACGCGCTCTGTATATGGATCGATCAACCAACCCAAACTCAGGCCATTATCGAGATACTCCTGCATCTTTTCCTGCAATGGGGTCAATGAATCACTTTCCGACCGCAACTCAATGACAAAATCGGGACACAATGGAACAAACCTGCGTCGGTCTCCCAGAGACAACGCATTGAGCCGCGTATGTTCAATCCATGCGGCATCGGGCGACCGCACTGCCCCATTGGGCAACCGAAACCCACCTGACGAATCAAAACTCGCACCCGTACCATCCCTCTTTGCCCAAAATCGCAACTGCATAGTAATCTCTGCATTGCGCTCGCTCGTCTCACCGCCCGCTGGTGGCATAATAATTACGTCTCCCTGCGCATTGCGCTCAATGCAAACATCGCGATTGAGCCTACAAAACGCGTAAAAATCCTCATCATTCACCTCGATCACCGGCTGAAAATGCAAGACAGTTTCCATCTCCGCGATCTCCATTATTATTCCTTCAAAAAACTCCGCAACACCGTATGTAAAATCCCACCATTGCGATAATAATCTATCTCCACCGGCGTATCGATACGCACCGTTGCAGAAAACGACTTCACGGTCCCATCCTCATCCGTCGCCGTCACCGTCACATCTTGCAAAGGCTGCAAATCATCGCTCAGCCCGGTAATATCGTACACCTCCCGCCCCGTAAGCCCCAGCGACTCGGCATTCTCACCCCCCACAAACTCCAGCGGCAAGACCCCCATACCCACCAGATTGCTGCGGTGAATGCGTTCAAAACTCTCCACAAGCACCGCGCGCACGCCCAAAAGTAACGGCCCCTTAGCCGCCCAATCGCGCGACGACCCCGAACCGTACTCCGCCCCCGCAATCACAATCGACGGCACGCCCTCATCCACATACCGCATCGCCGCATCGTAAATACTCATCTGCTCACCCGAAGGCAAATGCACCGTCACACCGCCCTCTGTACCGGGTGCCAGCGAATTGCGAATGCGAATATTCGCAAACGTACCCCGCATCATCACCTCGTGATTGCCCCGCCGCGAACCATAAGAATTGAAATCCTTCGCCTCAACACCCTTTGAAATCAAATACGAACCCGCCGGACTATCCACCGCAATCGAACCCGCCGGAGAAATATGATCCGTCGTCACCGAATCGCCCAACCTCGCCAGCACCCGCGCGCCCGTAATATCCGCAATCGCGTCTAACTCCGGCGACAAATCCACAAAAAACGGCGGCTCCTGCACATAAGTACTCTCCGCCTGCCACCCATAGAGATCCCCCGCTTGCCCGCCAACCGCATTCCACATCTCATTGCCCTCAAACACATTGCCATAGCGCGCCTCAAACATATCCGGCCTGACCGCCCGCGCAATCGTATCGCCGATCTCATCCTGACTGGGCCAGACATCGCGCAAAAACACCGCATTGCCCTCCTCATCCACCCCTATCGGCTCCGCAGTCAAATCCAAATCCACCCGCCCCGCCAGCGCATAAGCCACAACCAGCGGCGGCGACGCCAGATAATTCGCCTTCACATGCGGATGCACGCGCCCCTCAAAATTGCGATTGCCACTCAACACCGACGCCGCCACCAGATCCCCCTCGTGAATCGCGGCAACCACCGGATCGGGCAACGGCCCGCTATTTCCGATACACGTCGTACAGCCATAACCCACTGTGTGAAAACCCAACTGCTCCAAATACGGCGTCAAACCCGCCTGATCGAGATAATCCGACACCACGCGCGAACCCGGCGCCAGACTCGTCTTGACATGTGCGTGAACCTTCAACCCCTTCTCCACCGCCTTCTTCGCCAGCAAACCAGCGGCCACCATCACGGAAGGATTACTCGTATTGGTACAACTCGTAATCGCCGCAATCACCACCGCCCCGTGTCCCAGCACGCCATTCGTCCGCTTTTGAGCCTCATCATCATCCAGCCCAAAACCACTATTGCCCACCGGTGCGCGCAACGCGCCTTCAAACGCATCCTTCATCTGCTCCAGTGCAATGCGATCCTGCGGGCGTTTTGGACCGGCCAAACTCGGCTCCACCGTACTCAAATCCAGTTCAAGCGTATCCGTAAACCGCGGCTCCGGCGTATCATCTGTCCGGAACAAACCCTGCTCCTTCGCGTACCGCTCAACCACATCCACCTCCGCCGCCGTGCGACCCGTGCGCGCCAAATAACGCAACGTCTCGTCATCCACCGGGAAAAACCCCATCGTCGCCCCGTATTCCGGCGCCATATTTGCAATCGTCGCGCGATCCGCCAGCCCAATACCCGTCAACCCCGTGCCGTAAAACTCGACAAACTTATCCACCACGCCCTTCTCGCGCAACATCTGAACCACCGTCAACGTCAAATCCGTCGCCGTCGTACCCTCGGGCAACTGCCCATCCAGCTTGAACCCGACAACCTCGGGCGTCAGCATATAAATCGGCTGCCCAAGCATCACCGCCTCTGCCTCAATACCCCCCACACCCCAGCCCACCACACCCAGACCATTGATCATCGTCGTATGGGAATCTGCCCCCACCAGACTATCGGGGAAAGCCACCCCATCCCGGGCAATAACCCCCTTTGCCAGATACTCGAGATTGACCTGATGCACAATACCCGTCAGCGGCGGCACCACCCTGAAACTCTCAAACGCATTGGCACCCCAGCGCAAAAACTCATACCGCTCCCGATTGCGCTCAAACTCGATCTCTGCATTTCTGCGCAACGCATCCGAATTGGCAAAACTATCCACCTGCACCGAATGATCCACAACCAGATCAACCGGAATCAGCGGCTCAACGCGACTTGCATCGCCTCCCATGCGCCCCATAGCCGAACGCAACGCCGCCAGATCCACCAGCGAAGGCACACCCGTAAAATCCTGCAACACCACCCGCGCGGGCTTAAACGGTATCTCTATCGGATTGGGATTGGTCGCATTCCAATTCGCCAGCGTCCCCACATCCTCCTCCCGCACCTGATACCCATCCAAATTTCGCAGTGCCGCTTCGAGCAGCACCCGCACAGAAAACGGCAACCTCGACACAGACCCAACCCCATCAACCTCCAACCGATCCAACCGAAAAATTGCGAGATCACCCGCCATAGTAGAAAGCGTATCGCGCGAATTCAAAGGATTATGCGTTTGACTCATAAATTGATCCTTCTCTAAAAGGTTTCAAGCTACTTTTTCAGGAAAATGATACAAAGGTAATGATCAGATAGAGACATCGCTTTTCTCATCTACCATAACGATGAGTTGACGCACTATAGGTACCAGTTTGCGGGGAACCTGCATAGCGGTATAACCTTGCTCAAAGGCGGTCTCATCTTCAGCAATGGTCTCTTCTTCTGTCCGGGATTCGACCTGGTCAATAACCTCCTGGACGCGCTTCTGATTCCAACCCTCGGGATATTTATTTTCATCCATAGTCAAAGAAAAATACCATAACAACTCATCTTTTCAAACTCTTTTTGTACGCTATTCCGTGGTTCGCACTTGATTGGAACGGAAAGAATATATATGTTCTCTCGTTAATCTTCTGGATCGCGGCTCAAAAACATGCCTGCCCCTGTATGCTTTAAGCAGGGGCCGCGATGACGGGCGAGGCATGCCTCGCCCCTACGGTTGCTTCACACTTCATGGGCCCTCTTTTTTATCTGCGTTCATCTGCGTTCATCTGCGTTCATCTGCGGATCACACTTCCATGACCAACAAACGCTTTATCGCCCTCATCATCCTCGACGGTTGGGGATTAAACCCGCGTCGGGACCACAACGCCATAGCCCTTGCCAGCACCCCGACAATGGACCGCATCTGGGCCAATTGCGCCCACACCACCCTCAACACCTCCGGACGTGCAGTCGGCCTCCCCGACGGACTCATGGGCAACTCCGAAGTCGGCCACCTCAACCTCGGTGCGGGACGCACCGTCCTGCAAGCCATGACCCAGATCGACGACCGCATACGAGACGGCAGCCTGTACAAAAACGAAGCACTAATCGCCGCCATAGACCGCATCAAAAACCACAACCGCAACCTCCACCTCATCGGCCTCGTCTCTGACGGCGGCGTACACTCATGGCCCAGTCACTACGAGGGCCTCATCAAAATGGCAGCCGAGCGCGGCCTCCCCCCAGACCGCCTCTTCCTCCACGCCTTCACAGACGGACGCGACACACCGCCCCAAAGCGCCATCCACCGCATGCGCGAACTCCTCGCCATGTTCAAAACCTATGGCATTGGCCGCGTCGCCTCCATATCCGGGCGCTATTACGCCATGGACCGCGACCACCGTTGGGAACGCACCCAAATCGCTTATGACCTCCTCACACAGGGCAAAGGCATCACAGAAACCGACCCCATCACAGCCATACAAAACGCCTACAACCGCGGACAAACCGACGAATTCATCAAACCCATCGCCATCGCCGACAGCACAGGCAAAACCACCATAAAAGATGGGGACAGCGTCATCTTCTTCAACTTCCGCGGCGACAGACCCCGGCAAATCACCCGCGCCTTTGCACTCAAAAACTTCGACGGCTTTCAACGCCATATCTGGCCCAAAGTACACTTCACCACCCTCACCCGATACGAAGCCGACGTACCCGTCACCGGCATCGC
>JAJEAX010000129.1 GCA_022822565.1 Candidatus Latescibacterota bacterium
TTGCCAGCGCAATCGCATGGCCCTCCACATTCACCGCCATAATCCCACCCTCGGGAATATCTTCCACACGCGCACAGGGCACATAATCAAGTGTCGTCACAGCCATGGTATGCCTCCTATTAATTGGAATGATCGTTTACACCCCAAAAATACGCCATCCGAAATCCCGAAACACCGTCCCCAGGGACAAAAACAACCTGTCCTTTTGGACAGGTCATCCTACACCGGCGTCACACCCTTCTTCAGAATAACATTGCCGTATTTTGCCGTCTCCCCAGTCATAACAACCGCAAAAGCGTCTCTCGCCTGTTCGTAAAACGCAAAGCGTTCAACGCGCGCAATAGGGGGTGTATCCGGCCATACCCTGTCAATAACAGCCCGGTAAGACGCCTCAACCGCGGGATCGAGCGTATCACCCGACACTACATCCATCATAAAAACCGGACTATCCACATACGTATCCAGCACAAACAGCGGCAAAATTGCCTCCAGCAACGCCGCAACCCCCAGACCATCTGCCCGCAGTGTATTGGCATTCACCGAATGCCCGGGAAAATGTGCATCTGCCAGAACAATCTCATCTCCGTGTCCCATGCGATAAATCGTAGCCAACAACTCGGGACTGAACAATGGGGATATACCAACGAGCATATTGATCTCCAATTATCTAAAATGCGCATCTGCCGCATGGGCTGATTTAAGCCCCTTGCTCATCCGCATCAATTGCTTTTGTCTCTCCGTGAGCCCGTCAAACCATTCAGGCGGAAAACCATCGTGGGGATCAACTTGAAACATACACATCCGTTTGCGATAATGACCGAACAACGCATGGCGATTCGTCGTCCCCGTATTCGCGCCACCCGCATGCCATATTTGACCGTTAATAACAATAACACTGCCCACAGATCCTTCGGGTTGTGCAATATGCTTGACAGATACATCCTCAGGCGGAACAACCAACCCGCTCTTATGCGACCCCGGCACCACGCGCGTACCGCCATTTACCGGCGAAAAATCATCCAGCATCCAGATCGTATTCATCATAACTGGCGTACTGAAATTGAGCATCTCCAACGGAATATCGCTGTGCAAACCCTGGTCTGGGTCGCCCGGGCGCACAATCCGGGCATTGAGACTGCCCAGAATAAGCGACTTCTCCAGATAATGCTCCAGCAAAGGAAGGATCCGCGGATGGTCAATAGTCTTGTGAAAAACGCGATCCATCACCGGCAAATTGGCGACATGCCGAGCGGTTCCCCGATTTCTGGCCTCCGTGCCAAATGCCTTCTCACAGCGCACAAGCGCCTCGCGCATCTCGCCCGCTTCTTCAGCCGTCAAAACATCTTCAACAACCGTAAAGCCATACACATCGAGTTCAAACAAGTGTTGTTGATTATTCATATTGTCTCCTCACCAATTCGCATTCCCCTTATCCCAGGGATGTGCTTTGAGCACCTTTTCAACCATCTCAATACCCCATCCCGGACCCGAGGGAATCGTCAAATACCCATTTTCAATATGCGGTACATTCGTCACCATATCCTCGCGCCAGGGCACATCGTCAACATCGATCTCCATAATACGCACATTCGGCAAAACCGCACACAGACTCGCACTGATACACGTCGAAAGATGGCTATAATAATTGTGCGGCGCAACATTGAGTTGATACGCCTCGGCCAAATCGCCCACCTTCTTCGACTGGGCAAACCCATTCCACGGCACATCGATCATAAACACATCCGCAGACCGCGCCTGGAAATAAGGGATAAACTCGCGCATATAAAACAAATTTTCACCCGTACAAATTTTAGTACTCGTCGCATCCTTAATCTGCCGAATCGCATCTGGCTCGTACATATCGATCTCCAG
Organism: Candidatus Latescibacterota bacterium; assembly: GCA_022822565.1. Classification (GTDB taxonomy): domain Bacteria; phylum Latescibacterota; class UBA2968; order UBA2968; family UBA2968; genus VXRD01. Next base: position 1,873 of record JAJEAX010000129.1, read on the forward strand.
CCACAGCAAATCAAATTGTTCCAGCACCCTGGCAATGCGCATACACGACTCGGGCTTAAAATTAAAATTCAGATCCAGATTGATATCGACATCGGGACCCACAGCATCTCGAAACGTACCAATAAGCGTCTCAATATGCCGGAGAAGCTGCCGCGAAACCACGCCATCCGTCGTCCCCGGTTCGCCACCAAATCCCCCAAAATACACACTGGCAGGATCCCCCGGAATAACGATATTCGTCTTCAACGCCGTATATCCCTTGTCCACAACCTCCCGCCCCAGCGCGGCAATATCATCCATCGTCCGAAGCGGTGGCGTATTGAGCAAATCGTAATGGCGAGCACGCGAAGTACCGCAATGCGACCAGTAAACCCGAACCCGCTCACGCGTTGGACCCCCAAAAAGCTCCACAACAGAAATACCGAGCGCACGCGCCTTAATATCAATAAGCGCAAGCTCAACACCCGCAATAGCCTTCGCCGCAATACCCCCCGGACTCTGCCGCGTCCCCCGCAACATATCCCAAAAGCGCATCTCATAAGCGCGGGGATCCTTGCCGACGAGCAAAGGCGTCAAATCGCGCACCGTACCCGTAACCCCATACGGACTGCGACCATCGCTGCACTCCCCCCAGCCGCTGATACCCGCATCTGTATCCACCCGAACAAATATCCACGGGCGCCAACCCGCATCCACAATAAATGTCTCAATATTGGTAATCTTCATACAGTCGATTCCTTTAAGCTGTGGTCAGTAGTTAAAGGCAAGATAGCCATCCTACCCTCTTTACGTCTTGTATCTTAAAACGGGCGAGGCATGCCTCGCCCCTACATCTTACCTATCGCCTCTTGCCTTTTATCTGTGTGTATCTGCGTTCATCTGCGGATGCTTTTCATACCGGCGGTTGTGTAACCCGATTAAATCCCATCGTATCCTCGCCGTGAATAACCGGAAGCCCATGATCTTCGGAATCGTACTTGAGAACATGGACAATCGGAGGAACCGCGCGCACCGCCAGACCAATGCGCCGCAAATCCGAGAAATTGGCTTTTGAGTGATGCAACGTACGCTCATTAAACAGAATAAACTCACCGGGCTGCATCTCGAGATCAACCAGCTGCTCCGGATCGTAATACCCCGCATCGGCCATCTCCTTGAACTGCACATCGGGCGTGGCTTTGACATGGGGAATAATTTTGCGATGTGACCCGGGAATAAGCTGCAAATTCCCATTCTCCTTAGTCGAAGCATCCACCGCAATCCACGCCGAAACAATAATCGGCGGCTCCAGCGGCCAATAATTGAAATCCTGATGCCAGGGAATCGCCTTCGTACCCTTGTATTTGATAAAAAAATTCGTGCGCCACAACAACAAATCCGCCCCGTACAGTGCCACCATACGGCTGAGAATCTCGGGACGCGTTGACAAATCGTAAACCTCGCGACTATCCAGATGCCGGTTGTGAATGCGATTCTTACCATTCGGCGGATCCGTCTCTAACACCTCTTCAATCGCCGGGCGAAGATCCGCCATCTCCGCCTCAGAACACAGCGAATACGGACCCAGATACCCTCGCGTACGAAAATGCAACATCTCCTCTTCCGTCAATACAGCAGGTGCTTCAGCTATAGCCATCTCATATCTCCTTTATTACACAACATCACCAACCTCAATCCGATACATCTGCCGTCCATTGCCCTCATGAGCTGAATCAATCACCACAAATTGCCCATCGGGACTAAAGCGCGGATGCAAATCACAGCGCCACTCGCCCGTATAGGGTTCTGGCGACGGAAAAACACCCAGATCAATGCGCTCACCAGTCGCAACGCGATACAGATATGGAATCTGATAGCGATGGCCCTGTGACGGATAAGAATCATTCAAAATCCACTCATTACCCGGCAAATACGTACAGTGACCATCAACCGTCATAACCCCATCGCCAATCACCTCTGGCTCCGCATCGGAAAGATCCCTATAAAGATAAAACTTACGCCCGTGCGCCGGGCGATGCGCCCAGCCGAGAATCGTCTCTGGATCGCGCCAGATAAAATGCGACATCTTGCCGTAATCATCAACCACATGCAAATTTGACCCATCGGCATCTGCCGTCATCATCCGCGTATTAAAACCGCCATCTCCAAATCGCCAGCGATGCAAAAAAATGAACCGCGACCCATCCGTATTAAACAGCAAATGATTAAAATAGTGACGCGCCCCAGAAATATCGCCATGCGGATACGGAATCGCGGCAACCTCGGCAATCGCAACAACAAGCCTTGATTCACCCGTCTCCAGATCCACAGTATAAACACCCACATCATCCGGCGCACGCACATCGCGATTGGGATCGGGAATCCCCGCATACCCATACCCGGGCCGCATGTGATTAATCCTGCGAAAATCAGCTCCAATAGCGGTCTTACCATCCGGCGAAATCGTATAAATCGCATGCGGAAGCGTGCGAATCGCCCCTGTTCTTACATTGTATATCCGCGAGACAAACGCATCCCCTTCGCGATCATTAAAAATAACCTCCGTCTCCGAATTGGGAATCCACTGCAACATACACCCCTGTTGCCAGCACCACGCCCGCGTGCGCCCGAACTCAGACCACGTATCGCCATCTTCCATATCAACAATACCCAGCGCGACCGTATCATCCGTCGAAGGCGACCGGTGTTCAAAATCGACCGCCATACCGAGCGCGTATCGACCTGAAGGATCTATTTGCCACTTATCGTAATAACCGAACCAGTGGTATCCAGGTTCCTGAGTAATTGGACGAATGGGGGGATAATCAGACATATAATAATCCTTTGTAATAATGAGTAGCCTCTAATTAAATTATGTCTCCATGTCTATTCCCGCAACCCTAAGAAGCACTGCTGAACTTAACCTGTGGTGCAGCAGTCGATAGACCATTGACTTTTTGCTGTGATAGCATATCTTGTTTATATGGATCCGCTCCCTCTCTCCAAAGAGAAACAGGAGATCTGTTATGGCTGAAACGCCTGAATCTGAAGCGACCACATCTGCGGATAATACCCATTGGGGCATTGCTTATCTACGCGAAGACCTGCAAGACATACGCCTGCAGATGCGCGAAGACAGCAAAGAATTGCGGGAGCAGATTGTTGAGACAAATAAGCGCATTGACGAGGCCAACCAGTCTCTAGGCCAGCGCATTGATGAGACAAATAAGCGCATTGATGACACGAATAAAATCCTTGAATCCCGTTTCATCTGGCTCATTACGACCATGGTGGCAATAGCGGGCATTCTCATCGCCGTGATCAAACTGTAAGACCTGCCCTTGTCCTCAAATAGCGATAACAGCCGTTTTCAAACCCGCGACGTCATAACCCTCTCCGGCGGGCATGCGGTACACGATACATACAGCGGATTCTTACCGCCCTTACTCCCCATTTTCATCCAAACTCTGTCCCTATCCAAAACCGAAGCCAGTTTGTTAATGGTCGTCAGACAGGCCCCCTCGGTATTTCAACCCATCATCGGACATCAGGCAGACCGCCTGAACTTGCGATCTCTCGTAATCCTGGGACCTGCAATAACGGGCATCGCCATGAGCCTGCTCGGCATAGCGCACGGTTATTTCGCCCTCGTCGTGCTACTATTAATCACGGGATTTAGCTCCGCGGCATTTCACGCTGTTGGACCCGCAATGGCCGGAACGCTCTCGGGATCCAACCTCGGTCGCGGAATGGGCATCTGGATGTTATGCGGTGAACTCGGTCGCACCCTGGGACCTATCTTAATCGTAAGCGTCATCGGCCTGTGGGGAATCGCCGGAACAACCTATTTAATACCCGCAGGTATCGTGGCATCACTGATACTCTTATTGCGGATGAGAAGCGTTGCGAGCCGCGTCATATCCGCATATAAAGCACTGACCTGGCAGGCCGCCTTAAAACGCATGGCACCTGTCATGATCCCCTTATCGGGCATTGTCTTTGTCCGCGCATTTATGATGGCCTCCCTGACCGCATTCCTGCCCACCTTCTTGACCGAAGAAGGCGCCAGCCTGTGGCTATCGGGCGCCTCTCTTTCCGTACTGGAAGGCGCGGGCATTGGCGGCGCGCTTATCGGCGGATGGGTAAGCGACCGATGGGGACGCAAACAAATCCTCGGCTTCTCCATGATTGCCACCCCCCTCCTGCTATTCGTCTTTCTCGAAACCCAGGGCTGGGCCTTATTTCCCATTTTAATCGTCCTGGGCTTTGTCGCCCTCTCCACCGGTCCCGTGGTCATGGCAATGGTACAGGAAAGTTGCCCAGAAAACCGGGCATTCGCCAATGGCCTTTACATGGGCGCAGGATTCGCGCTGCGCGGCGTGGCAATGTTGCTCCTCGGCATGATGGCAGATGTCTATGGCCTGCGCCGGGCTTTTGAAATCAGCGCGATCTTGATGTTGCTCGGCGTTGTACTGGTCTTTCGAATACCGGGCAAAAGCACCTGATTTACGCGGCAACCCCACCCCCTCTCACCTCCCATCCCTCCCTAAAAGTGTTCATTTTCGGACACTACTGTATCAAAATCGGACACTTTCCAATTAGTCAATTTCAAGCAATTTTTCATAAATTATTGTTATTTCAACATTTGAGTCTTTTGGCACGATTATTGCAGTAAATCAACGCAAAGAACTCGTAGCGATAGCCAGGGAGAACAAAATGTTCCGCAACTATCTGACCGTAGCGTACCGCAACCTCGTCCGTTACAAAGTGTATGCAGCGATCAACATTACTGGACTCGCAATCGGCATTGCGTTTTGCATCTTGACCTTCTTGTACATACGACACGAATGGTCCTATGACGCATTCCACGAAAAAGTGGATCGGATTTATCGCATTTACAACAAAGGAGAAGTGGGAGAAGGTAGCGATGCCTCAGCTGCTATGCCGGGCCCTCTCGGTCCTGCATTGGCAGAAGCATTCCCCACAAAAATGCAGCATGTCGTGAGAATCTATCACTCTTCTCGCACATTCCAATACAGCGACCATTCATTTCGAGAGCGCGTTATTTATGCCGATCCGGGTTTCTGGGATGTTTTTTCATTTCCCCTCGTGAAAGGCGACCCCACAACAGCACTGGATCGCAAAGACGCCATGATCATATCAGAAACCGTCGCACAAAAATTCTTCGGCAACACCGACCCAATGGGGAAATCGGTTTCTTTCACAAGAAACTCAAAAATCCATCAGGTTCTAATTACGGGCATCGTGAAAGACATCCCCGAAACATCCAGCATACAATTCGGCTGCATCCAGTCCTATGAGAATGTTGAAGATGCGCTCAACTCGTGGAATTACACAGGTAACACCAGCACCTACGTCTTACTCCACAATCAGGCTCGCGCCGAAGACATAGAAAAATTACTTCCGCGTTTTATAAACTGGTCCTGGCCCATCATGGGGGAAAATCAAAAGCTGAAATTGCAGCCCCTTGCCAACGTCCATTTCAATCCAAATATCCGCGCACCCGAACCCGCCACTGATCCGGCATACAGCTACATCCTGTTGTGCATTACAGTTCTGGTACTATTTGTCGCATGTGTGAATTTTATGACCCTCGCCCTGGGACGGTCGGCTTCTCGGGCGCGAGAAATCGGCATCCGCAAAGTCGTTGGCGCACACAAACCCCAGGTCATTGTGCAATTTCTCACAGAATCCGTGCTCTTAAGCCTCATAGCATTTATAATCGGACTCGCCCTATCAGAACTTTTAATGCCATTGTTCAACAACCTCATGGCGCAAAAATTATCCATAGTTGCACATCTGGATGGCCTGGCATTTGCCTCGCTCATGGGCCTGACTCTAATCGTCGGCCTGCTCGCAGGTACCTATCCAGCCTTTGTCCTCTCCGGATTTATGCCCATTCATGTACTCAAAGGCAGATTGAAAATAGTCAGTGCGGGATTGTTCAGCCAGTTTCTCGTGGTCTTCCAGATCGCGATGTCTGCGGTTCTCGTCATCAGTGCCCTCATCATGACCTCTCAACTCGACTACTTGCGGACCAAACCCCTGGGATTTGACAGCGAACACCTCATTGCCGTCAGTCGCCTCAGCAAGCTGAGAGACCTGGGACCAAAAGGCATTGAAACCTATCGGGACGCCCTGTTATCCCATCACGCAATTCTCGGTGTAACCCAGATATATCACATGATGCGCAACGGATACCAATCGCGCGGGGCTGTGGTACATGAAGGAACAACCTTAAAAGGCGTAGAGATCTTCTTTGTCGATTACGACTTTGTACCAACGCTCGACATCAAATTGATCGAAGGACGAAATTATTTACGAGAACGTGTGACAGACCCTGATAAGTCTGTAATCATCAACCAAACCCTGGCCAAACAACTGGGACCGGGACCACCCCTCGGAAAAACACTGAAATTTTTTGATGACATGACAGTGATCGGCGTGGTGAACGACTTTCATTTTCGCTCTCTCCATCACAAAATTGGCCCCGCATTCCTGAAATGCGCGCCAGAACATCAATTTACCCACCTGCTAATTCGGGTGCGTGCCGAAGACATTTCCGGCACACTGGCGTTTATGGAAGAACAATGGGAAGCCGTAACACAATCCTCTGGATTTCGCTATTCGTTTCTCGACGAAGGCATTGATCGCCAATACCGAACCGAAGAAAGATGGCATCGCATGATCGGATACGGAACCCTATTCGCCATTTTTATCGCCTGTCTGGGCGCGTTTGGATTGACAGCGCTCGCCGTGACCCGGCGCACCAAAGAAATTGGCATTCGCAAAATATTGGGCGCCAGCGTCACAAACGTCGTGCGTTTGCTATCGCGCGAATTCGTTCTGCTGGTCGGCATAGCAAATGTACTCGCCTGGCCAGTCGCCTATTGGGCAATGAGCAAATGGCTATCGGACTTCGCGTATCGAATTGAACTGGGCATCGGAGCATTCGTGCTGGGTGGCGTACTGACACTACTGGTCGTAATCGGAACAGTGAGCCTGCAAGCCGTAAAAGCAGCAAAAATGAACTCCGTGGAGGCATTGCGATATGAATAAACAATCAGAAATAGAAAACGATGTGCAATTGATCTACATGATAAAAGCCGGCGACAAAAGCGCGTTTGGCAAACTCTACTATCTGCACCAGAGTCGCGTACGCGCCATTGTCGGGCGATATGTGCAGGACCGCGAGGAAACCGAAGATCTGATGCAGGTCGTATTCATGAAAGTCTTTCAGAGCCTGCGCCAATTTCGCGGCGAATCGACATTCACAACATGGCTAACGCGCATTGCCATCAACGTCGGACGGTCACACCTCCGGTCCCGGCTATCCCGGAAAAACGGCATGGAAACAGTAGCACAACACATGCCCGAACCAATTACTCTGACAACGCCAGAAGATAGCATCATACAAAAGGAACGCCATCAACTCTTAGCACAGGGCCTGCGTACACTGCCCCAGACACAACAACGCGCAATGTGGCTTCGCTACATAAAAGAACTGTCCTACCGCGAAATCGTATGGGAAATGCGAGCACCCCTCGGCACCGTGAAAATCTGGCTCTACCGCGGACGCCATCAGCTAAAACGCGCATTGAAAAAACAAGAGGTTGGAGGCTGGGCGGGCTGATCTCACCTGATAAAATAAAATATAGAGTTTACGCCACACCAGACACAGGAGAGACCAATGTTCACTGAAATATCTTTATTCAGTAGCTACCTGAAAACAGCGATTCGCAACCTCGCCAAGCACCGTGTGTACTCTGCCATCAACATCATCGGCATTGCCATCGGACTCGCTTTCTGCATCCTCACCTTCCTTTTCGTCCACAACGAATGGACCTACGACACCTTTCACGAAAACGCCGACCGCATCTATCGGGTTTCTGGTACGACACCAGATCCTCTCGGACCCGCAATAGCAGAAGCATTCCCAGACATGCAGACCGTTCGTTTCAGCAGTAGCGGGGGAAAAATTGGTACAGAAGACCGCGCTTTTCAAGCAACTTTAGGTTTTGTTGATCTCGATTTCCTCGACATTTTTTCTTTTCCAGTCATTCACGGCGACCCCGCTCAAGCACTCCAGGACAAATATTCTGTAATCATAACAGAAAAAATCGCGCAGAAATATTTCAACAACGCCAACCCCGTCGGGGAACAGCTTCCAATTCAGTACTTCGGGAAAGAAATTCAAAACTACACCATCACGGGCATTGTGCAAAACGTACCCAAAAACTCTACAATTCAATTTGACATACTACTGCCATTTGAACCAAATCCCATGATGCGCGCCCCAAGCCGATGGTATATATACTACCTGGATACGTATATGATGCTCCCCCCGAATATATCCCCAAATAGTGTCGAACAGCAATTTCCCAGATTGACTAAAATCTGGTTCGGCGACGAGAAAGAACTCAAACTCCTGCCTATCACTCAAATGCATTTTGCTCAAAACATGGGGGTGCGTAATAGCAGTAATCCCGTTTATTCATACATCCTATCGGGCATCGCAATCCTCGTCCTGTTTATCGCCTGTATCAACTTTATCACTTTAACCCTCGGACGGCAGGCAACGCGGGCGCGAGAAGTCGGCTTGCGAAAAGTCGTCGGCGCAAAACGCATGCAAATCGCAAACCAATTTATCGGCGAATCGCTCTTACTCATCACCATTGCACTCATCGCCGGCATTGCCATCGCAGAACTCGCCTTGCCAACATTCAACAACCTATCCGGAAAATCCCTATCCATAAGCGACGGCCTCAACACCTCAACACTCGCCTTTCTCATTCTGCTTGTCAGCCTCGTTGGCATCACAGCAGGGGGATATCCCGCTTTTGTGCTATCCCGCCTGCAACCGACCCAGATCATAACAAGCCGGTTGCAAATTAAAACGGGCAATCGTTTTGGCAAATTACTGGTCATTTTTCAGTTTGCCCTATCCATATTTTTCATCATCACCACCTTAATGATGGCCCAACAACTCACCTTTTTGCGAACCAAACCCCT
>JAJEAX010000220.1 GCA_022822565.1 Candidatus Latescibacterota bacterium
ATGCGGTCAGGCTCAAGAATGCGTTGAATGTCTTCGACGAGAAGTTCGCCCTTGCCGTCCAATTGCTCATCCTGTATGATCACCGACATTGTATCGATGCCAGACGGCGTGTGATCATAACTGATCCCGTGCCGAGCAACCACCTCCAGGACCCGTTGTCCAAACCCCGCCGTCTGATTCATCAGGTCTTTTTCTATGAACAACATGCTAAAATCGGGACGCCCCGCTACCCCGGCGATCAAGCGCTCTGTAAGCTCTCGGCTCGGCAAAATCAGCGTGCCCTTATCCTCTGGCCGATTGGTATTGCGTATGTGAATGGGAATTTCGGCCGTACGCACCGGAAACATCGCCTCGTCGTGAAAAACATCGGCTCCCATATAGGCCAACTCGCGCATCTCGCGATACGTAATTTCCTCTACGGGCAATGGATTGGGCACCATGCGGGGATCGGCCATGAGCAACCCGGACACATCCGTCCAGTTTTCGTACACTTCTGCTCCAACTGCGCGGGCGACAATCGCGCCGGTAATATCCGACCCACCGCGCGAAAACGTCACGATCTCACCCTCTGCATCCGCACCGTAAAATCCCGGAATAACATAGAGTCGTTCATCTGAAAGATGCGTCCGCAACCGCCGATATGAATCGCTGTCGAGCCGCCCATCAGGCCGAAAGAGTATTGCCTCGGCTGGATCGACAAACACCGCCCCCAAAACATCGGATAGAATGCGCCCGCACAAATACTCGCCGCGAGACGCCACATAATCTCGCCCCGCACCACCCGCAATCTCACTCTCGACCTCAGCGAGCAATCTCTCCATATCAATTGACACATTAAGAGCCTTTGAAAGATCCAAAAATCGCGTACTAACTTTTTTAAAAGGCTCCGAGAAATCGATATTTTGCCGCGCGAGTTCGTGACACAAATAGAGCAAATCAGTAATTTTTGTATCATCGTCAGACCGCTTACCCGGCGCAGATGGCACGACAAAACAGCGGCGTTCATCGCTTCGCACAATAGACACTACCTTCCCGACCTGCGCGGCATCGGCGACCGATGAACCACCAAATTTACAAACATTTTTTTTCATACCTTAAGACGCTACCCTTCCTCGCTGTTGTCGCAACGCTTTGAGCAATTGCTTGGCTTCGCCCATATTCCCATCGATATTCACGGCTTCATTGAGTGCTTTTATCGCCTCATCGAGATGCGCCATGTCCTCTGAATCCTGATAGATATACGCATAACACAGGCCAATAACATGGTAGGCACGCGCGCGGTCATTATCCGACAGAAATTCATATTTCAGAGCCTCTCTTGCCAGTGTGACACCCTGCTCGAAGTCCTCTGCTTTGCCCTGCCAAAACGTGCAATAGGCAGCATAGACTTTGGCTCGTGAAATCACATCCTCGCCCAAAGCATAGTCCAATCCCTTATTGATGATATCCAGTGCGCGGTTGTAATCGCGAAAGGGCCTGGCAATTAACATTTCAGTAATATTCAGCGCGTCCTTACACAACTGATCCTGCCAGAAACGATTTGATGGGATTGGGCGAAAGGTGTAGCGCGACCACAAGCGATCCTGCTTCTCCCATATTCCTATAGCCTGCTCTTTTATCTGTACTGCCCCTGTATTGGCAGCAAAACGCGTGGTAAAGTGTATCTGATTACTGTAATTGGTGCCGAGCTTCTTCAACGTGGCAAAATAATCGGGCGCGATCTCGACAACGGCCTCATAAAATGACTCTATACTATCTTTCGGAACAACTTCTCGTTCTGCCAGGCGCGTCTGTACCTGCTCGAGCATCGCCCGACGCGCGCGCGCGGTTTTTTCCGCTTCAGTATGTGGGAATTGCGCTGAAACTTCTCCATACCGCGCAACCGCCTGCGGCAAATCGTCCAATTCCTCTTCCAAATCCCGTACAGAAGCCAGCATGCGCTGGGCATCGCTTTCCAAAGCACTCTGCCCCCCACACCCAATAAGTCCAAACAACAATAAGACAACACATGTAGATTTCATTTATACCTCCATAAATTACTCGATATCCGCTCGAACAGACATATCATCCCGGAGTTTGTTTTTCATGCGCTCAACCAGGCGGCGATTGAATTCTTGCGCCGTGTGATAGCCTTGTATTTTGAGTTGATAATTCAGGGCAATCGTCTCTGCAATCACCGTAATATTTTTCCCAGGATAGATCGGCACTGTAACCTGTGGCACTTCGAGGTCGAGGATCGAGATCCAATCCTCATCGAGTCCAATGCGATCATACGCCGCGGTCTCATCCCATTTAATGAGTTTGACAACAACCTCAATGCGCTTCTGCATGCGAACGGCACGCACACCAAACATATTGCGGACATTCAAAATGCCAAGACCGCGTATTTCTATATGATCGCGCAGTGTTTCCCCGCTGCTGCCTACAATTATGCCCTGTAACTTGCGCGACACGAGTACGACATCATCCGCGACCAATCGGTGTCCGCGTTCAACGAGATCAACGGCAATCTCACTTTTTCCAATCCCACTTGCACCGACAACTAACAGCCCAATGCCATACACATCAACCAGAGAACCGTGGATGGCTGTTCGCGGTGCAAACACATCGTCGAGATAATGAGAAAAAAGGTGGGCAAACTTGGTCGTTGCAAACGGTGTGGTCAGCAGGGGAATTTGCCGCGCATTGGACAATTCGACCATCACGGGCAGCACTTCATTGCCGTCTGTAATAACCATACAGGGAATATCAAACTGAAAAATGGTTTCAAGAGTGTGGCGACAAATATCGGGATCAAGGCTCGACAGATAGAGCATCTCCGTATTGCCCATAACCTGGACGCGGTCAAAAGTAAAAAGACCGAGGAAACCCGCAAGTGCGAGACCGGGCCGATGGACATCGCTGGTAGATAGTGTATTGCCTATTCCCCTCTCCCCAGCAATGGACGATAGCGAGAGTTGGTCGCCATAATCCTCTAACATCTTACCAATAGAAATCTGTGGCACGGCTTATGCCTCAATCTCAGGTTCAAAAATAACGCGAGGTTTTCTACGTCGGTCGTGAAGTTTCTTTAATTGTCGAATCATCTTCTTTGCCGAACCATCAATAACGGGAAAGAGTTTATTGCCAGTGTTGGAAGCTTTGAGGGTTTGGCCATGCACGTTGACAATAATATCAACGCGAAATGCAGGCTCCTCTTTTGTAATGGTGATATGACAACCCAGCACTGGCGTGTAAAATCGCTCAAACCGAGAGACAGCAGCTTTAATATGGGTACGCGTGCTGTCCGAGACATGGTAATGACGTCCAGAAATGAGAATTTGCATGGCATCCTCCTCAACAGTGAGATGGCGACGATTTAGAGGAAAAATACTTGATCATTTTAACCAGTGTGCCCTTCTGAGAGGGCATAAAATCCACCTCATCCATAAACGCACGCATCATCAAAAGCCCGCGCCCAGAATCACTCATTAGATTCTCTGGCGCAAGCGGGTCAGGTGTTGCATTGGGATCAAAACCTCCTCCCTCGTCTTGTACCCAGACCGTGATGAACGCGGGGTGGATATCGATCTTGAGATGTACTTTCTTAGAAGCATCTACTCCATTGCCATGGTCTATCGCATTATTGAGAGCTTCCATGACCGCAACCATTAGATCGACTTGCTCATCTTCTGAAGCACCGGATATGCGAATAGCCGACTCAACAACTTGGGCAAATGCGTCGAGATGCTCGTACAAACTTGGGGCACTGTGCATTAGCACCTGAGGTAATGAATTGGACATAGGATCTCCAGAATTTGTGCTATCAGTACCCGCCCATCCGCCCCTACACACAGCACAACATCAGCAGAACTGTGGGGAAGGGGCTCTCTCAAATCCCATCTATATACAACTCAATCTTGACTATACACTATATTTTAACGACTGTCAAGCGTGGGTCGTCAACTTCGTCCTTGACCCAAACTTTGGAAAAAAGTATAATCCACCGCGGTAAAGACGACATCAGTTATCCCTAAAGCGCAGGCATTTTATGGCCTTTATTTTCAGCTTAATTGTCGGTTTTGGTGCTTTTTTTTTCGGCCAAAAAATTTTTCGGTGGATGCCGCCACACCCGCTGATAGACAGTCTGCGAATAGGCAGAGTGCATTATCTGCTCCTCGGTATTCTCATCGGGATGTTTTTTCCAAAAACCAATGAGGTATTTCACCTATTTGAAGTGGTGCGGTACAATTGCATCGGTGCTATTTTACTGTGGATTGGCCTGCAAACAGGACTGTCAACAGATCTTCAGAATCTGCGAGACCACGGCACCTCAGTGATTTACTCACAAACAGCCGTAGTACTCGCCACAGGTGGATTCACTGTCCTTGCGGCCTTCGCCAGTGGTTTGATACTTTATCGCTATCTCGGCTTGCTTCAAAATTTACCCCTCGCCATCGTCCTGCTCACCAGTTTCGCTCTTACTGCACGTTTTCCCACCCCGTTTTTTCAATGGCCTAACCGCCCTATACCAAATCCGGTGCCAGTGCAAAACCTGCCACTTGGCAATATCGCGGCCATGGCCGTGTTGTGTCTCGCTTTCCCTCCGCTCGCAGAAAATCCCATTTTTTATTTGGGAAACTTGCCATTTATAGGTGTAGCTGGTATTGCACTGCTCATGCTCGGCGCAGGCGTGGTCGGAGGCATCGCGCTTGATTTTTCATTTCGCAGCCACCGCACAGGTGCTCGTTCACTAAGTCTCGTCCTGGGCATTGTGATCGCCCTTTCTGGTTTGTGCCAGGCACCGGGTCTGCCATCTCTTGCTGTGGGATTTCTGTCGGGTATCTGGCTGATTAACACAACCGTGGCAAAACGCGAGGTCGTCGAATTTACAACGCGTGCCAATGACGTGATTGAGCCAATCTTTTTTGCTCTGATCGGCTCAATAATAGGGGAATTTGGTGGTGATATATTCTTTCTCTGGTCACCTCTTTTTCCACTTGCCCTCACAATGATACTCGTGCGGGGAATGGGCCGTACAATCGGTTTTACGGTCTCCCAAACTCTCTGGCAAATACCGCAGACCTGGCGCGAACTGCTCGCCCTGAGTTGGCATCCTCAGGGCACGCTGAGTATCGCTGTTGGCGTACAGGCCATTTACCTCCTCGACTTTCAGCACTATACACTCATTACGGGCCTCGTGATTGCCGTTTTTTTAAGTCAAATAATACTTATTCCACCCGCAAATTCGCCGCAATCTCACACTTGAGACGATTCCCATGCGCCTTCTGTGTATTACACTTGGTATCGGTATCCTGATCTGGCTACTTCAATCACCTCCCGAAATGGTCTGGGTCGGCTTCCTCTTGACGGCCTCTATCGTGGGTGCGCGACTGGCTCAGCGTGCCAAATTGCCAGATGTCCTGGGCATAATTGCAGCGGGTCTCGCCATTGGCTTCGCACCTATTACAACCGCTGACAGCCATCAAAGCATAAAACCCATCGCGGATATCGCGATGGCCTGGACAGGTCTTTATTTGGGGACATCGCTCTCCCGCTCTATTTTCACAAATCAGCGTTTGCTTACGGGCAGTCTTTATCTATATGCTGCACCTGTTCTTACGACCTTCTTCGTGCTCATCTTCTTCGACCTTCACCCGGTCACTACCTTGCAACTCGCCATCCTATCGGGTGTCCCGGCCCCCATATTTTTAGACCGCGCAGAACACAACCTGCGAGACACCTGGCCTTTTTCTCTATGCGTTACGGCAATCGGTCTCTGTTTGCTTTTTTTAACAGGACTTATCTTCGGTGTCCAATTCATACAGAAAGATGGGCTTGGTTCCTTCCTGAATCTGGCCGCGGATATAGCACTGGCCGTTTTAATCGGAGTTATTGGCATTGAACTCGTGCATCGCTGGCTGCGACATATCCACACCCCTACAGGCCAGTTTACAAGCTGGTTTGCCCTGTCATTCCTGATCGCACTCGCTTCGTGGCACGTTTGGGTTCAGCCTCTTATTTTATCCTGGGCTGTGGGGCTTGCGCTATCCCTGCGCACCAAACTCGGACTGAGACCTAATATCCGCCCACCCAAAGCGGAAGCACTAATAGCTTTTGCCCTCGCACACTATGTTAGTGGCCTTATTTTAGACTGGCAAATGCCTTCTGTGCCTTCTCATTTTTTCCCCTTGATTGCAGCCTTGATTCTGGGCAAGATTGCCGGAGGTCTGCTATGCAGTCGCCTCACGTCACAACCCGTTCAAGCCTGGCTTCCACTATTGCCGCAGGGCCTCCTTGCAATCGTCTGCTTTGAATCCATTGCCCACGAAACCGCACCTCTGTACTTTATTTGCACGGGGATTGGTCTGCACCTTCTGTACCTTTTAGTCAATCAAATCGCTCAAAAAATCAAAAACGGCCGCATCCGAGCGCTTGCGCGCCGAACACAGGCCGTTTGAACTGTCCAGCCGCAAACTACCTTACAAAACCGATCACGGAAAAAGAGTGCTGAATAAACCGTTCTGACGCACCGTGTTTTGACCGGTCACCGCGCCTTCCCACCTCGAGTACATAGCGGAAATGACCGCTATTATTTACAAATGGCAACGCCACACCAAAGCTGGCGCCCAATTCGTCAATCTGGCTATTAGAGGCCGTTGGAAAATAAAGTGACCGATAGTGAAAACCCGCGCCGAGTTCAAAGCGCCGGCTCCGCACCAGCACATCGGGACTTCCCGTGCGCCACAACATCCCGGCACTCACATCCCACGTATCAAATCGTCCATCCCCAGTCGCGCGCCACAGCCCTCGAGAAACATCGACCGACGCCAGCCAGCGATAGCCAGCCAGATACGTTATCCCCACCCCAAATTCTCGGGGAAATTCCACATCGCTTTCCGTCTCGACCTCAACAGCCTCGCGCTGTTCCACAAAACGATTTCTTTGAAACTGACGCTGCTTGATACTGCCTCCAATATCGACATTCGCGCCCAGACTCCACTGCGAAGTCGGAGTATAGATAATACCGAATGAAGGCAGCCATCCGCGGTGGGTACGCGTGATTTTGTCGTGAGAAAAGAAGACCGTCTCATTTTCGAAATTCTTGATCCAGGACTCGTTAAATGTTCCCATAGCCACCCAATTTATACGCCCTCCTACAAAAATTTTGCGCCCGATCCGATGCCCCAGCCCCAGAGAAATTGCCTGGACACCCCCAGTCGCTTCCACCTCCAGTTGATACTTCAAATCACCCGTGCCGCGATCTTCTATTGCTCCGAAATCCATATCGGTAAGCGGTTCAAGTCCCACACCCAAAACAGGACCACGTCTCATAGGTAGCGCGATCTGAAAAGCCCCAATATCCCCGTCATTTACGATGCTTTCGCCATTCAAAAATCGGTGCTGAGCCATAAATTGCAGACTCATGGACGCCCTGCGGAAAGCCCCCAACAATGCGGGATTGTGGGATGAAAAATTTAGCCCATCGGCCAGCGCCCGACCACCGCCCCCCATACTTCGAGACCGCGCATCGACGCGCCTGACTGGATCGCCAACACCGTAAAAAGAAAAAATTGTATTGGCGCAAGCCGGCAGCACCAGCCCAAAAATAAAACCCAAAGCGATAATTATTCGCATCATATTACAATTCCGGAGGAAGAGAGTAAATAAGGTTCAAACGCACATCTCTCAATACAAGCCATCGGATGAGCGGGGGCGAATTTAAGAGCGCGGGTAAACCCGTTGAAGAAGTAAAATTGAGCGGTGAAAGTGCCAACCCATGATTTAATCGCGCACCAGATATCCAGGCCTGAATCAAAGTATGATTAATTGTGTAAGTCGTTGTCGCAGGTTCGATAAGCAACCGCTCATTATACCGCGTAAATGAGGTGTCTCCTTCTGCAATTGTCAGGCCATATACTTCAAAGGGAAAAGATGAAAAATAGGAACGATCCAGATCGATATCCAATTGCAATTTAGCCGAATTGATTGTCGCACCTTGCGGAATATTGGGCAGATCGAAATTCAGAACACTGCCGTAAAACAAACCCTCGGAAAGAATTACCAGATTTTCTGGCGGACCGCCATTGGTCCGCGCACTCCAATAGGTGTCTGCATCGGTCTGAACAGCTACACGCTCTGTCACATCTCCCACCCGATACACCGCCTCCAATTCGGGAATCGGCGCATCTGCACGAATATCAGTAGCTTCGCGTGCAAAAATATCTAATAAAAAAGGCACCTCTCCATCGGGTTGCAACAAAATTTCCATAGATAGAGAGCTCGATGCTATCGCATCCTTTAAAAGTGACACTGGCAAATCGATCTGAACGCGATCCTCAAACACCTGCGCCACAGCATCGGGGATTGGCGTCGCAAGCACCTCGGTCTCGACCAGCGAGAGCGTATCGACATAGGTTTGAAGTTCTTCCCACGGCGAATCGGGCCGCAATACAATCAGCGACGCATTTTCGATCAATCGCGCCGACCGAATACCCATATTGACGCGCAGGGAATCAATCGTCAACCCCGATGGCACGCCGCCGGAAAACTCATCTGGCACATTAAAACGCAACAGACTCCGCAGCAAAAACCCATTCATCTGCCCGACCAGCAATTCCTCTTGTTCCCCCATCACAGTGGGAAAAATTAGGGAATGAAAGGACCGCGCCGACGTTAGCGGAACAGCGGGCAATACGACCGTATCGCCGGGGTCGCGTCCAACAAAGCCCTCGCCCAGAGGGTTGCGCTTTTCAGTATTACAACCGGCGAGACATGTTACGACCCCCAAAATCAGTAAAAATCGTTTTTTTATTATATTGGTCACATTTCGCCTTTCTTTCTGCCTCTGTGTCTTTGCGTGAGACATCTCACCTCTCGCCGCTTTTCATCTGCGTTATCTGCGTCCATCTGCGGATGCTCTCGCCTTTTACACGCTTCAAAGCATCAAACGTTTCGTTGTGATCGACGGGAAATCGCGCGTTCTATACCGGGGAAAAAAAATGCTTCGCACACGCGATCCCAGCTCATTTGTGCAGCTAACTTGTAACCCGAATGCAATCGCGCTTCGCGTTCTCTATCCGATGATGGCAACGCATCTGCGATATCCCGCGCGACTTTTTCTGCTACTTTGCCTTCCTGAATGCGGCGTTCATACTCGCCTATCACACGAGCAGACGCGGCCCTTTCCAATGCTACATCCGCCGTATAATCGGCCACGACGACGAGAGAATTCGGTTTTTCTTGTGTTACGCGATCCAAAAATCCGCAACACCCGCACACATTACTCGGCACACACAGCCCGCCAAAAGTCAGAGGCTCGAGCACGGCAATGCCAAACGGCTCGTAAATCGATTGTCCAAATTCGACATCCGTGCCCCGGCGCAAATCCACAAACGCCATATCCTGCGGCATGCGCTGCCCGCAACTTGCCCGATCCCATCCAAACTGATTGACCAAAATCGCTTGAATGGCAACAGACTCGCGGTTAAACGCTTCCATATCCCGCCAGATATCCACCTCATTTGAAACCAGATCGGGAGCCCCTATCTCATGGTGAACCGGCCAGCCATATTCGGATTCCATAATCTCGACATCTTGCGAACTGCGCTGTTCTGCAGCCGTTGTAAGTACAAAAAACACGCCTGTCTGTCCCTTGTCTCCCAATAAGTTATCGAGATGTGCCAGCACGAGTAAATCTCGCCACAATCCTTTGCTAATCACCGGGCGCGTGACATGAGTCATCACCACATCTGGCTCATATCCGAGCAAATTCTGCGCGTAATCCCGCAAGCGCGTGCGAGACTGTAATTTCTCTGCATAAGAAATCTGCACAGATGGAATCCCATTGTAAGCCAGATCTATCGCCTGCGCCTCAAACCCCATAAACTGAAGTTCATCAAACGTTGGATCACCCACGGCAAAAATACCATCGCAGTGCGACGCCAATTGAACCAGCGCGTGCCGATAATAACCGGACTGGTCTCCAAATACATCCTCAACCACTTCGTCCTGCGCAAGTGCCTGCGCCATCGCGTTGTAAAACATCACATCATGCCCCGAGTTGCCCTCTGTGATCCCGCGCATCGCAGAAACTTCATGTGCGTAAAAAATCGCCCAAAAACGCGGATCATTTTCCATAATAGTCTTAAGTGCGATAGGCATGCCCATATACTCATGGGCCAGCACAATATGCGGCCCGGGTGCCTCTCCAATCAGCGCGATAACAGCGTCGTAAATAGCTTCGGCACTATCGATATACAGCGCGTAATCCGCAATCGCATCGTATCGGTCAGATGTAAGGCTAAAGCGCCGGTAGAGATTGTATTTAAAATTGCGGGACTTTCGCGGGTTGATATCTTCGGCATCGACGAGCAACACATCGGCTTCATATCCGCCTGTAAATTGGCGTATCCCATAAACGATATTGACATTGTACCGCTCTGCTATGCGATTGAGAGCGCCAGCACAATCCACATTTTGCACCCCGGAAATAGTCGAAAAAATTACCTCGCCACTTTCCGCAAGAAGATCTTCATCCTCTGAGCGCGAAAGCGGGCCGACAAGAAAAGATCGCCGCACAGCTTTCTGGTACACGGAAGAGGTCATCAAGCCATCGAGCACAGTCCCAATACCACCGGCCTTGCGGACCGCTTCATGTGTCGCGTGAATCACCGTATAGCTCATAACTCAATGCACCGTATCGATCAAAATATCCACTTCCACGGCCCCGGGCGCAACGGGATTTTGCGGATAAATCCCCTCCATATCCCCTGCTTTTGAACCACCCACGCGTCCGTCTGCATCAATTTTTGCAGAAACGTATAACGCATCGATCTCAGACCAGTCTATCTCAATCATCGCATCCTCTCGCGTTAGCGTGTAAGAAAAGGGGAAATCAGAAATGTCGAGCCGTTTCACGGCCAGTGGTGGCCCGCCAACAGGAGCCGGTCGCGCAATAACAAATAGCACGGCATTGCTCCCAATGCGCTCGCTCAGCCCATTCGCCAGTCGAATAGTTCCAGATACCACGGCGCCTGAGGTCTGTGGTCGCTCTTTGTCCTCTGTGGCTTGAGCAGATGGAGGCTTTGGCGGTGGATGCGCCCCCTCCTCATAGTGCTGGCTACAAGACATCAACCACATAAGAACACATAATAGAAAATATTTACGCATCGATCTCTTCCTCAAACATCGTCAAAATCCTGGGTTCTTCACGCGTAATTGCCACCACATGTTCAAAATGCGCCGAAGGCAACCCATCGGCAGCAGAAGCTGTCCATCCGTCATCTGCCACCACAACTTCGTGCGTTCCCAGATTGACCATCGGCTCGATGGCGAGCACCATTCCCTTTCGCAAACGCGGGTTGCGCTCTGGGGGAACATAATTGGGCACGGCGGGTTCTTCGTGCAACCTGCGCCCAATGCCATGTCCTACAAACTGTCGCACAACAGAAAAGCCAAACAGTTCAACCCAATTTTGTACCGCACCACAAATATCGCTCAGGCGTCTCCCGGCAATAGCTTGCTCGATCCCCTTAAACAGGGCTTCTCGCGTCACCTTGAGTAACTCTTTCTCCCGCTCCGAAATATTGCCGACAACGCGCGTAATCGCCTGGTCGCCGTAGTAGCCGCGCAATTTCACGCCGATATCAATACTGACAATATCGCCATCCACCAACTTCCGCGCCCCGGGAATCCCGTGTACAACCTGTTCATTAATAGAAATACAACTCGCTGCCGGATACCCCTTATAGCCCTTAAATGCGGGTTCTGCGCCGTGTGACCGGATCACATCTTCGGCCACGCTATCCAGCTCTTGGGTCGTCGTCCCCACTTTGACGAGCGGCTTAAGTGTGCGATGCACCAGCCCCACAATGCGGTTTGCCTCAACCATCAAATCCAGTTCTCGATCTGTTCGCAATACAATCACAGTGTACTCCCTTAACGCGATTCGCCAAAATGGGAAACAAAAATGAGAAAATCCCGAAAATCAACAGGCCCATCCCCATTGAAATCCAATTTTGGATCGTACTTATTATCCGTGTGCAAGCGCTTAAAGCCATCCGCAAAGCGCCAAAAATCGGAAAATGCAACACGCCCGTCGCCATCCACATCGCATACGAGATCCGTCGCCATACTTCCGCCGGTTGACAGCGTGTAATTCACGCGCCGCCTTTCACCCGAAAGCGATGTCTCCATCACAATAAATACCACCTCGTCAAAACGATTGGCTCTCGGAATTACCACCGTTGTCCCGCGCGGGTACAATAGCTCAACACCAGGTGAAGAAATCAGCATAACCAGCAATTTCCACTGTCCCTGATCGTCCAATGAAAATGTTCCCCGAAGCCCACCAAAGATATTTGAAGTATCTACGCGCAAATATGTCGTCCCCAAATGATCTACCGTTTCAGACCCTTCAAAAGAGCCACCTGTGCCGAGGAATATATTGGCATACTTTATCGAAGGCAAATCGCGCGCTTCAACATAATATCCGAGACGCGCACGCACATCCGTCAAATAATTCCACGCGGCAAACCGCGGCATCACCTGTGCAAATCCGTCCAGAGGCATCCCGTCATCAATAAGAGACAAACTATATCTGCTCGGATCGCGTCTTTTGAGCAACTCCCAAACGCTTTTAATCACATCCACTCCGTAAACCTGCTCGATGTGGTGGGCAAATATCGACGCGCCAAAAGGATGGAGACTACCGGAAAACTTATCCAATGAGGCTTCGGGATCGTCGTAAATACACGAAAAATTGCTCGGGCAACTCATGTACTGGTAAAAATCATTTACATTGGGATAGACCACATCCTCCATCCAGGTCGCCGTGAGCTCCTGC
>JAJEAX010000018.1 GCA_022822565.1 Candidatus Latescibacterota bacterium
GAACCGGTCATAACCTGTACCGCATTCATATAAATTTCATCGACATCGGGGCGTTCTTCCCGATCGACCTTCACATTGACAAAATGCGCGTTCATAATCTGCGCGATTTCCTCATTTTCAAAACACTCGTGCTCCATCACATGGCACCAGTGACAGGCCGCATATCCCACGCTTAAAAAAATGGGCTTGTCTTCATCCCGAGCCTTTTCAAACGCCTCTTCCCCCCACGGAAACCACGCAACGGGATTGTGTGCATGCTGCAATAAATACGGGCTGGTCTCGTGGACCAATCTATTGGTATCTCTTCTATCGTCCATCACATCCTCACCTGAAAGACAACACAGTTGTTAACGGTCGCCCCGGTTTCATCTTTTGCAACGTCTCATATTCATACCCCTCCCACCGGTTAGACCACGTATAAATCTCTTCAAAAATCTGCGACCGCACATAGCGACCACCGGGCAATACCACTTCGAGAACCAGATTGCCAAGAGTTATCTCACTCCCCTCAGCGGGTTCAATACGCACCTTATTTTCCATCTGCAAACAAGCGAGTGCGTTGGGAGGTAAAGAGAGGCGACTGGGCGTAAAATTATCTGCACGCGGCAAAAGGCCAATCTCATTCCCATTGAGAAATACGCGCGCATCTCCCATACTATCCCAGGCACAAAAACGGAGAATTCCCTGGCGAATACGCTGCAAATTTGCTTCAATGAGTTGGGCAGGAGGCGCGGGATCCATCGTCCAAAAAGTCTGAATGTCACCAGGCCGAAACCAACGCACCATGGCCTCGGCTCCGCGATTAATATGATGCCATTCCACACGCGCCTGGCCCTGTGAAACATATCCCATAAACCATCCCGGAGCGGTATTCTCAATATATCCGGGCCAAATGGCCATGAGATCATCGGGCGTGGGCAAAAGGGCTTGAACGTGGTTGAGCGGAAGTGGCGGCGCGTCAGACAACCCGACCAGAGCACCCATACACTGCAACACTGGCAAATAGGGCGTGCGGTGCAACACAATGCTTTGATTGTGTGAATGCCCACAAAAATAGGCATCAATCGCGTGTCGAGACAAAAGATTGACCATATCCGTCTGAAAATCGCGATTGTAAAAAAAAGCGCGGGCTACCGGCCATATAGGATGATGCCCCAATAAAAAGGACGGTGCATAAGCATTATCTGCCAACACGGCATCGAGCCACTGGTATTGCTCGGTATTCCAAAACGGCGTATCCAAAATAATAAACTGGCAACCATCCACCTCAAACGAAAAATAATGCGCCCTGGGTGCCTCACCTAAAAACTGCGCAATACGAAGCCCCACAACCTCATCAAAAGTCGAAGTGCCATCGTGATTGCCGCGAGCGACGATCAGGGGAATATCGCATGTGGCAAAAAAATCCAGCGCAGCCTCGAGATTCTCGCGGTGGCATTCTGGATCCAGCGGGGGTTCGGCCACATCACCGGTCAAAACTATAAAGTCCGGTTTGAGATGGCGCAGTGCATCCATCATTGGCGCGAGCGAATAGGTCACATTTTCCACATACCCCTCAGTGCTGAGCGGCCTTGTCGCGTCAAATGCCTGCCCAATAAAATCCCGCGTCACAAAATGCGTATCACTCACAACCGCAAATGAAAAAGGCCGCTTGAGATGTTTAATAGACTCAGGTATCACAAAACCCTCCCCTGGCAATGTGAGATAATGTAACCCTTTTTTTTCCGATAAACAAGCGCGCCCAAAAAACAAACGCGGGCTTCTTCAAAGAAACCCGCGTTTTGACATCTCCAACACTGAACAGACGTAGCGTCTTTACTCACCACCACCGCCGCCACCGCGACCACCTTGTCCACCACGGCGGCCACCCTGACCACCTTGCCCTCCGCGTTGCCCGCGCTGGCCCATACGCTGCATCTGCGCTTGAAATACCTTTGTCTGATCCTCATTGAGAATAGCTGTCAGACCCTGCATCATTTCCATTCGCAGTGCGCGCACTTGCTGCATGGCCGCCTGCTGGTCGTTGCTACCGCGCAGGCTTCTCTGCAATTCCTGCCGCTTTGTGTAAATTCCCTTAAGTGACGCGCGCACCTTGACGAGTTGCGCATCGCTCAGAGCGACATTCTCGTTAAACGCCAGATACGTCAGCGCCTGTTCAACCGGCAAAAGACGCTGCACCTGCACGCCTCCGCGCTGCCCTTGACCGCGTTGACCTTGACCGCCTCTTTGAGGCTGTGCCCACACATCGCAGGACGCAACCATAACCATTGCCACTGCCAAAAAACCAAAGAGTCGAAACCTCTGCATAATCTGCTCCTTTGAAAAAGTTGTAAAAATGCCTATAAAAATCCGGGCATAAATCGCAACAAATTAGACGACACATGCCCGGATAAAAGTTCCATCCATCATTTTATTTTAGAAAACCACCTGAGACACGGCTTTGGATATCAGAGCCACGGCAATTGACGTCATGCCAATAAGCCCCATGCCGCAGGAATAACCCGCTACTAAAATAGGCGCGTAAGCCTTCCATTTGGACTCACCAAACCGCTTTTGAAAATGATATCGCCCCAGCATCGCCCCGGCAAAATTCAAAATGACAAAATGTGGCCATTGCGCCAGGCCATTCACAAAACCGAAAAATGCCAACACGGGGACCTTAGCGGCGACCAGTACCAGATAGAGAAGTCCACCAGAAACCAGTCCTGTGAGAATATATTTGGGGATGATAATTTCTCTTAGAAGATCCATACCTACAGCACCCTGTACTTCTCCGGGCGGCAAAGTAGATTTAAGCCACACGGTTTGCATCGTGGCTTCATAGGGCCAAAATAGCTGGACATAAGGATATGTGGAAGATGGAATGGGTCCCAACCGCCAGATAAACTCGTAGAACACAAAGCTACAAATGAAAATCACAAACATCGTAACCACGACCATTTTGAGATAACTGCCGATCTTTGTTTTGGTCAATTCCAGTTGCTTAAACTGCCGCACAGCCAGCCCGTGATCGTGCAGAGGAATGGGGGCAAACCAAACCGCCATACCTTTATAACCAGACAACAAAATGGCCGCTTCCCGAATATAGGGAATGCTCGCTCCATAAGGACTGCCCGTAAGACCGATCATCCGGGCACCGATATAAGATGAGATAGGTGTATAAATAAACGCGAAGAAAACCAGCCATCCCCAGTGAAACTCTGGCACGAGCCACTGGCACAGTCCAATGGCGGCCAAAGAAGCCATGACCCACAACACGAGGGGCCACTTCATCGGTACATCACCTCGGCCCTCGGGCAAATCCTCCATACTAATGTTTATCGAATGGTGTCCTGTTTCCTGTTTCAGCTTGCGCTGTTCCAACAGGGTTTTGCCCACCATATAAAAACCGGTGAGTGCGATCACGATTGAAGTACCGATTCCAAAACTCAGCCAGAAGTCAAAACGATTGGAAATACTTGCGGGAATCGCCGTCATACCCGGTGCCCATCGGGTCAAAATTTCAGAGTGATAAAGGGCTGGATTAATTACCAGATTGGCGAGCACAGCACCGATAAACGACCCCACCACCACGTAAAACGGCAGGACAAAACCATACAATAAATGCCCCAAATCCGTTCCTATGCCAAATACTGCAGCGGGCAATATGGTCTTTACCTCGGCTGTAAAATCGATAAACGGAATGGGTAGGACTTGAACGGTCTCAGTCAGAAAAATGCCCGACAACGTGGGCACAACCACATAGAGCAATCCCCACACCAGACCAATACACGTTCCCGTGCTAAACACGCGCCACCGCCAACCCTCGGTTTTGGCCGATGTCTCAGCCAATGCGGTGACACCCCGTGCTTGAACGGGCTCCAGCGGAAAAGGCAATTGCTCGATATCGCTGGTAATGCGGAACATCACGTACCCAAAGGACAGCCGCGCAGCCTGATTGATAATCATGACCAGAAACAGAATCAACACCGGCAAAATCCAGTCGGGATGCACAAACGTGCGCTCGGCATAAACCGGCGAATCCAGAGGCGGTGTCACCCAATTTGGAATATAACTATCCAGACCTTTTGCCGCGGGTGACTGAATCAAATACTGATCCCAGATCAGCCCTCCGAAAGGTCCACCGTATAGATGCGCGCCGGAGCCGAGTTTTACCCCAATGCCCAACAGCCCTGCAGCGACCCAATAGATGATCAAAATTTCCTGTGTCCTGAGCCGAACAAAAGAGCGCTTGGCAATCTCTAAAAAGAGAATAATCGTCACCCACTCAGACGCGCCGGCCATGCTCTGCCCGGTCACCAGGCCCAAATAAATCGCTCCCGGTAACATGACAATCCCAACAAACGCCGTCGCCCATATCGTCTTCCAGCCAAAGCCATCTTCAAAGGGCGCGTCCTCTGGCATAATCTGTTCGTATTCTGTCAGATCCTCTTTTGTTTCTTCAGTATCTCTTGGTTCGTCCGTTGCCAAAATTGCCTCCCAGAAGGAAATTCACAAAATCTGCGCGTTACGCTATTGCCGCGACTTCGCCAGACAAAACCCGGCGTCCGTCTTCTGCATAATTGAACTTCATATCGCCCGGAATTGTGCGCCAGACCAGGAATCGCTTTCTCAACACATTCAAAAACCCGCGATTGATCCGTTTCCAGGACGCCACATCACCGCTCAAGCGATTGATCACCACTTCAATTTTATAAATATTGTGCTCACCCGTTGGAATGGCTTTTAACTGCACTTCCTGACTGATTCCCAGATCATAAGGCGCCAACCATGCCGTCAGGTCAATATTGTATTGCGGTTCTCCCTCGTGATCCTCAGACCAGAACTTCACATGATCTGCAACAAAATCACCCACCGATCCCTCGCCATAAGATTCAAAAACCCTGGTCAAATAAGAGTACATGCCCAATACCTCAGCACCGCCCACTGTAAAGGGAAAATCAAATACCCACCGATCGCCATCCGGATCGGGAAATTCCCATTTGCGGGTCACATCGGGCACAGCCATATCAGCAGCTTTTTTAGCTGGATAAAGCGCGGAGAGAAATACCGTTGCCATCACAATCAACGTAGCGGAAATTGCAGATAGGGATGAATAATTTAATTCCAAGCCTCCCAACAATCCCTCATTGTAAAGTACGAGCACCAGAACCTGTCCAATCAAATATCCCATAACCGCACCGAGTGTGGCAAATACGCCGGCCTCCGCGAGGAAAAGTGCTGCAATATGATTGGGAGCCAATCCCACCGAAGAATAAATACTGATCTCCCGGAAACGCTCATATACAGCACCCATCATAGTATTGAGTACAATAAGTGCCGCAATCAAGATCGGAATAAACAAATTGCCCAATCCAGAAAGCGACGTTGAACCAATCGAACTATAGACGGTTACACCATCATCCTTGCCCACAAACATCGTCAAAGACACGCGCGCCATAAACTCTTCGATGTCGGGAACAAAATTCAACTTGGGCTGCCCGCTCTCATCCTTGAAATTTGCAATCGCCACCGAGGCCAACACACCCCCGATATCTCGAATATACTCATAGGGCACGACGAGCACATTCGTCGATTCCAGATGGGTAAAGGTTTCAATCGGCGCAGCCGCGACAACCCTCGGATCCTGATCTTGTGCATCTGCCAAATCGTCTTTTTCTTTTACCGTATCAACAGGGGTCAGTTTTTCATCGTCCAGATCTTTAAACTTGTTAAACATTTCAGAATCCAGAATGCCAATAACCGTAAAAATCTGCCCCTGCATTTCTATTTTAGCCGTTCCTGCATCCTCGGGAAAAATACCGACAAGCTCGGCCAGATCATTTGGCAACAGACAAACGAACTCTTCTCCGGGTTCAAACCATCGCCCGCTCATCAAATAGCGATCAACCCCGGTAATTTTGGGTTCGTCTGGCGTAAGACCCAACAGCGCATTGACAAAACTGTCTTTTCCCGTGGTAATGCCCACATCGAAATCGACGTAAATCTCCTTGGGGCCCATATCGGCAGTGGCCTCTGTCACGCGAGAAAAATTCACATAAGCGCGCTCGCCCCGCACCTGTGACAAATACCACGACCTCGGCACAATATCGGCGCGGCCTTCAAAAGCACTATTGAGATAATTGAGCACGGATTCCTGCATCCCGCGCCAGGATCGGTCGCGCACGAGCGCCCCCTGATACGACGGCTCGTTATCGCGGGGCAATTTGTAAAACTTCAACGAAGTTTGTACCGAAGTAAAAGACAGGGTTGTAAACGTCAATAAAGTCAATGTAATTGCTGTCAATCCCGTACGCATGGGGCGCTTTCGCAGATTTGAAATACCCAGCACAACCGCGGCCGACGTCGCGCTAATGCGCCCCACATCGGCTTCATAAGTCCCCGCAGACGCCTGCTTCATCTTGCGAACTTCATCGCCAAACTTAGACACCACAATAACCATCGCCACGCCGCCGAGGGCCATAATCACAAATGCGAGAAAAATAATATAGGGGGAATTGCTCAACTGAAAAGCCGGATGGACAAAGCGCAAAACAATAAAGAAAAACACAAAAAATGCGGCAAACCAACTCAATCGCGCGGTAATACTCGACGCGCCGATCAACAACCGCTCGCAAAAAAATGAAAACGGCAATAACAAAATGAAGTAAAAAATAATCCCCCGCACAGTATCATTGGCCGTCGCCATCACTTCGGGATACCCCCGCGCCTCCAGCCCCCATGCCCTCCGCGATGCGGCCATGAACCCTTCGTAATCCAAATTGTCAAGGTGCTGACGCGCTTCGATCAATGCCTCGCGCGCGCTGTTGTGCAACAGGGTAAGACGATTGTTTTCAATACCAAATTGCGCCAACTGTTTCATCCGCACATCGTCAATCACCCACATATCTCTGGCAGCCTGATACGAGGGCGTGAAAATAACACCGGGTTCATACCCTTCACCTCGTGCCTCTTCCAGAATATCGGGATTCACCTCGCGTTTATCAATCGGATTGTCCAAAAATTTCTGGGGCGCATTGATCAACAAATACTTAACACCAAACAAGCCCGTGCTCATCAAAACTTTCAACCGCTCGGCTTCTCCCGTGTATTCATCCACGCGCGCAAACGTCACTGCAGCGCGTGTCACATCGCCCTCTTTGGTGCTTTGCCCAGGCAAATACGTATAGCCAAATTCTATGGGCTGCGTATCGTTGTCATTGAGCACCGTCATGAAATCGAGTGCCGACAAATAGCTCGAATCGATAATTTCAAAAACACTGATAGAACGACTCTTAAATAGAACCGTCAACATTTCATTTTCCCACCAGCCATATCGCTGTGTCAGTGGAAATTTCTTATCGCCCTCAGTCCCCATGTCGGGTGCCGACGTAATATTTCCCTCTTCGTCAATATCATAAGCCAAAATGCGATTGGTAAACCGATTTCGCATAATATCAAAGGTAAACCATCCGGTTTCCTTTACTTTATTTTTTTCGCCAAACACATTTGGATCTACCTCTCCTTCATGGTCGTCTGCCAATTTTTCGATATCGTAAATAGGACCTTCTGTGGTCTTGTCAATAATCAGCGTCCTCACCCCTGCACAACTGTGGACATTGCCCGGCTGCCGATACGTCGCAACTCCCCCTGGCACGGGCACGCGAGGCAACGCGAAATCGACATTGCGATCAAACCACAATACCTGTCCTCTCAAACTGTGGCCGCGATCTTGCAGTTTGAGTTTGGACACCCTGAAAAACTCGGGGTCTTCACCCGCTTTCATCATGGCAGCTATCGCGGTTTGGATCTGGCGCGTCAAATTGTCCATATTGACATTCTCAACGCGATCGATGGGCGTATCGACAAACCGCCGCACAGTTGATGGCGTCGCCAGAGTAATGCCTTCTTTCCCAACAAAAGTAACGGCCTCGCTGTCAAATCCCAGGCGAATGGGCATAAAATTTTTCCACGTGCGTTTTGGCGGTGCAATCGCATCGACATGGCGCGCTTCTTCACCCGGAAAAACTTTGGCCATATATTTATCGAATTTGTCCGCATAAGGTGCCAGCAGATTATTCAGGTAATTGTCGGTCTGCCAATTTGGGTTGTTAAAGGTGCCGTGGGAAAAGCTCGCCAACTCATCGGATTCACTCGACAGGTCCAGGCCGATGAATAACCGGAAATCAATTTTATAGCTGTCGGGAATAAGTTCTTCAAAGTCTTCGCTGTCGCGCGGAATAAGTTCGCCATCGAGATAAGCACCGGCAACCGATAAACTATCGGGAATCTTATCGCGGAAATGATCGCTTTCGCGCGAATGCCGATACACAAAATCATTGATGCCAGCCAGGCCCTGGAAATGAGAACCTGTTGCCAAAAAGGTCACCGAATATTTGGGCGGATTCTGTTTCAAAACGCGGGCAGTGTGTAAAAGCGCAGCCAAACCCGTCGCATTTTCAGCCCCTGGTGCGAGAGCGGGCACAACGGAAATGGCATCGTAAAAAGCACTCAGCACAATCTGCTGGTCTTTCCACTTGCGCTCTTCGCGCTCCGTGATATAGTCTTCGGACCCTGGAAGCGTTGCAAAAATATTCCAGGACGGCACCTCCTCCCAATCCATCTTCGACGTCAAATGCACTTCGGGAGATTGCGTTTCGGCCAATTCGAGCAAACGCAAAGCATCGTCTTTTTTTACCCAGAACCGGGGCACATCAACGGGCACGGGCAAAAACTTATCTACAGCCTGACCCTGTGTCACCCGTCCATTGTCGTAAAATAAAATGGCCTGCGCCCCCAGCATACGCGGGCTTAAATAACCCTGGTCACAATCGAAGTCCATCAGGACAATACTGCCTTCGACCTTTTTGCCGTTGAGTTCTGCAAATGATCCTTTCCCCCCATAAATAAGCGCCCCCGAAATCCCAGTGCTGGGCACAGAGGGCGTTTGTACATGGTTGGGCCAAAAACCGTAGATCGCAATTTCTTCGCCGGTATCCGTCAAAGTGAGTGAAGCACCTTTGTCAATAGGAACCGTTACCGGGTGCTCTTCCACCACGATATCTTCAAGACCAAATTGCTCAAAATGCTGTTTGACATATTCAAAAGCCTGCCTATGCCCCGCATAGCCAGGAACCCGAGATCCCATGCCAGATAAGTCAGCAATGATTTGGCGCACATCTTCTTCTGCAACGGACTCTGCAATGGATCGAATTTCTCGATCGCGTTCTGAAATTTCAATGGGTTTGAGTTCGGGAATACTCGGTTTAATATTAAAAAGCGTTACAAAAAAGTCCGTCACCTGTCCCGGATTAAAAATGGTCACCGAAGACAACATCAAAATCGTGATAATCCAGAGAATACCTGTGCCGATTTTACGCATCGAGAAGGCTCCTGTTAAAATGCCGCACGTTTTGAGAAAATTGAATTTTTATGCTAACAAATAACTTTTGAGATGTCAAGACAATTTCCGAGACACACGCAGTTGAATTTTCGAGTACTTAAGCTATCTTCGCAATCTCGCGATTTTAGTATTGACATACCCGCATTTTGGGAGTATATCAATTTATGCACTCGACATTAATAATGCGCCAAATTTCTTTTTTGAGGAGACCTTACACATGTCGTCCCATCTTCCCCATTTATCCCGCGGCACTCTAATCGTCATATTTTTGGCGATCACAACAGCTTGTGGTGGTCCCGAAAAGGCCATTGAAGAGAGCTTGCGAGCACACGTACTTTTTTTTGCCAACTTTGAAAAAGGCGTGGATGCCCTCGACAGCCTCGGCGACCCATTGGCCACCTTTGACACAGCCAACACCAACCACATCAAACAGGGCGGCAATCCCGACGGGTATTTGGCTTTTAACCCAAATGCAAGCGCACTCAATTACAGCGGTAAAAACAACATCGCCTACAGTGCAAACAGCGCGTGGTCTGGCAGCATTGCATTCTGGCTTCAGACCGACATCGCCAATTTTGAATCCAATTATCCCGAACCTTTTCATATTGGAAAAAAAGACGATGAAAAATATCCCTGGGACGATGCAGTCGTATTTGTCGATTTCAAAAAAGCCGATGGCACACTCAGATTTGGATGCTATCCCGATAAAAAACAGGATATTGGTGATGAAGAGGTCGCTAAATACGTGATTTCAGTGCCTGCGAACTGGCGTGCAAATGACTGGCACCACATTGTGATTACCTGGTCCAATTTTAACAGCGGCAAGGCCGATGCGGAATGGGCATTGTATATAGATGGTGTGGAAAAAGGGCGCGCAGGTCCGCTTCAGCAGGATATGACCTGGGATATAGAAACCCTCGCAATGCGATTTAATCATTACAAATATCCCGGATTAATTGATGAAATCGCCGTCTTTGACAAAGCCCTGACGCCCGACGAAGCCAAATATCTTACAGCCCCGAAAAGCCCGCTGAACAAACTTTTTTATAAAAAAAGTGAACGGCGATAAATAAAATACACCGTCACCGACTGCTCAACGCCATTTCCCATATCCCAAAATTGGTGTTGACAAGCGGAAATTTGTGTTTTATCTTCCGCAAAGAAAACAATGCGTAAAGCCTTTATTGACAACAAACTCAAGGAGTCTAAGGATGCGATCCATTTTAAGCCTTTGCACTGTTCTGGTTATGGCATTTGCCATAACGGGTTGTGGGCCTTCCGAACAATTGGTAAAATTGAAAGCAGATACTGAGGCTGCTTATGCCGCAGCTCAGGCGGCTCAGGCTGAGTCTTATGCGCCCGCCGCATATAGTTTAGCAACTGCTGCCATAGACAGTGCTGCCAAAAAGTTTGAAGAAAAAAAGTTCTTTTTCTTTAATAAATTTGACGAGGCCGAGCCTCTTTATGTAGAAGCTCAGGAGTTAGCCAATAGCGCCAAAGCAGAAGCTGACACCAATAGGCAACTGGAGGCCGATACCCAGGCAATTATCGAACGCGTAATGCCCGGTATTTCAGATACCCGAGTCAGTTTGGGCGAGGCACCTCGGGGAAAAGGCGCGGACGATGATCTCGATCAACTCAACGCCGACCTGAATCAGGCCGAGACCAATATAAGCGATGCGCGCAGCAGCCTCGACAACGGGCAATACAGAGATGCTCTTGGTCAAGCTCAGGGTGCAGAAAACAAACTTGCTGAGGTTCAGGGTGCAGTTACGGTCGCGCTCCAGAAAATCGAAGATTGGAAAGAGCGACACAAACCTTGGTACTTCCGTCTGTAGGTAGGCACCATCCAAATATCTTCTTAATAGAGACAAAAACCGAGGTGCTT
Source organism: Candidatus Latescibacterota bacterium (assembly GCA_022822565.1). GTDB lineage: Bacteria > Latescibacterota > UBA2968 > UBA2968 > UBA2968 > VXRD01. The sequence continues at coordinate 11,271 of JAJEAX010000018.1, forward strand.
TTTGCGCGCCTCGGTTTTACAATTTCTGAGCCATACATGCACAGCTTTCACACCATATTGCTCGCTCTCTATTTGTTCTTCAGTTTTTCCCTGCATATACCCGCGCGAGAAACAGAGATCGAACAACTCAAAGCTGACATCGCATCACTTCAGGAAGCGTTGAAACGACAATCAGCAGAAACCTATATCGTTATCGATACCGTACATAACCGTCTTCAAGTTTGGCACAACAACCAGATAATACGAGAAGCGACGTGTGCGACAGGCAGCGGCAAAGTACTGCTCCATCCGGGTGCTTCGGCACGCTGGCAATTTCACACCCCATTGGGTGTCAGAACTATTTTGCACAAAGTGACAGACCCCATCTGGGCCAAGCCCGTGTGGGCCTTTATCGAAAATGGAGAAGAACCCACTGTATTGCCCTGGGAGTTTCGGCGCCTCGACAGGACAACCCTGGGTGCCTACGCCCTTAAATTGGGCGACGGTTACGAAATTCACGGCACTCTTTATCCCACATTGCTCGGACGACATATCACGCACGGATGTATTCGCCTCAACGACGAAGACCTGGCTTTTGTGTATCGCTCACTACAAGTTGGCGACCGGGTCTATATCTACTAATTTGTTTGCTTCTTGTAGAAACCCATGTATTTGGTCGGGACACAACCGTTCTCCAAAACTACCGCGAAGCCCTTGTTCGCGAACTCGACCAGGTCAAAACATCACCAGATGATTTCTACCTTATCATCGACGTCACCTCAAAGCAAATTCACCTCAAAGCACAGGGCAATGTGCTGAGAACGTGCCCTATTCTCAACTTGTCGCCCATAGAAGAACGCCATACTCAGAACTACGCCTTTGTGAACAGAATTGATCCCATCTCGGTTGAACCCGGCAATGCAAATCTGCGACTGCGCGGGCGGCTTTTCCCCTTCGACTTCTCCGGACGCCTGATAGAAGGGCCTCGCCATCGTTCCCGCCTCTATTTTGCGCCAAACCTCGTCATTCGAGCGGACGGAATTTCGACAGGTATCACGCCGCACATCACTTTATCTCCTCTCGATATCAAAGCCCTGGGATCGGCATTGCGTCCCGGCAGTATCGCCATCTTCATCCCCCATGCAGAGGCCAATCCTTGAAACGCTTTGCGACCCTGGCATTGTATTGCACCTGCGCGCTTACAAGCCCAACCCATGCGCAGACATCCCATTATGCAGGAGATCCACTCTTATTGGGTGCCGGTGCTCGCGCTCTGGGCATGGGAAGTGCTTATGTCGCGCTCAGTTTTGATGCAACGGCGATCTACTGGAATCCCGCAGGACTTGCTCCAGAGGTGTACAACCCCGAGCTGGATAGCAGTTCATCTCGGACAAAACGCGAGATTCACTTACAACATGCAGAGCAATTTGGCGGCAGTGTGAATCAAGATATTTTCGCATTGCGCTTGCCCACAAGAAAAGGTGGCGTTGGTCTGGGCATTGTTCGCGCTGGCGTTGATGGGATTGCTCTGACGGGTCTGGAAGATCCAGACCGTCCAATTGGTCCAGACAATCGCCCCGTAATAATCGATAAAATCGGCACGGCAGATTACGTCTTTCGAATCGCTTATGGCCGGTATATCACAGATAAATTGCGTCTTGGGGCAGGTATAAAAATGATCAGACGCGATCTCAGCGTGGGCATCGGGAGTGGCTTTGGCCTGGACATCGGTCTGCTGTATCTACCCACATCGACGTTTGGCATTGGCGCGACAATACGCGATCTCACAAAAACGCGCATTGCATTTCCCGACGGCATTGCAGATCGTATTTCGCCATCTCTACTCATTGGTGCCGCCCTCCATCACAGGATGCCCGGCGGCCTTATGAAAGTCGGTTTTAGCACACACCTGAATGACAAAAAATCGACACTGGAAAAAACACGCAGCATCCAACTCGGTATAGAATACCGTCTGCAACACCGCCTTGCATTTCGCCTCGGACACAAAGACGGACACTTTACAGCAGGTACTGGATTGCAACTTCGTCGGTTCGGCGTAGATCTCGCCTTCATGGAACACGACCAACTCGACAATACGTACCGAATTTCGGTTATTTTATTTTTTTGATTGGACAGTAATGGCTTTCAAATCTGGATATGTCATAATCGCTGGACGCACCAATGTCGGCAAATCCACGCTTTTTAATGCACTCGTGGGGGAGCGTCTATCCATTATTTCGCCCAAACCCCAAACAACTCGCAATAATATCCTGGGGATTGTCACAGATAAACAGACTCAAATGATATTTCTCGACACCCCTGGTATCTTGTCTGCGCGCTATCGCCTTCACGAATTTATGAATCGGCAAATTGGGCGTGCATATCAAAATGCCGATGTGCTTTTGGGCATCGTTGATGGTTCAGAATTTAACACTTCCTATGACGTCGAAGTGCGACAAACATTTGAAAAATGGGATATTCCCAAAATCATCGCCATAAACAAAACCGACCTCATCTCACGCGAGCGAGCAAAACACTGCGAACAACAGATTCGCGCTTCACTCGCTACACAGACCGTCTTATCCGTAGCGGCCATCAACGGACAGGGCCTAAAAGTCCTCCACACAGCCTTGCGCCAGGCACTGCCAAAAGGCCCACAATACTACCCGGAGGATATGCTCACCGAACAGCCCGAAAGATTTTTTGTTGCGGAACTCATTCGCGAGGAAGTGTTTCACCACCTGCGTCGTGAATTGCCTTATGCAACGGCAATCGACATTGAGGCGTTTGAAGAAAACCGCCCCAAAGTCTATATCCAGGCCAATATCATTGTCGAACGCAATTCTCAAAAAGGCATTGTCATCGGACGGGGAGGAAAAACCCTCAAGACTATTGGACATCAGGCGCGAAAAAAAATTGAAGCCTTTTTGGAACACCCAATTTATCTCGACCTGCATGTTAAAGTCTATAAGAACTGGCGGAAAAAAGACACCGCCCTTCGCAGCCTGGGATATGGCCCATCATGAAAAACCTTCTCAAACTCGCAGCCAGTCTGCTAATGAGGGATTGGGCTGCACTTACTGACCCCAAAACTCGCGCTGCCTTTCTCAAACTCACAGCCAGTCTCGCACTAATGGGGGGCTTTCTCTGGGCGGCATTTAGAAATGTGGAAGGGACGCGCCTCGTAGAGGCCCTGCAAACAGCCAATCCTTTGTGGTTGATCTTATCGGCCATCACCATCGTCGCTTCGGGCTTGCCCCGAGCCTGGCGCTGGCGCATTTTGCTATTGCCCGTTGCCTCAAATATTTCCATTCGCTCGGCATTTTGGGCTGTCATGGTCGCCTATGCGGGCAATGTCGTATTCCCACGCGCTGGCGAAGTTGCGCGTGCTCTCGCCCTTGAAAGGGATCACCCCACCGGCATCAGTGCAATACTGGCGACAGTGATTGTAGAACGCTTGCTCGATTTACTCACCCTCTTGATCATCTTCAGCGTGGTTTTATTTTTTACCAGAGAGCAGATCGGCGCGGCATTTCCCGGACTTGAACAAGTCGCCTTGCTGGCATTGCCCGTCATTCTATTTGCTTTCATATTTTTGGGCCTGCTCTCTGCCCGAGGAGAATACGGCCTGTCCTTTTGCCACCGCCTGCTGGCACGCCTTTCTCCCAGGCTGGCCGATGGTACAACCCATATTTTGCGTTCTTTTCTACAAGGCATGAGAGCCATTCACACAGTAGAAGGCTACGCGGGAATTTTGGTATCGACCGTGATTCTCAATAGTCTTTATTTGTTCGCCATGTACCTGCCCTTCTACAGTTTTGACCTATCACATCTCGGTTTGTTTGAAGCTATGGTTGTGATGACCTTCGCCACGATCGGATTTGTCCTTCCCGCTCCGGGAGGTATAGGCGCCTATCATTTTTTTTGCTCCCAAGCCCTCCAACATTTCTACCATGTGCCACAAGAAACCGCATTGGCATTTGCCACATCGGTACACGCAGTAGCGATTTTCGGCTTTATTTTATTTGGCGGGCCTCCACTGATTAGCCTCCTCTGGTACAAAAAAGAAAAAAAACAGATCTCCTGACATCACAAAATGCGAAATAGAGCTTCTCGCCAGGCTTGTAAACCCGTCTGACGATCAGTGACAACTATAGATAGCAGATGCACGCCAGGCCCTAACTCGCTTAAATCAACAGATAAATAAATCGTCTCCTGCATATCCCCACCTCGATAATCTGTACTAACGGAAATACGCCATCTGTCATCACTTATACCCAATTGCGCAATCGCCTTCCGGTCCTGTTTGTCGGAAAAGCGTCTCAAATCTGGCGGTCCTACTCTGTACGTCACAGAAAAATCGGTCTGTCCAAACGCATCGCGTACCAGATTGTAGATCTCAAAATAGATATACAACAACTCGTCCGCGTCAAAAGTCCTCAACGGATTGGGGATGACCTCTATCCCCTCTTTGCCATCTCCAACATGTGAAGCCAACAACACAGAACTCATAGAAATCACATCATCGGGAAATGTCTGTACAAAAACCGTATCGCGGAACACGCCCAC
>JAJEAX010000142.1 GCA_022822565.1 Candidatus Latescibacterota bacterium
CAATTCTGCAAAGAGCCAGAAGCGGGATTATGCACTTGTGGCAATTCGGAAAATGCGATCACACCTCTCCATTCTGTTTCAGGCGTCCACCCCGGCACGGGCGTGCGCCAATCGAAATCTTCTGATCGCACGGGACAGCGGCCATTAAACACATAAAAAATTTCGCCTGTCACATCGCCGTATATCACATTGAAAACCGGCAACTCCATAAGCGAAAGTGCCTGCTGAAAATCGTTCAGTGACACCGCGCGGTTCATCGCCAATAACTGACTCATTGCATCCACGCGATCGGCTACACTCGTACGCGCCGCATAAGCCCAGTTGCCAATCGTTTTGTACACAGGACCGTGATCGGTATAGCGCAACTCGCGCTCAACTTCCCGAATCCCCTGCTCGCTATGTATGCCAATTTTCACATGTCGCGACACCACGCGCCTTTTCTCATCTCCATAAAAATAGCGTCTGGGATTGATGGGATCCAGACGCTCCTCGTACACATCAAAAACATCAATGTCATTGGTGGTCATTGACCAGGCAATGTGATCGTTGTGACCGGCAAAAATAGCTGGCAGTCCAAAAAATGTCGCCCCCATCACATTCAAACCCGCATTGCTGACCAGATGCGCTTCGCAAAGCTGAAAGGGCGTTGTGTACGGCAACTGTACATCCATCGCCAGCACGGGCGCGCCACTGCCAGACCGGGACGGTCCCACAACCCACATATTGGATCCCGGCAATTTGGGAACCGTTGTCGCCAATCCTACCTGAGTCAATTCGGATTCACCGGTTTGTTCGGCAAACAAAAACAAAATCCACCGCGCAAGCGCCACGACATCTACCGCTCGCACATCCTGAACCCACTGTGGCAATACCTGCCGATGAATTTCAATATAGTGGTTGATGCCCCCAACAAAAGCCGCAATATAGTGTTGCGTTTCCTCAGAAATATCGCCATACCGTTCACCGGCCACACTGTGAATGCGCCATCGCAAAGCCATTTCATCTAATTTTAAGGCCGAAGCGCCTTCGACCTCGGCCAAACGTCCTCTGGCTTGACGAAAATTCTTCAACATCTGCAGAAGATGATCTTCTGCCTGTGCATAGCCAAAACCAAATGCGACATCTACATCTGTGCGCCCATAAATATGTGGTACGCCATAATCATCGCGCAAAATACGTGCCTTACCCTCTGGGGGCAAAAATAGAGAGTCACCCATTTTGGCGACCAACATATCAACCGGGGCTTCAGCCAGTAAAACCGCGAGGCTGTCTCGATTAATCACATTTTCTTGCGCCCCGCTTTGAGTGGCAAAAGCAATAGTAAATACGACGATAATAAACCACCGCATCCCCTTACTCCCTGAACAAATGATCTTCAATGGGCAATGCCATGGCAATGCCATTGGTCGCAGAAATAAGCCCCGCCTCCATAATTTCCTGTGCATTGCGCGACAAATCCGCACAAGTCACAAAACCGGGCGATGCGCCAGATTGAATACAATGAATAAAATGCTCGGAAGCATTATTCTCCCCTTCGGGCAATGCATCTGGCGCAATTGTCTTGCCATCTTTACTACCGCGCGTGTACAAAACAACCTCACTTCCCGCAATAATCGTCCCTTCCGTTCCGTGTAACATCAAATCGTGCGGAGGCTTGTTCGGCACGGCTTCTGTCCATGTCATCTCCAACCGGCACATCGCATTTGGATAGCGCAAAATCATCATTCCATTATCATCTACGGGCAAATGCGTTTTCAACAGCCGCCCCGCCATTCCCACCACGCGATTTGGCCGCCCCAAAAACAACACGCACAAACTCGCGCCATACCCCCCGTAATCGTTAAAAGCACCTGCGCCATTGAGATGACTATCAAATAGGAAATCGCAAAAATGCTCGGAACAACCCAACTCATCCGGTCCACAATGCCCACCGCGCCACAACAGTTGCCACACCTGGCCGATCGCACCTTCTCGCACCAGGCGATAAGCCGTGCGGATGCCGCGATTCCACGCCGTCGGCCAATTGACCATCAACACCGTCCCCGCCTTTCGCGCAGCCGTCAACATGCGATCCGCTTGCTCTAAGGTCGCCGCCATCGGTTTTTCAACCATCACATGAATCCCGCGCGGCGCACACAATTCCACAACATCGGCATGATGCGCTGTCGGAGTAAATACAAATACCGCATCCGGCTCCTCATTGTCCAGCAACGCTTCAAAATCATCATATACCACTTCACAACCAGTAGCTTCGACAAATTTTTCTCGCAACTCTGCATTGCCATCTGCACCAGCCACCAGCACGGCGTTATCCAACGCTTTGAGTGCCCGCAAATTTGACCACACATGATCGTGCGCCAGCCCCAAAGCGGCCACTTTTACTCTTTCTGCCATGAATACCTCCTCAAATGAATTTAAAAATCAAAAGCAACCACAGATGAACACCGATAAACACGGATGCTGAGAGAGTTGCCGCTCTCAGTACATCGCAAAAGCCACCTATGGATTGTTTTGCTATGTGATTCCAAATGATACAGCACAGAATAACATGAGTAAAGAGGAAAAGGCGATGGATAAAACAAAAGCCCGAATAAACTTCTCCAGAAGCTTACCCGGGCTTAATCATATATACTCCTCCCTTCTTACTCCCCACCTCCCGCGCCTTTAACCACCAACTCATCCTCTGCTACATCCACCTCAATCTGCGCACCGCCCGATATATCGCCACTGATCAACGCCCGTCCAATGCGCGTCTCCAACTCGTGCTGTAAAAACCGTTTGAGAGGGCGCGCACCAAATACTGGATCAAATCCTGTTTGAGCGATAAACCCTTTTGCCTCCTCTGTAAGGGTAAGGTCAATCTGTCTGTCGGACAAACGGTTACGCAAATCCACAATAAGCAGATCCACAATTTTGGCGATTTCCGACAACAACAGCGGCTTAAATAGCACCACATCGTCTATACGGTTGAGAAATTCGGGTCTGAACTGCTGTCTCAATTCCGCCATCACAGCATCGCGTGCAGATTCGCGGATTTCGCCATCATCGGTCACGCCCTCGAGCAAATACGGCGAACCGATATTTGACGTCATAATCACCACCGTATTCTTAAAATCCACAACATGCCCCTGTGCATCTGTCAAGCGGCCGTCGTCGAGCAACTGAAGCAAAATATTGAAAACATCGCCGTGTGCCTTTTCTATCTCGTCGAACAAAATTACCGAATACGGTTTGCGGCGCACCGCTTCCGTCAATTGCCCGCCTTCGTCGTAACCGATGTAGCCGGGGGGCGCGCCGATCAAACGCGACACCGCGTGTTTTTCCATATACTCGCTCATATCAATGCGAATCATACTCTCTTCGCTATCAAAAAGTGCTTCTGATAGCGTGCGTGCGAGTTCGGTCTTGCCAACGCCGGATGGGCCTAAAAAAACGAATGAACCGATGGGACGCCGCGGATCCTTGATCCCCGCACGCGCCCGAATCACCGCATCGGCCACCAGAGAAACCGCCTCATCCTGTCCGACGACGCGCTCGTGCAAAATATCGTCCAATCGCAGCAGTTTCTCGCGCTCTCCCTCGACCAATCGCGTCACCGGAATACCCGTCCACCGCGACGTGATCTCGGCGATTTCCTCTTCAGTCACCTCTTCGCGCAACAACCGATTATCCATCGTTTGAGAATCTTCGACGGTTTTGAGTTGCCGTTCCAAATCGGGCAATGTGCCGTGTTTCAACTCTGCGGCGCGGTTGAGGTCGTACTGTCGCTCCGCCTCTTCGATCTCGCGTTTCGTCTGCTCAATCTCCTCTCGCAAAGTTCGCACCTCATCCAGTTCTTGCTTTTCATTCTCCCACTGCACGCGCATCGCATCTGCCTGATCCCTCAAATCCGCTAACTCTTTCTGAAGTGTCTGCAACCGCTCCCGACTCGACTCGTCCTTTTCCTTCTTCAACGCGGCTTCCTCAATCTCGAACTGCATCACGCGACGGGTCACAGCATCCAGTTCCGAAGGCAGGGAGTCGATCTCTGTCCGCACCATTGCACACGCTTCATCTACCAGATCAATCGCCTTATCGGGCAAAAAACGATCCGAAATATATCGATCTGATAACACCACGGCATTGACCAGCGCATTATCCTGAATCCCCACTCCGTGGTGAATCTCAAATCGCTCGCGCAAACCCCGCAGAATCGAAATAGAATCCTCGACAGATGGCGCATCGACCATCACGGGTTGGAAGCGCCGCTCCAGAGCAGCGTCTTTTTCGAGATACTGGCGGTGCTCGTCGAGCGTTGTCGCACCAATACAGTGCAATTCGCCTCGCGCCAGCATTGGTTTGAGCATATTGCCCGCATCCGTAGATCCCTCCGTCTTACCCGCGCCCACAATCGTGTGAACCTCGTCAATAAATAACAAAATATGACCGTCGCTCTGTTTGATCTCATTCAAAACAGCCTTCAAACGCTCTTCAAATTCGCCTCGATATTTCGCACCGGCCATCAACGCACCCATATCCAGTGAAAAAACCGACCGATCTTTAAGCCATTCGGGCACATCGCCCCGCACAATTCTCTGCGCCAGCCCTTCGATAATCGCGGTCTTGCCCACACCGGGTTCACCAATTAGCACCGGGTTATTCTTGGTCTTGCGGGACAAAATGCGAATCACGCGGCGAATTTCTTCATCGCGCCCAATCACGGGATCCAATTTGCCCGAACGCGCTTCGGCAACCAGATCAACACCGTATTTTTCAAGTGCCTCATAAGCCACCTCCGGGTTGGCACTCGTCACCCGCTGATTGCCGCGAATCTGCGTTAAAATAGATAGAATATTATCCCGCGTAATATTAAACTGCTTCAGAATGCGCCCTGCTGGCGTTTCATCTCCCTCGCCGATCAGTGCCAACACCAGATGCTCTACTGAAACATATTCATCCTTCAACCTTTCAGCTTCGGTCTGAGCAGATAGAAACAGTTTCTGGAAACGCTGCGTCACATAAATTTTGTCCTGTTCAACGCCTGGTCCAGAAACTTTCGGTAGCCGCGCCAATTCCTTTTCAAGTTCCGATTTCAGGACATCGCCATCTATTTGCATGCGTGTAAGCATACGGGGGACTAAGCCGTCATCCTGCGCGAGCAAGCTGGCAAGTAAATGTTCTCCATCCACCTCCTGATGTCCATATCGCAGTGCTATAGCTTGTGCTTGTTGCACGGCCTCCTGCGATTTCTGTGTCAATTTGTTCATATCCATTTTGTTTTTTTCCATAAAAAAGGGCCATCCCGCCCTTGCGAGATGGCCCGACAATTGACGAGCTCACTCAATTACGATACCGCGACATCGATCTGCCGAGGTTTTGCCGCTTCAGATTTGGGCAAAGTGAGGGTCAAAATCCCATCCTTATAATCCGCCGAAACCTTGGCGGAATTGATCTCTGAACTCAGCGTGAAGGCTCGTTTGAACGTTCCGTAGAAGCGTTCACTGCGGTGAACCTGTGCGTTCTCCTTCTCTGCTGTGCGCTTCCGCTCGCCTTCAATCGTGAGCATATTGTCTTCGAGCGTCACCTTGATATCTTCCTTGTTCATCCCGGGCAATTCGGCGTAAACAGTAAATTCGTTCTCCGATTCTGCCACATCCACACTCGGATGCCAGCCCGTGCCGTGCCAGGTGTGTGGGTCGCCCCAGAACTTGTTCACGAGGGTGTCAATCTCGCGCTGAATTCCACGAGACTCTCGGGGTTGCCAACGAATAAGTGCCATCTCAATACCTCCTGTTATTGGGTTGTTGGTTGCTTACGTGTCTCGCCCTATTTCTGTTGCAACTCCCGTGCCACAATATTTTGTTTTCTCAAAAAATTTAAATAACATATTGTAAATAAATGTTTTAAAATTTATCCCCTCGGTTTTTCTCAGCGTCCTGCGCGTCTCTAAACCTGATAATATGGCACAGACAGAGCATAATTTTTGGCATATCATGTCAAACTGCCAGTGAACAATTGTCAGTCCAAAATAAAAAACCCCTGCGCCGAGAGGCACAAGGGCAAAAAAAAAAGTGTTTCCAGTCATTGACCAAACACATTGAACAGCAGACCGACAACAGCACATGAAGCAATAATCACGGCGACAAAACAAGACCATTGCCACTTTTGGGCATTGCCAAAATCTTGTCGCAATCTGTCAATAGAGTGTCTCAAATCTGAAATGGCCTGAGTCAATTCGCTGCGCGTATTATCTACTTCTGTCTCAAGGCGTTGTTGCCGATGTGAAAACTGATCAAACTGACCTTTCAATTCCGCTTGTCTCTCTTCAACGGTTGCCATTGTGGTGCCCCTTCTCAAAAGATAAAATCATTATTATATTATAGCGAGTTGTGGTCATCTTGTCCAGCCCCTATTTTTTTTGGCACTTCACAGGAAAACGCCATGCGACCAATTATCACCTTCACAATTGTATTGCTATGGGCCTGTGCTTGCTTTGCCACCGATCCGGTGCAAACGCTGACCTATTGCGACAATCTTTCCGGATGGTCCAGTGGCTTACAATTGTCCAAAGACGCGCCAGAGGGTCGCTTTGCCATCTCCGCTTCCCTGCCGGCAGGTCAGACGGGATTTTTCACCTACAATTTTTTTAGCACAGGACAGGACATCTCCCAAAAACACAGTTTGAGCTTCTGGTGGAAAGCAGAAGGCAATGGTCTGCGGGACCTCAAAATCAAAGTTCGCAACTATCCCTTGGTCGGCGGCTGGGAAGCCGTATATACAATCTGGGAGGGACAAATACCTCCTCAAGGGTGGCAACTCGCCACCGTAGAACTGGCAAACCCCCAATACGACAGGTGGGGAGGAGAACCCGATTACAACAGGCGATACATCACATTTAGAACCGAAACCAGTCAAAGTTCAAATACACGCCTGCTCATCGACCATATTGCAACAGTCGATCAGACCTTTTCCTGGCAAGTTGACGCGCCAATACAGGAAAAAACTGGCTCCATTACACATCTCGATTTTGATGGCAACGGAGCCGTTGGCTTTACTGATTTTCTTCTTTTTGCCCAGAAATTTGGAGCAACGCAGACCAATACAGAATACGATCCCCTCTACGATCTCAATTTTGACGGACAAATCGGTTTTGGGGATTTTCTCACTTTCGTCGCTGGATTCGGATCTGACGGCACGCAGTGGTACATACCCATCGCATTTGAAAACCACACCGCACAACCATTGAGCGTTGCGGTAGGAACCGAAACTCAGACTCTGTTGACACAGACCATTGAAGCGGGAATAACCTGGATTCGCGTGCCAATCCCCAAATCCCTCCTCACCTCACGCGATCCCACCAGTACACATCCCATCCCAATTTGGGCGCAGGTTGCAGATTATATCCAAACGCGAAGCAGTTGGATATCCTACTTACCTCAGAGTGGTCCTGCACGCACCTGGACACAGTTTGTAGCAGCCAAAGAGAACGCTACAGAACCCATTTTGCCCGATTTTTCCTACGCGGGCTATCACTACTTTGACAAACCCGTTCCCGATATCCAGGGCGACATATTCGACGTCACAGCTTACGGCGCCGTCCCCAACGATGGCCTTTCCGATCAGGCCGCCATCGTACGCGCTATTACCGCAGCCGAGCAAAACAACGGCGGCATTGTCTTCTTCCCACCGGGCGAATTTCTCGTCAATACCAGCACCGACAACAACCAGCCCATCTACATCCGCAGCAGCAATATCATCCTCAGAGGAAGCGGTAGTCGAAGCGGAGGCACAATCATCAGGCAGGTGAACTACATGCCGCCACTCAATCCCGAACAACTGTGGACATCGCCCTATATGTTCATTTTCCAACCCCGCAATACAAGCGATAGATCCCTGACGTCCATTGCGGAAAGTGCGGATCGAGAAACCTTCTATATCACAGTAGCCGATGCTTCCAGGCTCTTTCCCGGTCAATGGATTACGCTCTATATGAACAGCACCGCAGCCATCTCGGAATTTCTCGCGCCCTACTCGGTAGAATCCATCTGGACGACCATGTTGACCAACGGGATACAAGTGCGAGAAAAGCACAGCATTGCCGAAATACAGGGCAATCGGATTCGCCTCAATGAACCTCTGCACACCGATGTCAACCACACGTATAACTGGACCGTGCGCGAATATCAGCACCTCGAGGAAATTGGCATTGAAGACATCAGTTTTCACGGCTCGTGGTTGGATGAATTTGTCCACCACAAAGACGCTATCCACGATGGCGGCTGGAGTTTGCTCCGGCTCAACCGATGCGTCAATTCCTGGATCCGGCGCACATCATTTATCAATTGCAATCGCGCCCTTCACATCGGTTTGAGTTCTGCCATATCCGTGTATCACGTCACACAGGGCGGAAATCTGGGCCATTCATCTATTGCCAGCAATGGCGGTTATGGCGTATGGATCGGGCTTTCAGAAGACCTCGCAGGCCACTGGCACGGACCGGGCACGAGCAGTCGCTCAGCAGGAACCGTGTACTGGCGATATGACATGCGTCCCAATCAGCGCATCGATGCCCACGGTGCGCAACCCTATGCCAACCTGCTCGACCGCGTCAATGGCGGTATCCTGTATGGCAGCGGCGCGTCTCTCGCCAATTATCCCAATCACCTCAAACATTATGTGCTCTGGAATTTCAAACATCGAGGCATTCTGAGACACTACGATTTTTGGCAACCGGGCGACGCACGCGACCGATTCGTGCAGCCCATTATCGTCGGCTTGCACGGCGACCCCGCCACGTTTAATGAACGCACCCTCCAGGTCCTTGAATCTAACGGCAGCCCAGTCGAACCAGAATCGCTCTTCGAAGCCCAACTCGAATCGCGCCTCCAAACCCTTCCTCCCTGGCTCAACGACCTCCGCGCAGAATGGGAAATGATCCGAAATACGCCGCTACCAGATTTTCCAGTGCCGAATTTTTAGCATCCGCAGAATTATAGGCAATCGTTAATCAGGTTGAAGAATAATTGGAAAGTCCGTAAATTAGTAGCAAGCAAAGGAGAAACAATATGCCTGAACAGATGACAACACGGCCACTCATTCGAGGCGATATACGCAAACTGAACGCACCAGAAAAAAAATTATTTAATCGAATAAAAAAGATTCGGAAAGCTATTGGTCCTGTGGTAGTAAATTCTGGTGCGATTTTAAGGCGGTTAAATGATCAATGAAAGATACGTTTTAGATGCGTCAGTTGCTGCTAAGTGGTTCTTAAACGACGAAGACGTGGTAGATATTGCAGAGACGTTTCTCATTCGGTTCTTAGCCAAAGAGATCGTATTTTATGCACCGCATATTCTCGAGTATGAATTAGGGCACATTATCACCCGAGCACAGCGCAGTGGTAGGCGGCGTATCGAAACAGAGCAAGCAATAGAAGCGTATCGAACATTCTCTGAATTGCCAATTGTATTTTGTGATTTGAGCGTACAAGATCGACAAACAATTTTGCAATCCGCTTTAATCGCGGATTTTATGATGCGACTTATATCGTCCTGGCAAACAAACTTGATTGTATCTGGTTGACCAGCGAAAAACGATATCGAACAAGCTTACCTCCTGACTTTCCGGAGCATCTAATTCTGACATTGGAAAGTTTCGAATAGCATCATTTATCGAGGCATTTGAGCAAGCATTGGATGCGTGACGTGATTCCCCAATCTCAAACAACCAACGTCCCAACTCGAACTCGCTCGACAAAAAAACTGCTCGCCAGTGCCGAATTTTTAAGCATTTTCCTTCCTGAAATACCCCCTCTGCCTCATGAGCAAGCGATAGAGATTGGGATTTTTCTCAAACGCCTCGCGTCCGTGCAGCCAGAAATGGTTGTTGAGTACCACGAGATGATCGGGCCGCAAGGGCAGTGAGACCACTCCCTGCGACGCTTCCATTGAATCGGAAAGATCGCGCAGATATCGCCCCTGTTCAATGGTCTCGGGATAGACAAACTGATCGATAAAACACACACACGCCTTGCCGTCTTGCTCGTAGAACGTTGTTTTTTCAATCACAACGGGATAATTTTTACTCGGCGGCGACTGATAGATCAGGGGCAAAGAGGCCAGCGGGTGGCTGGCAAAGTGCTCTAATGCCTCCCAATCATCCAGATGCAGCAGTCGTGACTCTCCCCCCACCGCATCGTGCTCCGCCATCTTCATCATCAAAATCCAGTCCGTGCGCTCGCGGACATACGTGCCATCGGTATGGAGCGTGAACAGGCGATACGCCTGCCGCAAATACGAATCGCTACTATCCGTATCCTTCACTTCAAAACATGCGTAATAATTTCCCGTCATATCGTCAAAATTGGGAATCCCGATCGCATGCGAAACAGCCGTCCCAAAAGCAACGCGCTGATCCATCGTCTCAAATCCACCTTCAGCCGCAACAGTAAAACCTCCTGTATCGCGGTCTCGAACGAGCGCATTGATGTGCTCAGCGAAATCACCACCGACGATATTTTGGAGACAATCGGCAGCGATCAATCTCAGATACGGCACATAAGTCAATCGCTGCTCCGAAAGATCTCCCACTTCGCGCACAAATGCCGCTGCGGCATCGGCATCGATTGTGATGTGATGCAGCCGGTGGTGATCGGGATGTTGTTCAACGATGTAGTTCAAGTCCCGCCCCTTATGTCCCAAGATTATACTTATTCATAAACGTCCGCATTGCCCGGGCCGGATGTCTTTGTTTATACGCACTAAACACATCGGGAAAATCACCAATCACAGTACGCGCCCGTTCCAATGCCTGCGCGACGACCTCGCGGGGTGGATCACTCAGAGGATTTTCCTCATCGGCATCCACGCTCAGATCGTAAACCGTAGCCTCAGGAGACCTTGTCCCCACATCCATGTGTACGCTGTAGCGATCATCCCGCACATTAAAACTCGTTGCCCATCCCGTTGTGATGTAATCCCGAGCCGGTTCACACGCCCCCGTTGCACTTGCCCAGGCATCTGCCCCATCCATATCTTCATAGTCAACGCCCAGCATATTGAGAATCGTCGGCGTAATATCCTGATTTTGCGCCCAGATATCCGACTGCTGTCCGCGCGGGCCATCCGGATGGCGAACGATCCAATTGATCTGCGTATTAAAGGGAAATAGCGTGTCACCGCCCTTGCCAAACCGCCCCCTATCCATCAATTGCGTGCCGTGATCGGATATAAACATCACCGCCGTATCATCCCTCAGATTCAGTCGGTCAATCGTTTCCAGCAAATGCCCAATCCAGCGATCTACAAACGTAACATAGCCCATATACAATGCTTTTGTGCGCTCGATTTCCGCATCTGTCGCCTCGCTCAGGGGTAAGACTCTATGGTGGATATAATCCTTCACCGAAGGATCAGAAAAATAAGCATCGGCATACTGCCTGGGTGGATCCCATAACTCGTGTGGACTAAAGCTGTCAATCCACAGGAAAAACGGCTTGTTGCCCCTATTGTCCTCCACCCATTGCGATGCCTCGCGAAACACCTGGGCAGCGAGATAATTCTCTTCGCCCTCCTGCCGATCCAGCATATTGAGCAAATACTGAACCATTACCGCATGTTTCCTGGGATCTGCATCTCCATCCCGCACATGCGCTGCCAGATCGATACGCGACAGCGGCCCCGAACGATAGTTATCTTGTTCCTGCCCGCGAATAAATCGCCACGACAAAAACCCCCGCGTGAAATTCTGCGTCGGCTTAAACATGTGATAGGTATCTGCGACCAGACCCGTAACAAAACCAGCATCGTGCAGGCGTTCCGCGAGCGTATCCTGATCTGGCGGAATCGGATGCCAGCCAGAGCCTGCTGGCTGTAATCCTTCATTCGGCGTATCGAACCGCCAGGGAAAAGACGGGATACCCGTAAACACGCACCGCCGAAACGGAATCGTCGGTAAACCCTCTGCAAAACAGCGATCAAAAGTCAAGCCATCAGAAGCCAGTTGATCCAAATGAGGCGTTTTAACATGACTCAACTTTTTACCCACTCCAACAATATCTGCACGAAACGTATCGCAACAAATCACGACCATATTCATAAAATTCTCCTTGTGTGATGCAAACATGGATTGATCTATCTCCATCCCATTATGATAATCTGAGATTCTTCGCCTGTCAATATCAGTGACATATTCCATTTTCAGGTTGACAAAAAATAAAGAATATGTGAAGTTTCTTCCCTCCAAGAGTAGAGGCGCATCTCATCATCAGTAATCTGGCATAAAAAGGCGGATCTACAGGCCAGATGAAAGGGTTGAGATGCCGAAGTCAAATGCCCTCCGCAAGGCATTTGGCTGGGGCAGCAGATAACATCTGCTGAACTGTCACGGGAAGCGATCCCGTGGAGCACTCTCTTGTGGGCAGTCTCTGCTATATGCAGTCGGCGTGCTTCTACTCTGGCAACCGGCTGTTTTTTTATTTTATGTAATCACAGCACTCACGGAGATATGGTAGCCTAAATCGTTTATCTGTATGCATCTGTGTCCATCTGTGTTCATCTGTGGTTCAAGATCCGCAGAAAGGAAAAACCGATGTCCAGACTCAAAGTAGGAGTTCTCGGAGCAACCGGCATGGTCGGGCAGCGCTTTGTCACATTGCTCGCCGATCATCCCTATTTTGAAATCGCCGCCATCGCCGCCAGCCCTCGCTCTGCTGGCAAAACCTATCGGGAAGCTGTAAAAGGCCGATGGACGCAACGCGATATTCCCATTCCCGCAACGGTGTCCGATCTCGTCGTGCAAGATGTGCGCGAGATTGATACCATCGCATCACAAGTCGATTTCGTCTGTTGCGCGCTCGACATGGAAAAAGAGGAGATTTTCAAACTCGAAGAAGCTTACGCAAAAGCGGAAACCCCGGTCATCTCCAATAATTCGGCGCACCGCTGGACCCCCGATGTGCCTATTCTTATGCCAGAAATCAATCCAGAGCACGCAGAAATCATTCCAGAGCAGCGCAAACGTCTGGGTGTCCAACGCGGTTTTATTGCCGTAAAACCCAATTGCTCCATTCAGCCTTATGTACCGGCTTTTCACGCATTGTCAGAATTTGGGCCTTCGAGTGCCTCTATATGCACATATCAGGCCATTTCCGGTGCGGGAAAAACCTTTGAAACATGGCCAGAAATGACAGATAACGTCATCCCCTATATCGGTGGTGAAGAAGACAAAAGCGAAAACGAACCCCACAAAATCTGGGGCAAAATCGTCAAAGATGAAATTGTGCCCAGGCGCAGTCCGATCATTTCAGCCCAATGCGTTCGGGTTCCCGTTACAGATGGCCACATGGCCGCCGTATCCGTATCCTTTGATAAAAAACCCACGATAGAAGACATCCTCTCGCGCTGGCAAGCCTTTGAAGGCGACCGCCGAGTTAAAGGACTGCCCTCCTCGCCCAAAACATTTCTCGCGTACATCGAAGGCGATGACCGCCCGCAGACGCGCTTAGACCGCGATGCTGAAAATGGCATGGGCATTACACTCGGCCGCTTGCGCCAAGACAATCTCTTCGATTACAAATTCATCGCCCTCAGTCACAATACTGTACGCGGTGCGGCAGGCGGCGCTGTCCTGATGGCCGAACTCCTGGCCCGAGAGGGGTATATCGAAGCGAAATAATGCGACAGGTTCAACGAGCACAGCACCCATCTGCATTTATCTGCGCTCATCTGCGTTCATCTGCGGATACTTTTAAGTCACCGCATTTTGCGTTCGCCCCTCTAAAAATGCGATCACATTCTCCACTGCGCCGCTATTGAGCAGATCGACACCTTCGGGCGTCATGTCTGCACAGTGCGGCGTAAGCACCACCTGTTCACACGCAAAAAGGGGATGATCGGGCGGTGTCGGTTCTTCCTCGTACACATCGATACCCGCTCCGCCGATATACCCACTGTTTAACGCATTGACCAGTGCGTCCGTATCAACCACTGCGCCGCGCGCGCCATTCAGCAATAGCGCATCTGCTTTCATCTTTTTCAACTCGGCCTCGCCGATCATCTCCCTGGTATCATCTGTCAACGCCACGTGCAAACTTACAACATCAGAAGTTTCGAGCAGTGTATCTAACTCGACAAATCGCACGCCGAGTTTTTCCGCCCGTTCAGATGACGGATGAAATGTCCACGCAACCACCTCCATGCCAATCGCTCGGGCAAGTCGCGCCATCTCCGCACCGATATTGCCCGCGCCAATAATCCCCAGGGTTTTGCCCTGAAGCATCACATTATCTCGCCGGGGCCAGTTCCCATTTTTCATCTCTGTGGTCAAATATGCAGCGCGTTTTGCAACGGCGAACATCAGGCCAAACATGTGCTCTGCCACAACAGGTGCTGTTCTGCCCGGCTGGTTGCATATCACGATCCCATGTTTTTTTGCAGCCGCCAGATCGAACATATCTGTGCCAATAGAACACGTCGTAATCATTTTCAACTTTGGCAATTGGCTAAACTCTTGCTCGCCCCACGTCACAGCACCGCGCGTGTTCATAATCACATCGGCGTCTTTTACTCGTTCGACCTTTTCTTTCAATGACACGGGTCGCGTATCGTAAAGCGTCACATCGCCATAACTCGCCAATCGTTCGAGATGGGGTGATCCCGCAATCTGTACCGGCTCATCGCCAGGCACGACAATCTGAACATAATTCTCTACTGCCATAGTGACTCCTTTCAGAAACATTGCTTCCCAAAACATCCTTTGGTATATTCATAGCTTTCTAAGGCATATAATGCAAACCATTTCGCCCAAGGAGTGCCAATGCCTCTGGCAAAATACCAGCGCATCGGACATCACAAAACTGTCGAATCATTCAAAGCACATGTCAACAGCCTGGGGATTGACCTCCCCTGCGATGACGAAATTCTCAAAGCACCAGAATCTCCACTTGCCCAAACAAGCGAGTGTCAGGGCTTTCGCATTGGCAATCGCTTCTGCATCCATCCCATGGAAGGCTGGGATGGCGAAAACGATGGCAATCCCTCGGAATATACCCTTCGGAGATGGCACAATTTTGGGCTGAGCGGTGCAAAATTGATATGGGGCGGCGAAGCGGTTGCCGTGCGCCCTGAAGGACGCGCAAATCCCAATCAACTCTTTGCAGCCGAACATACCAAAGCAGGCCTGGGCAAACTCCGCGAAGAACTCCTATCGGCACACCGCACACATATCGGCGACACCGATGACCTTCTCATTGGTCTTCAATTGACCCACTCGGGCCGTTTTTGCAGACCCAATGACAAAATCAAACTCGAACCCCGCATTGTGTATCGCCATCCGATCCTCGACCGTAAATTTGGCATTGACTCAGACGCCCCAGTGCTGTCCGACGACGAAATCAAAAGCCTGATTGACGACTATCACAGCGCCGCACGCATGGCGTGTGATCTCGGGTATCAATTTGTCGATGTCAAACACTGCCACGGTTATCTCGGCCACGAATTTTTGAGTGCCTTTACCCGACCGGGACCTTATGGCGGCTCATTTGAAAACCGAACGCGATTTCTTCGAGAAATCGTCGCGGGCATTCGCGCCGATTGTCCCGATCTCAAAATCGGTGTGCGCCTCAGCGCATTCGACTTTGTGCCTTTTTACCCCGACCCCGAACTCTCCGAAGGCAAAAAACTCGGACCGGGCATTCCCGAAGATTTTTCTGAATACCTGCCCTATAAATACGGATTTGGTATCGATGAAGACAATCCCATAGCCGCAAATATCGCCGAAACCTGTCGCTTCCTCGAATTGTTGCGCGAACTCGACATTTTGCTTGTCAACCTCTCAGCCGGCAGTCCCTACTACAATCCCCACATTCAGCGGCCCGCTTATTTCCCCCCTTCTGATGGCTATCAACCCCCCGAAGATCCGCTCGTGGGCGTTGCACGTCAAGTTAGTATTACGGCGCAAATCAAAAAAGAATTTTCCGATTTGCTCATCGTCGGCACGGCTTATTCCTATCTTCAGGAATTTTTGCCCCATGTTGCCCAAACGCTCGTGCGCGATGGCAAGGTAGATTTTATCGGCCTGGGGCGCATGGTACTATCCTATCCCGACTTGCCCGTAGATGTGCTTCAAAAGGGCGAAACGTCCAAACGCAAACTCTGCCGGACCTTTAGCGACTGCACCACAGCCCCCCGAAATGGCATGATATCGGGATGCTTCCCTCTGGATACCTACTACAAAAAATCCCCTGAAGGCACTGCCCTCAGGGAACTCAAAAAATCAATTCAATTATGACCTTTAATTATTAATCTGCGAAGAGGTCTTTAGCACAAAGACTTCTTCCAAATTATAGAAATTTACGCCCGGCACCAAAATGATTTCTCTAAATAAACCCTGTGCTTCATCGTCACCTACTTTGACGACCTGTCCCACATAAAGCCCTTTTGGAAACAGTTCGCCCAAACCGGACGATACGATCAGATCACCGACTTTAATATCCCCCCGAAGCGACACATTTTTCAAATAGAATGTGCCATCCTCAAAAGACACAATACCGCTTACACGACTGTGTCGCTGCACCACGGCACTGACCCGACAGTTGTGATCTATGAGCAACTGCACAATAGCAGTATATCCGTGCACTTCCATGATACGCCCCACTAATCCATCCGCAGTCACAACAGGCATGCGGGCCTGTATCCCCTCATCTGCACCGGCATCTATCAATATCGTATTTGCAATTCTCGCGGGATTGCGTGCAATCACCCGCGCAACGATATAAGATTTTTCAGCCGCCTGCTGCGACTTGAAATGCAACAAGGCATGGAGGCGTGCATTTTCAAGTTGAGCCTCTCTGAGTTTGAGCAATTCGAGGGAAAGGCGCAAGTTCTGATCGCGCAGAGCCTCATTTTCGTATTGTAGCGATGAAAGCCCTATCGGCCAGGCGAGGATACGATGCCCAATAGACATCAATCCAAGAGCAACACTATGTGGGAATCGCGCCTGTATTGAGGCGTCGAACAACATCAATATCAACGACGTAAAAATCGCAATGCTCAGCACAACTCCCTTACGGTGAGCACGTAAAAAAACACGAATGCGTTGCATAGCTATTCCAAAACGTTCCTGTAGCTATGGATATCTGCGAGGACTTTACCCGTGCCTCGCACCACACAGGTCAACGGATCATCGGCTACCATAACGGGCAAACCCGTCTCATTGACCAATCGCCGATCTAGCCCACGCAACAATGCCCCACCCCCTGTTAAAATGATGCCATTGTCGAGAATATCGGCGGCTAATTCGGGGGGGGTCTGCTCGAGTGTTCGGCGCACAGCGTTAACAATCGCATTTACCGAACCAGCCAATGCCTCCCTGATTTCTTTTGAATGCACATTAATAACTCTGGGAATCGCTTGCACCATCTCCAGACCACGGCACATATGTTGCAGTTCTTCTTCAAGTCCTATAGCAGTGCCAATAGCGCACTTGATTTGCTCTGCACTGCGGCTTCCCACCAGCAGATTGTGTTTGCGTTTGAGAAATTGCACAATGACTTCTGTCAATTCATCGCCCGCTGTTTTAATCGATCTCGACGTCACAATGCCAGACAGTGCAATCACTGCAATCTCCGTTGTTCCACCGCCAATATCAACGACCATAGATCCCACTGCATCTTTTATAGGCAACCCAACGCCAATCGCGGCGGCCATGGGCTCTTTTATCAAATAAACTTCGCGGGCACCTGCGCGATCGGCAGCCTCGCTTACAGCGCGCATTTCAACAGGTGTGACACCAGAAGGAACACAAATCACAACGCGTGGTCTGACCAGCAGTTTATTTGTTTGCACTTTAGAAATAAAAAAGCGCAGCATCTCCTCAGTCACATCAAAATCGGCGATAACGCCATCGCGGAGCGGGCG
>JAJEAX010000372.1 GCA_022822565.1 Candidatus Latescibacterota bacterium
CACGACCCAGAATCCGACCTGTTCTACTGGGGAGGTCACACCAGCTACGACCTCTTAACAGATGCACCAGTATTGGGCAATCACGAAATGAAGTGCGTCTATCCGCATTATGCGTACCTCTATAAAGTTCATCCCGAACGCATACACCGCTTTGTCAAAGCCGTCTGGCACGCACACATCTGGGATTGGCCCACCTTGCTCTTTAACCGGCATGGGATTTACGAACCGTGGGAAGAAAAGTGGGATGCAGAATTTGAAGGAGGTCCATTGCCAATTGTGGAAAACACCGCGCTCTCCTTTGTCAACACGGGAAGCGATTTAATCCTGAGCGGGGCAATGCTACACGCACTTTCGGATGATGAAACACCCTTGAAATGGGCAAAACATCTACTTTCCCGATACGACCAAATTCGACATCCCGAGACGGGATTGGCGGGATATCAGTTTAATCACCGCGATCCCTGTCGGGTGCGAGAATCGTTCAAACCGCCATTTAGTGAACGGACAGATGTCAACGAAGTAACAATCATCACCAATGGCGTGATTCAAACTCGATATGGGCGAGCCGCTGTCACCTTTCTCAACGCAGCGGAAGCCCTGGGCAGTGAAAAGGGCAAAGCATTTCTCGATGTGGTAACCGCAGATTTAGCAGCCCTGGCAACTCACTGTTATAATATCGATGACCACAGCTTTTATCCCGCAATCAATGACGGCACCCGCCTCTATCCCGAAAATAGCAATGAAGGAATCGGCTATTGCCCGCCCACAAAACTGAGAAAAGTGCCTGCAAATGGACTGATGTTCTTATCTTACGCGCGGGCATATCATCTGACGGGTATTGCGCGTTTTCAAAAAATAGCTCTTTCCCTCGCCAAAGGAATGGGCTGGGGCGATTTAAGTACACCTGTGGATTTTGGATCTGGTGGTTCGCCTGCAAGTAATGAAGCGTGGGTAAACAAAGGACAGAACGATGCCTGCGCGTTATTCGGCCTATTGGAACTCCACTCGGCAACAGGCGATAATGCGCTATTGCAATCCGCCACCTCTCTTGGAGAACAATTGCTGCGGCAATATCAGGTAAACGGCCTGATTGTCTCAGATAGTCTGGAAGGCGAAACAAATATCGATACCGCGCTCCCCCTCGCCCTATTGCATCTGGAAGGTGCGAGACAGGGGAATCGTTCATCGCTGCCCGATTTTTATCCGAACAACACCTATTTTGATCCAAAAATTGTGATTCGCCGCTGGGAAGAAGAGGGTCGATAAATAACAACAGGAGGTCCGCCATGAAAGCTGCTGTTTTGCGCGAAGCGCATCAGCCAATTACTGTAGAAGATGTCGAAATTGCCGACCCAATCGGACGCGAAGTATTGATACGCACCGCCGCCGCGGGAGTCTGTCACAGCGATGTCCACTTTCAACAAGGACTTTATACCTGTGAGCTACCCGCCATACTCGGCCACGAATCAGCGGGCATTGTAGAGGCGGTCGGTCCAGACGTGACATACACAAAACCCGGCGACCACGTAATCACCTGTCTATCGGTCTTTTGCGGGCATTGCCGCTACTGCACCACCGGGCGTCCAAATCTGTGTGAAGACAGAGAATCAACCCAGCGCAAAGAGACAGATAAACCGCGCCTATCTCAAGATGGTCAAGCGTTCTTCCAATTTGCCAACCTCGCCTCTTATGCAGAACAGTTGCTGGTACACGAAAATGCGGTATGCAAAGTCCGCGAAGACATGCCACTGGACAAAGCCGCCCTGATAGGATGTGGCGTAACAACCGGCGTTGGCGCTGCGCTCAACACCGCCAAAGTAGAGGCGGGCAGCACAATAGCCGTTGTCGGATGTGGTGGCATTGGACTGAGTGCCGTGCAGGGTGCGCGAATAGGCGGTGCAGGGCGTATTATTGCAGTAGATACCGTCTCATCCAAACTGCAACTGGCCCGAGAATTGGGTGCAACAGACCTGGTCAATGCCAACGATGGCGACCCCGTTGAACAAATTATGGATCTGACCGGCGGAAAAGGCGTGGCGTACTCTTTTGAAGCCGTCGGCTTAAAACAGACTGCGGAACAGTGTTTTTACATGCTCGAAGAAGGCGGCACCGCCACAATTATTGGCATGATTCCCGAAGGCGTTAAAATTGAGCTTACAGGACAAAACTTTTTGCGCGAGCGCAAAATTCAAGGCTCAAGCATGGGATCCAATCGCTTTCGCGTAGATATGCCGCGGTATGTAGATATGTATCTCATGGGCAATCTCAAACTCGACGAAATGATCTCACACAATATTTCCCTATCTGATATTGACGATGCGTTCAAGGCACTGATCGCAGGCGACGTCGCCCGACAGATCATCATATTTGATATTTGAGAGACAAATAATGAATACCGACCTGAACCGAATCCGGAGAGACGGCTGGACCGTAATAGAAAGCGTAATCCCGGAAAATGAGGTAGATGCAATACGCGAACACGTATTGCAATCAACCGGGATACACGGCAGAGCGAAAGCCGCAGAACAAGGCATCGGACACGTGCCGGGATTTATACGCTACGACCAGTCCCTCGCGCCCTATCTCGCAGACGCGAGATTGATGGCTATCTTCGAAGCACTTTTGGGCTCCTTTGTCAAAGTGTCTTATGTCTCAGCGACCATCAACCGCCCGGCCAACCCTCGGGGCAGGTGGCATGCAGACTGGCCGTTTAACCAGATCAACGCCGCGCATGTGCTTGCACCTTATCCAGATGCGGTAATGCATCTCACAACCCTGTGGATGTTATCTCCCTTTACCCATAAGAATGGCGGCACATTAATCGTGCCGGGCAGCCACCGATGGTCGAATAATCCAACCGGAAATATAGATGTGGATCCGCTCGCGCCTTATTCAACGGAAATGAATGCAACGGGTCCAGCGGGAAGCGTCCTCGTGCTGGACAGTCGGATGTGGCACGCAACCGCCCCCAATCAATCCCAAAAGGACCGGGTATCAGTTGTCGTTCGCTATGCCCCCTGGTGGTTGAACACGCGCGTATTGATGCCGGGATCTGAAGAACGCAAAATGATGGTGGATGAAACCGGCTTGACCGACAACGATCAAGAACCTGTACCCCGCCGTGTTTACGAGGAATTGCCAGAAAACGCAAAACCCCTGTTCCGACACTGGATAAGCGACTGAAAGGAAAAAGAATGAGCACAGTCACCGAACAATATATCCAACAGTATCGAGAAGAAGGATACTGCCATGTGGAGGGATTGATCCCCGCCGAACTCATGGCGAACGCCTGGGCGCGAGTGCGGGAAATAATAGATCATCCACCCGATTGGAAAAAGGGCAGATTTCAAGTCCTCAATCCCGAAATATATCGCGCCTCTTCAGGCGAACCAGTGCCCAAGGGCATTCAACGTCCGGGCCTGGAAGAAGAGGTATTTGCCGCGGTCGCAGAACACAGCAATATGGCAAACGCAATGGCGGGAGTTTTGGGCGGCGATGTGGAACTCTTCACAGATCAGATAGGGGTTAAACACGGATGGATTGACACCGAGCAAGGTGGATGCAGTTATTTTCACCAGGACTCGTGGTACTGGAAAATCGATCCAGAATTGGGTTGCAACTGCTGGATCCCGATGCAGGAAGTCGGAAAGAACGCCATCGCATTATCGGTCATGCCGCGCAGCCATATCGGCTGGGAACTCATACCACACGAGTCTTATTACGACGACCCGCCGATGTTCAGAAAATCCCATGTGAATGGCGACGAAACATACCAACCGTTTAAGCGCCACCGCATCCCCCTGGATCAGATCGATTACTCCCCTGAAGTCCTGGTCGAAATGAAACCGGGCGACGGCCTCTTCTTCTCAAATTACACCTATCATCGCAGCGAGCCAAATCGCACGGGCAACACAATGGCATTTTACGCGATTGCATACCAGTTAAAAGATCGGGTTTCAAAATCTTGAGTAGCTTTCGACAGGAAAGGAAAAAACATGGCGCGTGTTGGGTTGATCGGTGTCGGAGATATGGGCAGTGGGATGGCTGCGAACATCTTGAAGAACGGACATGAACTTGTCGTGTATGACTTGCGCCCCGAACAAGTAGCGCGCATAAAAGCACTATTGGATCAGCGCGACATGCAAGTCTCATGCATCTCGCGGCACAACTTTGGCGGCTTGCCCGTATTGCAGACCGAAGTGGGAGATGCCATATTTGAAGATCATGTATCGGGATTGCGGCGGTGCATCGCCCTTGCCAAAACCCTCGGCACAAATATTGTCAGAATCATGAGTTGCAAAAAAGAAATGATACTATTTGGGTACAACGGCGCGGAAGACTGGATTGTAACGGCTGGTGCGTGGGATAAACTGGTAAAACTAATGGCTGTACCCGTTCAAATAGCCGAAGAAGAAGGTGTCACACTCGTCGTTGAAACGGGTAATAATGCCATGATAACATCGGGATTTCTAGCGCGAAAATTGATCCGCGAATTGGGTAGCTCCCACCTCAAACTGCTATGGGATATACCCAACACAATGTACTGTACGGATATCCCCTTTCCCGATGCCTACAATGAAATTCGCGATTATATCGGTCATATTCACATCAAAGACGCAAAAGCCGATATTGCGCGTGCCACTGTTGGATTCTATCCCCTGGGCGAAGGCGATGTGGGGCCATATCTGGAACCCATTGCAAACGCGCTCAAACGCGATGGGTATGCGGGCGCGATCTCTTACGAAAGTGTCTATCGTCCTAAAAGCGGCACTTATGAAGACGGATTCAGAGCGAGCGTTGCAAAATTTTTGGAAATTTTTGGTTGAGGAGGCTCACCATGGCTGATCCAATGCGGTTATTGAATGATGAAGAGGTACAGCGATTTATCGTAGATGGATGCATGACAGTTCACGCGGATTATCCGCCCTCATTCCACGCGAATATCCACGATCAAATTGAGACAGTCTTTGAAAAAGAAGGCAACCCCGGCAATAACATCTTACCCCGGATACCACAGATTGGACAGGTGTTTGAACACCCCAACGTAAAAGGGGCACTGACCAGCTTACTGGGACCGGGATACATCTTGAACCCCCATCGACATTGCCACCTGAATCCCCCGGGGCGAAACGGACAGCGATGGCATAAAGACTGTTATGTATATGATCACAATTTGCGGCACCCGCAATTCTACTGGGTACTCGCTTTTTATTTTCCACAAGACACAACTGAGGACATGGGACCTTCGGGCGTATTGCCCGGCATGCAAATCTACAAAACCATCAGCGATGTAAATCCCGCACAAACGAAAGAAAAAGCGCGGGCATTTTGCGGACCTGCGGGCACAGTAGCTCTAATCCACTTCGATTCCTGGCACCGCGCAACCGAAAATATCAGCAATAAAAATCGGTACATGCTAAAATTCCAATTTGCGCGCACACAAGAACCGCAAAAACCCACCTGGGATCACCAGAGCCGCGCGTGGTCGCCGGGCATTGAAGACCGGCATCCAGCCATATCACAAGACGTGTGGAACTGGATGTGTGGAAACGCAGAAAAAGAACGCGAAACACCAGAGAGCAATATGAAAAATTTGATCCCAATCTTAAAAAATGGAACGGAAAGTGAACGGTTAGACGCGGCGTATAAACTCGCCGAGTTTGGCGCGGAAGCCGTACCTGATCTCGTCGCCGCCATGCGAAAAGAAACACTCGCGACAATTGAGGAAACAGAAGCCAAAACACCGGACAATGCCCATGGAACAAATCCCACGAGCGGATGCGCGGCTCTATCCCTCGCAACCATAGGAAAACCAGCGGTCCCGGCCCTCACAGAAACACTATCAGACAATCACTGGTGGATACGATCAGTTGCTGCCAATGTATTGGGACATATCGGATCAAACGCCATTGCTGCTGTGCCCGCATTGAGAACCGCGATAAAAGACAATCACTGGTGGGTGCGCCGCAACGCAATCGAAGCACTGGGCGCAATCGGTGATTCTTCTCCAGAGCTACTCTCCGATCTGGCAGAAGCACTCGGCGATGAAGACTATCGCGTGCGCCGCAACGCGGCCCTCACCCTCGCAAAATGTGGAGAATCGGGCGATACTGCGGTTGAAGCACTGTCAAAAATGCTCGAAGACGAAAATCGCTACAACCGCTTTTACGCTACTTATGTATTACAGCAAATCGGCACACCTGCTGCACGAGATATATTATTCCACAATCTATTCAATGCCCGCTGGTGTCCGATCACGACAAAAGACAATATGTACTGATCGCTTATGCGAAAAAAATGATGCAAAAATTTTATTTTTTATTACATTACATTAAGTAAGTAAAAACTTACTTAATGCCATCCCATCGGGGTTGGGACTGACTACAGAACACTATCCAGGAGCAAAAATATGATCAGAGCGTGCTTGCTTGGGCTTTTCTGTATAGCGATTTGCGCGCGGTCGGCTGAAAGTGAAGATACAGCCGGTATAATCAAAGACATAACGGGCGATCTCGCTTATGTATCTGGACTCAATGGAGCGGCGACCCTGGGAAGCCAATTACAGATGGATAATGGGTCAACGCTTCAGGTCATTAAAAAGCTCGATGACGACGTCCTCGTAGCTCGCGTAGTCGAAGAAAACGGCTCGCCAGTAAAGGTATCGGATCGCATTCGCGTTGTCACCACACAGACTTCTGGCGATGCACCGCGTGCTGTTTACGCCACCCGCGTGGATCAAGGTCCCAAAATGGACGGCCGTTTGGACGACCCTGCGTGGCAAAATGCAAAACCCATTGAGGGATTTGTCCAGCGCGATCCGGGCTACTGGGTGCCGAGCACCGAACGCACAACAGCCCGTATTGTTTACGACCGGACAAAAATTTACTTCGGATTTGAATGTTTTGATTCTGAACCGCAAAAAATCGTGGCAAATAACATGCGACGCGATTCCGAAGTGTGGGGCGATGACAATGTGCAAATACTTCTGGATACTTATAACGACCGCCAAACCGGCGCATTCTTCTTCGTCAACTCCCTGGGTGCAAAACGGGACTTGATCCTATCGCGGGAAGGCCGCACCTACAACGATGATTGGGATTGTATTTGGGAAGCCAAAGGACAC
>JAJEAX010000191.1 GCA_022822565.1 Candidatus Latescibacterota bacterium
ATCGACTTCGAATTTGGTCGATCTTTTGCGCCTTAACCCTTCGGGGCGTTCCCCGTCGAGGTAAATGCAGAAGGAGGGGCATACGCGCTCACAGAGTTTGCAGTCGATGCAGTCGTGCGAGCCGATGTCTTCTTTTTCGATAAGGACAATGACATTGCGAAACGCTTCCGTCATCTCGATTTTTTCCATAGGATATTGCGAGGTGACGGGCGGTTTGCGGAAGTTGTCCAGTGTGACTTTCAGGCCAGTCAGGAGCGTTTTGGTGCCGTCGAGGATTTCTTTTATGAGAGCCATGGGATTTTCCTCTGAAATGCAAATTCTAAACGATCTTCAAGATCAGTGTTGTGATTAGCAGGTTGATCAGCGAGAGTGGGACGAGTACTACCCAGGCGAATTTCATGAGTTGGTCAAAACGGAGCCGCGGAAAGGTCCAGCGGAACCACATCATGAGGACGATGAGTGCATAGACTTTGATGAAGAACCACGCGGCGTCTGGCAGGAAAGGTCCACGCCATCCTCCCAGGAAGAGCACGGTTGCCAATGCACATGCAAAGATCATGTTGGAGTATTCGGCAAAGAAGAACAGGCCAAAGCGCATGCCGGAATATTCGGTGTGGAATCCGGCGACGAGTTCGGATTCCGCTTCGGGGATGTCAAAGGGGGCGCGATTGGTTTCGGCGGTGGCCGAGATGATAAAGATGATCAGGGCAATGGGTTGCACCAGTATAAAGGGATAGGTTTCCTGTGCGAGGGTGATGTCGTAGAGCGACATGGTGCGGGTTATCATGACGATGGGGATGACCGATAGGATGAGGGGAATTTCGTAGGAGATATTTTGCGCGACCGAGCGCACTGCGCCGAGCAGGGCGTATTTGTTATTGGATCCCCAGCCAGCTAAGAATATGCCGATTACGTTGATGCCGCTGATGGCGAGGATCAGGACAATGGCGATGTTGAAGTCGTGAAAGATGTACGTGCTCGTAATGGGAAAGAGGGACGAGAGCGCGACGACGGGTGCAAAGACCAGGATGGGCGCGATTACATAGAGCAGTTTGTTGGCGTGTTCGGGTGTGAGGAGTTCTTTGCTGAGTAATTTGCCCATGTCAAAAATTTGTTGCATCAGGCCAAAGGGTCCGCGCTGCGGGCCAATGCGGCGCTGTATGCGCGCGCTGAGTTTGCGTTCGAGCCAGATCAACATGATGGCGTTGACGCTCAAATAGGCCATGATGACGGCTATGGTTACACCGAGCGCGATATAGGGGTTTTCAAAAAGTTGGATGACGTCTGTTTTCATTTTTTATAATTTGATCAATTCTTTGTTTTTTAGGTAGTCAATTTGATGACACGGATTTGCCGAAGGCACTGGCAAAAATTAGAAAATCACCAAAACCAATGGCACCATCGTCATCGAGATCATACCGGGCGTCATACCCGACACTGCCCTGACGCAACCCAAATTGTCCTACAAAGAGCAAAAAGTCAGCGAAGCCAACCGTACCGTCTCTATCAAAATCGGCAATACCGACATCCACAACACTGACATCTACATCTACCACAGCGTTAAAAGTCACCGCTTGTTCAATTCCCGTGACTGTCACCTCAACGGTATTCTGCCCTGCCTGGTTCCCCAGTGTCAGCAGAATTTCTGATCGACCATTGGCATCGGTGGTTGCGTTTGCAACTGTATATTGCCCATTGAACCGCGCATCACCGGTGGTGACAGCAAATGTAACTTGGGCACCTTGTAAGGCAGAACCGTGCTGATCTCTTACTTCAATGACCAATGGATTTAATTCCTCGCCTGGCGCGCCTTCTTGTCCATCCCCTGAGATTTTCACCAATATATGAGGCCGCGGATGCGTAAATTCGCGTACATACCACAGTAGCACTGCGCCGCCTGCCGATCCCGAAGCCAGATTTCTGCCATCAGGTGAGAACGCCACTGTATTGATTGCACTCGTATGTCCTTCAAGTGTGGCGATATTTGCTTGCGCCGCAATGCTCCATAATCTGATTTTTTGATCCGCGCCTCCCGATGCAAGTGATGTCCCATCGGGTGAGAATGCGACAGAGGTGACCGCATCTGTATGTCCTTCAAATGTAACAAGATTTCTCTGCATTGCAACGTCCCACAGTTTGACTGTGTTATCTCCTGATCCCGAAGCGAGGGCCGTGCCATTGGGCGAGAATGCGACAGAGGTGACCGCATCTGTATGTCCTTCGAGTGTGGCGATATTTCTCCGCGTTGTAATGTCCCATAGCTTGACCATTCTGTCATAAGCCCCCGATGCAAGTGATGTCCCATCTGGTGAGAATGCGACCGAATGGACCGGTCCCGTATGTCCTTCGAGTGTGGCGATATTTCTTTGTGTTGCAACGTCCCATAGCTTGACTGTTTGATCCAATGCTCCCGAAGCAAGGGTTGTCCCATCTGGTGAGAATGCGACAAAGGTGACCGCATCTGTATGTCCTTCAAGTGTGGCGATATTTCTTTGTGTTGTAATGTCCCACAACGTGACCGTTCTATTATACGCCCCTGAGGCGATCATCGTTCTATCAGGCGAGAATGCGACCGAATGGACCGGACCGGTATATCCTTCGAGTGTGGCGATATTTCTTTGTGTTGTAATGTCCCACAACGCGATCTTACCATCTTCTAACCCCGAAGCCAAGGTTGTACCATTGAGAGAAAACGCCACAGAATGGACATACTCGGTATGTCTTAGTGTGGCACTATGTCGTCCTATTGAAACTTCCCTCAGCTTAAAAGGCACAGAACCGATATTTCCGGCAGTATCGATGGCTTGAACAAAAATATCATGGATAATAGGATTGGAAAGACTTGTGGTGTTATTAGATGGAATTATGCCATCGTAATCAAATTCGATGACGGCATCTTTTTCTCCTTGCACGCCGCGACACGTTTTCACTTCGTAGGATCCAGCAGCGCGATGTGGTTCTATTGTTGTAACCAATATGATTACTTGGTGAAGTTTTTCTGAATCGCTGACTTCGAGTTTGATAGAGACATTTTTTGCTCCTTCGGGATAGCCCGCAGGAGAAATGAGTCGGATGCTTGGTGATCCTGTACCCGTTTGGGTATCGGGATTGAAATAGGGATGCACGGCCAAAAATTCGGCACTGCATGCAGATAACCGATCTTGTCCCGGACCATAAGACATCATGTATGTGCCAGACAGAAAATCGTGCCATAATCCGAAAGCGTGACCAATTTCATGGGCCACCAACTGCCAGCTAAAGTTGCCAGAAACCAACGCAAAGCCACTATTTTTTGTCCATCTGATTCCGATTCCCTCTACATGCTGACCAGCAACGTCAATGGCATTTGTACTGTTGTCAATCACTACCCAATAAAGGTTCTCTCTGAAATCAAATACTTGTGCAATCTCATTATGTATAGTACCCCAGGTATCGTCGAGATAGTATTGATCGGGGTATTGACCGGCCACGCGATGAACCAGCGGTTCTCCCTCGGCATCGGTTTCAAAGCGGAAAGTTCTGTTCCCATACCCATGTGCCTGCATCTGTTCGGCATAAAAGGTCTGGACTTTGCGAATCTCATCTTTCATCTTTTGCACCATGTCAGCACGAAACGGACGGTCATTGGGCAAGAAGTAGATCATCCTCACGGTGCGAGGTTCGCCAACATTCAGATTAAGTGCGTGCTTTGTGGCTGCATAGATGTTACCGCGTGTCTGCATGTCTTCGGTATTGATCGGCAAACAGAAATGCACATCATTGGCTGGCGGGGACGAAGCATAGCTGACAGACGAAAAGCAACCACATAAGAACACGCACAGATAAAAGGCGACATGAGCGCAGCGGATTTGATTTATTTTATTTATTATAGGTTCACCAATCATTCGCTGTTATCTTTTAACGAACTTGTTTCAATGAAGTAGTCACCGCGATAGATGGCTGAAACAACATCATGTAGCATAGCACCTCTCTTCGTGTTTCTTCGTGTCCTTTGTGGATCTCTATCTATCAATTTCGGGAACGACGATGTCGATGCTGCCTAAAATAGCCACGGCATCGGCGAGCATGGTGCCTGCCATGACGGCGGGCATGGCCGAGATATGTGAGAACGATGGGGTTCGCAATTTGAGGCGAAAGGGGATGTCGCTTCCGTCGCTTGCGATGTACATGCCGAAGCTACCCCGGGGTGATTCGACACAGAAGTAATAGTCGCCTTCGGGCGGGCGGATGCGTCTGGGCACCCGGGCTGCGATAAAGAGACCATCGGGCATGTCGTTTACGGCTTGTTCGATGATGCGAATGCTCTGGCGCATTTCTTCCATGCGAACGAGTGTGCGGGCAAAGCAGTCGCCTTCTGTTTGCGTGGGCACGTCAAAGTCAAAGCGGTCATAGATGCCGTAAGGTTCGTCTTTGCGGACGTCGTTTTCATGGCCCATGGCGCGCAGACAGGGACCTGTTATGGCGTATTTTTGAGCGAGGTCGGGTGCGAAGATACCCACGCCAATGGTGCGTTCGCGGAAGATGACGTTGCCGATGACGAGTTTTTCGTATTCTTTTAATCGCTCTACAAAGTAGGTGCAAAAGTTGGAGACATTATCGAGGAATACATCGTCGATGTCGAGAATTACGCCGCCAAATCGCGCGTAACAATAGGTGAGGCGCGACCCGGTGATGCGGTCGAGGATGTCGAGGATTTTTTCACGGTCGTCAAAGGCGTATAGAAATGGGGTAAATGCGCCCAGGTCCATCAAAAAGGTGCCCAGCCAGAGCAGGTGGCTGGAGATGCGGTTGAGTTCATTGCATAAGATGCGGATGTATTCGGCGCGTTCTGGCACTTCGATGTCCATCGCGCGTTCTACGGCTTGACAATAGCCTATGTTGTAGATCATGCCACCGAGATAATCCACGCGGCTCGGGTTGGGCAAAAACTGAAGGTAGTCGCGGTTCTCGGCCATTTTTTCGTGTGCGCGATGCCCGTAGCCGATAATGGGTTCTGCCGAAATTATCCGTTCTCCATTCAGGTGCAGTTTGATCCGCATGACGCCGTGTGTAGAGGGATGCTGAGGCCCCATGTTGAGATAATAGGTATCTCGACTTTTTGGGTCTTGTTCGACC
Source organism: Candidatus Latescibacterota bacterium (assembly GCA_022822565.1). Lineage (GTDB taxonomy): Bacteria > Latescibacterota > UBA2968 > UBA2968 > UBA2968 > VXRD01. The sequence continues at coordinate 5,116 of JAJEAX010000191.1, forward strand.
TCAAATCGGCTGTTCATTAAGCACCTTTCATCCGCGTGTATTTGCGAATACTTTTAATTATCCGTGCATATCTGCGTACATCTGCGGATAAAGCTCTACGCGTCGTCCTCGCTGCGATAGGGATTGGGGGGATCGACGAAGTCTTTGAGCAGGGGATGACCAAAATAATCTTCTTCCATTAAGATGCGTTTTAAGTCGGGATGTCCGTCAAAGGTGACGCCATACATGTCGAAAATTTCGCGTTCGTACCAGTCGGCAGCGGGAAAGATTTTGGCAATACTCGGTGCTGTTGCATCGGGTGCTATGTCGGCGTGGATGACATGCCGTTGGGGCGTGCCGTATTGGTTAAACTGGTAAATCAGGCGAAACTTATCGTCGTTTTCACGTCGATCCTGACAGGTTATCATTTCGAGGTGAAAATTTTCGGATAGGAATGCCTCTGAGATCTGGGGGAGGGTGTCGGCTGAAGCGGTGTGTTGTACATGAAAGCCACGCGCGTCGTAATTGGCCTCGGTCGTGTCGAGTAGGAGTGAAGAGAGTTTGTCGGCGATCATTTCTTGAATTTCTTTCCGGCTCTGATTTTTTCTTCGAGTTTGAACAGTGCGGCGAAGAGTGCTTCGGGGCGCGGGGGACAACCCGGTACGTACACATCAACTGGCACAATTTTGTCTGCACCTTCGACAATGGCATATTGTCCGGGATACTTGAAGGGACCGCCGTCAATGGTGCAGCCACCCATTGCTATGGCCCATTTTGGCGATGGCATCTGGTCCCAGAGTGTTTTGATGGGTGTCGCCATTTTGCGGGAGATTGTGCCTGCGAGGATCATGACATCGGCTTGTCTCGCACTCGGACGAAAGACGCCTGCGCCAATGCGGTCGAGGTCAAAGCGCGCTGCGCCCGCGGCCATCATTTCGATGGCGCAACAGGCCAGGCCGAATGTGAGGGGCCACAGGGATCGGGACCGGGCGTGGTTGAGCAGGTTTTCCAGCAGGTCCATGTGTACCAGTGGACCAACCTGTTCGCGCAGTTCTTCGATGTCTTTGGGATCGCTTGTCACGAGAGGGAGTTCTGTTTGTGCCATTATCGACTTCTCCAGTGCAAGACGCCTTTGCTCCAGGCGTACACGATGGCGAGAAAAAGAATGCCGACGAAGATTGTGAGTTCGATGAAGTCGCGCCAGGCGTAGGTACCCGAATTGTAGATTACGGCGATGGGTAGAATATACAGTACATCGACTTCAAACGCGACAAAGATAAGTGCAAATAGATAATAGGCGATGTCGAAGCGCACCCAGGCGCTGCCAATTGTGTCCATGCCGCATTCGTAGGTCTCGCGGCTTTTGCGACCGCGCGCGCGCGGGGATATGATTAAGGGCAGTACGACGGGGATTGCACCGAGGACAATGCCCGAGAGAAGCAGGGCACCGAGAAAACCGTATTGCGAAAACCAGTCCATTGTGTTCTCCTATTTGCTCAATCCGCTGCCTGACCATGGCTACCATCCGCTTCCCAGAGTGCTTTCAGGACTCGCGATGGGGACATGGGTAACTCGTTTAACCGAATGCCAACGGCGCGGTAAATCGCATTGGCAACTGCGGCTGGCGGCGGGACAATGGGCACTTCGCCCACGCCCCGCACGCCATAGGGATGGCCCGGGTTGGGAACTTCCACTATGACGGTTTCAATCATTGGCATGTCGAGTGTTGTGGGCATCCGATAATCCAGGAAAGATGCGTTGACCATTACCCCCTGGTCGTTGTACACAAATTCCTCGTTCAATGCCCATCCGATTCCCTGTACCACGCCGCCCTGCATCTGCCCTTCTACATAGCCGGGATAAATGGCTTTGCCCGCGTCCTGGACGATGGTTGCCCGCAAGATATCCACTTTGCCCGTGTCTGGATCTACTTCGACATCTACGATTAATAGTGCGAATGCCGGGCCGGCTTGCTTGCCGCTTATGGCAGCGCGTCCTACGACGGGACCGCCCGCCCGGTTGGCTCTGCCGGCGAGTTCTTTGAATGTCATCGATTTGGATGCGTCCGATTTGGAGCGGAAAGAGCCGTTTTCAAAGACGATGTCGTCTTTTGATATTTCCCATAATGTTGCCGCTCGTTCGATCATTTGTCGCTTTACGTCTTGAGCGGCTTCATAGCTCGCCCAGCCGGTTGCAAATGTAACGCGGCTTCCGCCCGTTCCATCTGTTTGTCCGATGGTGTCGGTGTCTGTCACACTTGGTTTGATGTCTTCGATGGGAAGATTCAGGACTTCGGCAAATTGTATGGCGACTGAGGTGCGCGTTCCTCCGATATCGGGGGAGCCTTCGACGAGTGCTACTGTGCCGTCGGGGTTTACGCTGGCGACTACTGTTGATGTGCCTCCGCCGTTGAACCAGAATCCGGCGGCGACGCCACGTCCCCGATTCGGTCCTTCAAGGGGGGCGCTGTAGTGCGGATGCGCCATGGCCGCTTTTACGACTTCTTCCTGACCAATGCGCAAGAAGACCGGTCCGTCTGCCCGTCGGGTGCCTTCTTTGGACGCGTTTTTCAATCGAAATTCGAGCGGGTCCATGCCGATCTGTTCGCAGATCTCATCTATTACTGTTTCAGATGCAAATGCCGCGTTGGTCGCGCCGGGTGCGCGGTAGGCGGAAGATTGGGGTTTGTTTACGACGACATCGTAGCCGTCGATGAGGGAGTTCGGGATGCTGTAGGGCGAGAAAATACATCCCGCGCCAGCGCCTACGGCAGAGCCGGGATAGGCTCCGGCTTCATAAGCCATGTAGGCTTGTGCCGCCGTTAGCATGCCGTCCTGCGTTGCGCCCATTTTGACTTTGATGTAGGATGCGGGTGTTGGGCCGGTGGCTTTTAATACTTCTGTGCGGGACATGACCATTTTTACGGGTTTGCCGGTTTTTTGCGCGAGCAGGGCTGCGGTCGGTTCTTCATATACGCGGAATTTTCCACCAAATCCGCCGCCAATTTCCTGGGGGATTACGCGGATGTCACCCACTTCGAGGCCGAGTACATCGGCGACCTGGCCCCGCACTTCAAACGGTCCCTGGGTGCTGCACCATATCGTGAGCTTTCCGTTTTCGCTCCAGTGTGCGGTTACGTTGTGCGGTTCGATGTATCCCTGATGTACTGTTCCGGTTGCAAATTCCCGCTCTATGACTACTTCTGCTTCTTCAAATCCCTTTTCTATGTCTCCCTGTTTGTGCTGGAAGTGGTTTGCGATGTTGCTGGCCTGGTCTGTTTCTTCGCCGAGAGATTTCATTTTTAGATCGTCGTGCAATAAGGGAGCGTCGTCTTCCATTGCGCGGCGCACTTCGAGTACGGGTTCGAGTATTTCGTATTCTACATCGATGAGGTTTAACGCTTCTTCTGCGATGTGCGCAGAGGTGGCTGCTACGGCTGCTACGGCGTGTCCGTCGTAGAGGACTTTGTCTCTGGCGAGTACATTGGCGATTAAGAACCGCAGATCGACCGAGCTTTCACCGAGGTCGGATACTTTGTCTTCGTAATTTTGTACGAGGTCTTTTCCCAGTACGATGGCTTTTACTCCGGGCAGTGCCTCTGCTTTGCTGATGTCGATGGATTTGATCCGCGCATGTCCATGCGGGCTTCGCAGCGTTTTGCCGTAGAGCGATCCGGTCAGGTGAAAGTCCGGTCCATAGACTGCGCGGCCCGTTACTTTATCGGTTCCATCGTGCCTTATCGGTCGCGTGCCCACTACTTTGTAATTTTCTATTCCCAAATAGTCTTCTTTTTTAATCGCCATAGCGCGGTCCTCGTAGGGAGAGGTGAATTTTAAGATATGTAGCTTATTATATATAACAAAGTATATATCCCGAGACAAATAAATCTACACTCCCTTTTCGTCCAGAAAAGCGGTGACCTTCTCGATAGTCTTTGTCCTGAACCCCTTTACCTGGCTGATTTGTCCGTTTTTGACGACAGCCCGCAAGCCCTGCAAATCAACCACTCCCAGTTCGCTAAAAAGGCGCCCGGCCATTTTGCCACCGATCCCCCGAATCTCGATCAATTCCAGCACGGTCAAAGGGACGCCCTGCCGCTTCTGCAACGCGCGGATCTCTTTGCCTTCAATGACTTCGACGATTGTGTCTATCACTTCGTCGCTAAATTCGTTTGTGTTTTCCAGTAGTTCCCTTCCTTCAACAGGGTACAACTCGTCCAATCTGCCGCGTGAAAACGACTGAACCATCCAGGCGGCATTGAGATAATTTGCTGGATCTTCACCACATATCTCACGGTAATCCGCCACTCGCTTTAGTTCTTTTGCAATGGTGTAGTTTGACGGCATCTTATAGGCTCATTTCCAATCGCTCGCGTACTGGAATCGCATATTTTCCGGCCGCGCGAATTGCTTCTACCATGCCCCGTTCTGACGCTATTCCCTGTCCGGCAATGTCAAAGGCCGTTCCATGATCTACTGATGTGCGCAAAAACTTCAGTCCCATTGTCAGGCTCACTGTTCCGTGAAAATCCAGGGTCTTGGATGCGATATGCCCCTGGTCGTGGTAAAGCGATAATACCCCATCGTAACGCCCTTCCAGTGCGAGATGAAATACCGAGTCCGCTGGCACCGGTCCCTGTACCCGCCATCCGCGTTTTTGCGCTTCTTTTACAGCGGGGCCGATTACTTCGATTTCCTCTCGTCCGAACAGACCCTGCTCACCTCCGTGTGGATTTAAGCCGGCCACGGCTATGGTCGGTGTTTTCGTCCCCAGTTGCCGCAAATACAGGTCGCACAGGGGCAATGCTTCCAGAATTCCTGCTTTTGTTATTGCATCTGGAATTTCCCGGAAGGAAATATGTCGGGTGAGGAAGAAGATTTTCAAATTTTTTACCAGAAACAGCGTCATCGGCACTCGCAACGCCGCTCGGGCGTTGAGCACTGCGGTGTGGTCAATATAGGGGAGCTTTGCAGCCTGTAATGATTCTTTGTTCAGGGGCGCTGTGGATAGGCCGACTACGGTACCTGATAGAGCAGCGTCAATTGCCCGGTCCAGATATTGATATCCCGCCCGACCACCTTCGGCAGAGATCTGGCCATAAGCTATCGGTTCAGACAAAATGCCAATGTCAATAAAGTCGATGCACCCGACTTCATAATGCCCGTTGTGCGGATTGTTTACGGCGTGTAAATCTATATCCGCACACAGCATTTTCACCGTTTGCTCCAAAATTGAGCGGTCGGCAAAGACCAGCGGTTTTACTTCGTTGTAAAGTGCTGGCTCACCCAGTGCCTTGATCACGATCTCTGGTCCAATTCCCGCCGGATCGCCTGCGGTTATGCCAATTACGGGGCGTTCTGTCAATTCGGTCACGAAAACCACCTCCTGTTCTTGAAAGAATACGCCTTACAGAAACCGCTGTCAACCGCTTTCAAAAATTGAGTTTCATTGTTTTCATTTTTTCCTTCACTGTTGGGAAAATTTGGGGTATATAATACAGAAAAGATGTGAACTCTAACACGGGAGGAAAGTTATGAAATTGCAAGCAGGGGCTGCTACGTCCAATATTACACCCTGGCTGGGGGTTACAATGCCGGGAAGTTTTCATCCGCGATACGGAGAGGATGTACACGATGAGCTTTTGGCCAAGGCGCTGGTGATCGACAATGGAGACGTCAGGATTGCCATGGTGACTTGCGATTTAATTGCGATACCAGAGGCGATTGCGAATGCCGTGAAGGCGCGCATTGAAGAACGGTGTGGGATATCTCCCGAATGCGTGATGGTGAATGCGACCCATACGCATTCAGGGGCAGGGGTGAGCAATCTTCTGGGTATGGGTGAAGATGAGGGTTATACGACATGGCTTCCGCTGAAAGTGGCCGATGCAGTGGCGTTGGCCGTCAAGAGAATGCAGCCTGCCCGGGCGGGGTTTGCCAGTGTGATGGAGGACCGTATTTCGTTTTATCGGCGCTGGCTGATGAAGGATGGGACCGTGCGGATGAATCCGGGTTTGAACAATCCGGATCTCGTGCGGCCGATGGGAGAGATCGATCCGGAGTTGGCGATGATGTATGTGGAAGGGGTAGATGGTACGCCGATTTCGGTGGTGGCGAGTTTTTCACTGCACTATGTAGGGACGGGCAGTGTCGGGCAGGTGTCGGCGGATTATTTTGGACAGTTTTTCAATTTGATGCGGCATTATATAGGTGGGAACTGTGTGCCGATTTTGTGGAATGCGGCGTCTGGACAAATTAATAACAACGATTACAGTGGCGAGCGGATTTGGCGGGATCGAGGGCACCCCCGGGCGCGGCGGATGGCAAATGTTCTGGCAGGGCATGTTTTGACAGAGATTCAGTTGATGGATCTGGATGAGGAACTGGCATTGGAGGCTGTGACCGGGACGCTGGAATTTTCGAGGAAAGTGATTACAGAGACAGATCTCGATATTGCGGAGCAGATTCTCGCAGGTGGATACGAATACGAGGAGGGTCCATTCAGTTGGGTGGTGGGACAACCGGTGCGGAAGGATCGGGTAGATGTGTATGCCAGGCAGTGCCAGCGGTTGGCGGCGTTGCCCGAACAGATGACGGCACCCGTGCAGGCGATCCGATTGGGCGATGCGGCGATTCTGGCGCTGCCGGGGGAGATTTTTGTGGAGACTGGCCTTCGGATCAAGGCGCAGACGTCGGCTTCGCCGTTGATGCTGGTGAGTCTGGCGAACGGGTATATTGGGTATGTGTGTACAGATGAGGCATTGACACAAGAGGGCGGGTATGAGACTTGGGCATCCCTGTCGTCTTTGGGGGGTGTGGGTACAGTGCCGGCAATGGAGCGTTTGAGTCTGTCGCTTTTGGAGTCGCTGGGGTTTGGGGGGTGAGTTGTTGGAGAAAAGAGAGCGGTTATTTTGTAACCTATGGCGTGTTTACGATTAAGAAGGATAGATGTAACTGAGATGCTATCTCGATTTTGATGCCTTACTTAGCGTTTCATGCAAAGGTTTTCCGCATCTCATCAAGCTGATACGCACCTGTTGGTCTCGGAAACGCACTCGGTTTGCATTCGAGAGAAATCTTTTGTGTTCAGCGCGACGAAGTTCGCCACCGTGTGCGACAACCGGCAAA
>JAJEAX010000296.1 GCA_022822565.1 Candidatus Latescibacterota bacterium
TGCCAGATGATGTGGCCAGCGTGGGCGTTGTTGGGGGATTGGATTATTTGTTGCAAAATCGCAAGAGAACCCCTCAGGAAATTTTTGATGAAGAGTTGGCAAAGTGTCTCCGCATGCAAGAACGGCTCGCGGGAGCCGAGCAGTTGTTTCCCATGAAAGTCACGCAGGACTTTTCATACCGATCCAATACGGTCGCGGGCGAGGGATGGGTGCTGGTGGGCGATGCTTTTGGTTTTATCGATCCCGTTTATTCTTCGGGTGTGTTCCTCGCGCTCAAATCGGGCGAGATGGCCGCTGATGCGATACACGAAGCCATTGAGAAGCGCGATTTTTCTGCCGAGCAACTCGGCAAATGGGGGCCAGAATTTCTCCCGGGCATGGAGGCAATTCGCAAATTGGTCTATGCTTTTTATACCAAAGATTTCAGTTTTGCCAAATTTTTGAAATCGCATCCAGAATGTATAGATGGCATTATCAATATCTTAAAAGGCAATGTCTATCGCGAGGATGTCACCCCTATTTTTGAACCTATGGGGCAAATGTGCGATCTGCCCGAAACCGTGGATCACTATTCCTAATTCCTAATTATTATGCGAATTGCTTATATTGCAGCGGGTGCGGCGGGTATGTATTGCGGCAGTTGCATTCACGACAATGCGCTGGCCTCTGCGCTTCAGTGCAAGGGGATAGACTTCGCGCTTGTTCCGACGTACACGCCTCTGCGTACCGATGAACCGGGCGCGAGTATTGATCGGGTGTTTTACGGTGGCATAAATGTTTATCTCCAGCAGAAAATAGGTATTTTTCAGCACACGCCCTCTTTTGTCGATAGATTATTGAATAGCCGAATACTGCTCAATGGTCTCGCCCGTTTCAGTGGATCAACGCGCGCTGAGGACCTCGGTGCGCTCACGGTATCGGTTTTAGAGGGGGAAGATGGCGCGCAAAAAAAAGAACTCGCAAAGCTGGTGCGCTGGTTGAAAGAGGATTTCCAGCCAGACCTGGTGCAATTGACCAATTCGATGTTTTTGGGCATGGCCAGAGAAATGAAACGGGAACTCGGTATTCCCGTTTTGTGTTCTCTTCAAGGCGAAGATATTTTCCTCGAAGGCTTGATAGAACCTTACAAGTCGGATGCGCGGCAGTGCTTGCGAGATCGGGCAAAGGATGTCGATGGATTTGTAGCTACGTGTGAGTATTATGCCGATTTTATGGCTGGTTATCTCGATGTACCGCGGAATCGGATTCACGTCGCGCCTTTGGGTATCAAATTAGACGGACATGGAGAAAGCGATGTAAAGTTAGATCCGCTGCCTTTTGCGATTGGTTATCTCGCCCGAATATGTCCCGAGAAGGGGTTGCATGTATTGGTTGATGCGTTTCATCAATTGGCGGAGCAAGTCGGCGTGGAAAATGTAAGACTCAGCGTTGCCGGTTATCTCGGACCAAGAGACGCGCCGTATTTTCAGCATGTATGTGAACAAATCGCATCCCGGGGACTTTCCAATGTTTTTGATTATCGCGGGGAAGTCAATCGAGAAGAAAAAATTGCATTCCTGAATAGTATCCATATCTTATCTGTCCCAACGCCTTATAAAGAGCCTAAAGGGCTATCGCTGCTCGAAGCTATGGCCAATGGCGTTCCCGTTGTTCAGCCCCGGCACGGTATTTTTCCGGAATGGATCGAAAAAACGGGTGGGGGAATTCTGGTAGAATCAGATTCTTCAGAGGCATTGGCGGCAGGGTTGCTGCGGATGATGAATGATAGGGAGGGGCGAGAGGCGATGGGGCAAAAAGGGAAAGAAGCAGTACATCAAAATTTTAGCGACGACGATATGGCGGAAGCAACATTGGCGGTATATCGACAGTATGTGACGGATTCAAAAACTTAATACAGGAGGGCAAATGCCGACTTCATCTACTGGACTTACGTGGTTGATTTTTGCGTTGTTGACTGTGGGATCGTGGGGTTTGTACGGGATTTTTCTGCATACGGGTCAGATCGCTATGGGCGATCCCGAAAATGGACGCTATAAGGCGTTTCTGTTTGTGGGCATTGCCTATCTTGTGACGGCTGTTATTGGATCTCTCATCGTGCTGGCGATCAACGGATCGGACTGGTCATTTCCGACAAAGGGGCTGACATGGTCATTGTTGGCTGGTACTGTGGGGGCTATTGGCGCGTTTGGTGTGCTCCTCGCCTTTGGCGCAAAGGGGACGCCACCCGTGGTTATGTCCATTGTTTTTGCCGGCGCGCCTATGGTCAATGCTATCGTCTCTCTCATTATGCATCCGCCAGCAGGTGGATGGGGCGGTTTGAACTGGCAATTTGTGCTGGGCATTATATTGGCCGCGCTGGGGGGGTGTCTGGTGACATTATTTAAACCTTCGTCTTGATAGATAGCACTATGCACAGTGAATTTCACACCACTCGCAGGGTAGAATTTTCCGATACGGACATGGCCGGGATTGTACACTTTTCCCGGTTTTTTGTCTTTATGGAAGCTGCCGAGCACGCTTTCTTGCGCGCGTTGGGGACGAGTGTTTCAACAGAATGGGATGGGAATAAAATTGGATGGCCGCGGTTGGAAGCGACGTGTACATATCTCAGTCCAGCCGTATTTGAAGATGTGCTGGATATCCATCTGAAGGTGATACGCAAAGGCACAAAATCGCTGACCTATCGGTTTGATTTTTTTCGCGGAGAGACGGCTATTGCCAGCGGAGAATTGAGTACGGTATGTTGTATATGCAATCCCGGTGAAAAAATTCGGTCTATACCGATTCCAGATTTTATTGCCGATCAGATCGCGGATGAAGCAGATGACACGGATGGACGCGGATGAAGATCGAGAATGTAGGGGCGCGGCCCCTGTGCCCGCCCGAATATTTAAGAGGTCGCAAATGGCACTAAAAGTTGAAAATCTGTCCAAACACTTTGGCGACGTAAATGTTTTGCGGGATATATCTTTTGAAATGGCAGCGGGGCAATCGCTGAGTGTTATGGGGCCTTCGGGATCGGGGAAGAGTACCTTGTTGCATGTGCTGGGTACGCTGGACCGACCATCTGAGGGTAGCCTCGAAATTGAGGGGCAAGATCCCTTCGCATTATCTGAAATCGAACTCGCGCGGTTTAGAAATCAGGGTATTGGATTTGTGTTTCAAGAGCACCATCTTTTGCCGCAATACTCGGTTCTGGAAAATGTTTTGATTCCAACGCTGGCATTTAGAAATGGCGATGCGCGAGACCGCGCCCGAGAGATTATTGATCGCGTGGGCTTGTCGCATCGCATTGATCACCGGCCCGCTGAATTATCCGGCGGCGAGCGACAGCGCACAGCTGTTGCGCGTGCGCTCATCAATTCCCCGGCATTGCTCTTGTGCGATGAACCAACGGGTAGCCTGGATGGGGCGCGGGCAGAGGAAATAGCCGATTTGCTGTTTGAATTGCACGAGCGGGAAAATAATATCCTGATCTGTGCAACGCACAGTACGGCGCTTGCCCATCGCTTTGAGCGGCGGTTTGATTTGCAGGGGGGAACGTGCGTCGAAGTCTGATCTATTTCTGGCGAATTAATCTGGCTGTTATGCTCGGCGTGGCTGTGGCGACAGCTGTTCTAACGGGTGCTTTGATCGTGGGCGATTCCGTACGGGGTAGCTTGCGGGATTTGTCACTGAGTCGCCTGGGCAAAATTGACCACGCCCTGGTATCCGAGCGATTTTTTCGCGAGAGTTTGGAACGGGACCTCGAGCGTGAACTCGGCACTCAGAATGTTGTATCGGCTATTAGCCTGGGTGGAACAGCTGTTCATGCGGGATCGAATACGCGGGCTTCTCGCGTTCAAATTCAGGGTATTGACAATCGCTTTGCAAATCTGTTTGATAAAATACTGCCCGAGTTGACGATCGGGGGAATATTCCCATCGGTTGTTGTCAACGAATCTCTCCAAAAAGAACTCAATGCACAGATTGGCGATGCCATTCTGCTGTCTTTTGAGCAATCAGATGATATTCACCGCGAATCGCTATTTGGACAGGCTGATGGTGCAGTTCAGACAATTAGACTGACGCTCGCAGGCGTGCTTCCCGATAGGGGAATGGGGCGCTTTGGCCTTTTCGCTCGTCAGAACGTTCCGCTCAATGCATATTTGTCGCTGCCGGTTTTGCAAAAAGCGTTGGGTCAAAGAGGCCGCGTGAATACATTGCTGGTGTCGGGTGGTCCAGATGCAGATGTTCAAGAAGCTCTTTCCCGCGTTGCAACGCCGGATGATCTCGGTATCGTCATCCGCCGTGAAGCAGATTATTTCGCTATCGAGAGTACGCAGTTTATTCTCAAATCCCATATTGCGGAAACTATTCAAAAAATATCTGCCGAATTAAACGCACCCCACATGTCTATTCTCACCTATCTGGCGAATATCACACAGGTCGGGGAGAGAGAACTGCCCTATTCTACAATTTCTGCGTTAGATATTGGGAATCTGGGGACCTTTCAGATTGTAGATGGATCACTACAAATTGGGGAAGATGGTATTTTGCTGAATACCTGGGCGGCTGAGGATTTGAACGCACGGGTTGGCGATGAAGTGAAAGTTGCCTATTACGAAGTCGCGCCTGGAGAAAAACTCCTGACCCGTTGGGCGACATTCCATCTCAAGGGTATTGTGGCAATGGCGGGATTGGGTGCAGATGAAAAGTTGTCCCCCGATTATCCGGGCCTGGGAGATGCAAATAATATGGCCGATTGGGAAGCGCCTTTTCCCATAGACTTGAGTCGTGTTCGCCCGAAAGATGAGGATTATTGGGATACCTATCGCGACGCGCCAAAAGCCTTTGTGTCTGCCGCGACTGGGCAGCGGTTGTGGCAAAGTCGATTTGGCGTATTAACCGCCATACGCATTGGGGCTATTGCGGGAGTGGATATCGAAGTAACAGCGAAGCGATTTGAGGATCGCTTGCTAAAAAGCATTGCGCCCGAATCGGCTGGCCTGATATTTCAGCCTGTCAAACAGCAGGGCTTGGCCGCTTCTGCGGGGGCAACGGACTTTAGCGGGCTGTTTATTGCATTCAGCCAATTCTTGATTATCTCCGCGGCTCTTCTGGTCGGATTATTATTTCGCCTGAGTGTGGAGCAGCGGGGCAGAGAAGTCGGGATGCGGATGGTGTCGGGATATACGGGAAAAAAAATTCGCCGCCTCTTTAGCCGTGAGGGCTTTGTATTGGCCGGTGTGGGCGGCATCACAGGGCTGATAGGCGGTGTTTTCTATGCCTATCTGATTATCGTGGGGTTGCGCACTTATTGGGTGGGCGCGGTTGGTACGTCTGATCTCGCGCTCCACATCCACGCATCGAGTCTTTTATTGGGCTATGCCATTTCACTAATCGTGATCCTGCTGGCAATATGGCTCACGCTCCGTCGTTTGGGCAGTATTTCTGTTCGCGCATTATTATCGGGTATCACGGAAGTGGTGCGCGCAAAGCCGCGCACAAAATGGTATGCCCTGGGTAGCCTCGTTTTCGCCGCGCTCAGTCTTGGCGGGGGCGCGACGGTGGATCCATCAACGGGTACAGGCTTATTTTTTCTTAGTGGCGCGCTGTGGATGGTTTCGGGGTTGTGCTTTCTCTCGCTCTGGTTTAGGCGCGGGCATCGCGCCATAAGAGAAGGTATTATTGGGATGGGGGTGCAAAATAGCAAGCGGCAGCCCGCGCGAAGTTTGCTGTGTGCCTCACTCATCGGTTGTGCGTGTTTTGTCATTGTTGCAGTAGGCGCGAATAGGCGAACTGATTTGACTCAAAACATCGCGCAGGACAAAGCCTCTGGCACGGGGGGCTTTGCCCTCATCGCCGATGTTGATGTGCCGATTTATCGGGATTTCAATTCAAAAGAAGGGCAATTTGAACTCGGGTTTTCGCAAGCAGATACAGAACTCTTAAATCAGGCGCGGTTCATCCCGCTGCGCGTTTTGCCGGGTGAAGATGCGAGTTGCCTCAATCTTTACAAGCCCGAAAGCCCGCGCGTTTTGGGTGTTCCCGAAGCTCTGATGAGCCGAGGCGGCTTTGTATTTCAGCAAATGAGCACCGAAGTGGAAAATCCCTGGACTCTATTATCCGAGGATTTGGGTGCAGATGTGATTCCGGCAATTGGGGATTACAATTCGGCTATGTGGATCTTGCACAAGCAATTGGGCGATGATATTGTGTTGCAGAATGAAATAGGGGAGACTGTCAGGCTGAGATTGGTGGGCTTGCTCAAGACGAGTATTTTTCAAAGTGAATTGCTGATTTCCGAAGACAATTTTTTGCGACACTTTCCCGATCAGAGTGGGTATGGTGCTTTTCTCGTTGAAACGCAACAACCCGTTCAGCTTACCGCGCTTTTGGAAAGCCGATTAAAAGATATCGGGTTAGACGCCGTATCCACAGCGCAAAAACTCGCGCACTTTCAGGAGGTCGAAAATACGTATCTCTCCACCTTTCAAACACTGGGGGGATTGGGCCTGCTGTTGGGCACGCTCGGATTGGGGATCGTTCTGTTGAGAAATGTGATTGAAAGACGCGGTGAATTGGCGGTTCTGCGCGCCTTTGGATTTCGCCGCGCTGTGCTGTCGCGCATGTTGCTCGCGGAGAATGG
>JAJEAX010000040.1 GCA_022822565.1 Candidatus Latescibacterota bacterium
GGCGGTGTCGGCGTTTTATTTTTATCGCGCGGAAGGTGAGGGACCAGAGCCGATTAATATGCCTTATGCCTATAATGTGAATTATCGATTTAAGAGCGGCGTGGTTGCCAATGCGACGACTTCGCGGGTGTTGAATGTGAATTATGCGCGGCGCGAGGTGACGGTGGTTGCCGACGACGCGCTTTTCGAGTGGTCGGCGCAAAATGTCGTGTTGAATGGTGAAGAAGTCGCGGCGTGGGATAATCGTCCCAATGCATTTGCGTTTCAGGCAAAGGCATTTGTCGATGCGATACGGAAGGGAGACAGAAACGCGATGCGGAGTTCTTATGGCGATGCTCTGAACAGTCTGGCGGCTGTTCTGGGGGCCAATGCATCTGCCGAACGCGGTGGAGAGCTTGTGTTGTTAGAGGACATGATTGCAGGGCGGGTGACGTGGTCGCCTGGAGAGGATATTTGACCGTGGATATGCATTTTGCAACCCTATCGGAATTGGGCGCGTGCTATCGGGCGGGCGATGTGTCGCCGGTTGAGGTGGTGGATGCATTGCTCAATCGCATTGACGAATACGGAGATCGGACACAGGCGTTTATTACAGTTACGGCAGAACGCGCTCGCGCCGAGGCACAGGCGGCGGAGGCGATGTTGCGGTCGGGATCGGATTTGGGACCTTTGCACGGTATTCCAATCGCGCTTAAAGATCTGTTTCACACGAAGGGTATTCGCACGACTTCAGGGGCAAAAGTATGGGATACTTATGTGCCCGAGGATTCGGCAACCGTCGCAAAGTGCCTTTCGCGTGCCGGTGCCGTGTTGATGGGCAAGACTAATATGGTGGAACTCGCGTTTGGGCCTTATGGTTTGAATCCCCATTATGGCACACCGCCCAATCCCTGGGGATCAGAACGCGTGCCGGGTGGGTCGAGTAGTGGATCGGGGGTGGCTGTGGCGGCGGGGTTGGTGCCTGTTGCGATGGGTACAGATACGGGCGGTTCTATTCGGATCCCGGCGTCGTTTTGCGGTGTCGTGGGTCTCAAGCCTACGCTGGAACGGGTGAGCCGCGCTGGTGCAATGCCGCTTTCGTGGACGCTGGATAGCATGGGACCTTTGACGCGGTCTGTGGAAGATGTCGCGCTGGTGTTTGAAGCGATTGCGGGGCCTGATGCGGCTGATCCGGTGACGCTAAATCAGCCGCTGGTAGATGTGGTTCGCGGGTTAAAGCGAGATGTGAAGGGGTTGCGCGTCGGTTTTGTGCGCGATCCGTTTTGCGATGGGGCAGATGCTGTGGTTATCGCTTCGGTAGAAGCCGCGGCAGGGGTTTTGTGTGAATTGGGGGTCAATGTGGAGGAAATGCAATTTCCCGAGGCGCGGGAAGAGTTAGACGAAGAACTCGATGGGCGCGGCAGTGCGATGATTATGTGCGTGGAGGGATATGCGTGCCACGGGGATTTGATTGCACGGCAGGGCGAGATGATGGATCCGCGCATTCGAGCGCGGATTGCACATGGCGCGTCTTTTTCTGCGCCAGATTATGCAGCGGTTTTACAGCGGCGCGAGCAGTTGCGAATTTCTGCCTGCGAGACCCTGCGAGATGTGGATGCCGTGATTTGTCCGACGACGTTGACGGTTGCACCGCGTATTGCAGATGTCGATGTTGCGCCCGTCAGGTTGACGACGCGGCTGGTCAATTTTTTGGGTTTATGCGCGGTATCGGTTCCGTGTGGATGGTCCGATGAGGATTTGCCCATCGGTTTGCAGATTATTGGCAAGCCTTATGACGAGGCTCGGATTTTGCGTCTGGCGTATGCTTATGAGCAAGCGGTTGGATCGCGGTTGACTCCCGATTTTACTCAGGCATAAATGCCGTGGTGAAGAGCAGGTTGAGATCAATTTTTTGGTCGATCATGCCCAGGCTGTGGAGGATATCCTGTGTTTGTTGCCATTTTGCTGCTGTTTGGGCACCCAGACCCTGTTGTTGTGTGTCGGCGCTCTGCAATAAGGGAATCAGATATTTGAAATTGGCGCGATTGAAGGCCTCGTCGCTTTCGGGGCGCGCAGCCATGTAGGCTGCTACCGCCTCTTCGGGATGATCGACGGCGTGTTGCCATCCGCGCAGGCTCGCCCGCAAAAAGCGTTTGATCAGATCGGGATTTTCTTTCAAAAAAGACGCGTTGGCAATGATGTTGGTGCTATATACATCGATGCCGTAATCCGATAGGGCAAGGCGATTGACCGCGTGGCCCTGGAGTTCGACTGTGACGGGTTGGTCTTCGGTATATCCGAGCATGGCATCGACTTGACCTGCGAGGAGCGGTGCCGGGCTGGATTCGCTCATGCCCAGGAGTTGTATGTCTTCTTCAGAGATATTCTGGTGGCGCAAGAAGGCTTGAAATTCGCGGTGTTTTGTACCGCCGATATTGACGCCGATGCTTTTGCCGATCAGATCTTGCGGTGTTGTGATATTTTTTTCTACAAGGGAATAAACGACCACCGGGGTTTGTTGATTGATCACGGCGAGCGATATGATTGGGATGTTTTGTGCTCTTGCCATAACAGTTGCCGATCCGCTGGCTACGCCGAGTTTATAGGTGCCGTTGCCCACGACGCGGGCCGCAGTGGGGGCGCCACTGCCTTCGAGGATTTCGACCTCAAGCCCCTCTTGTTCGTAAAAGCCCTTTTGTTTGGCGACAAAAAAGCCCGCGTGTTCCATCTGCGCTTTCCAGTCGAGAATGAATTGCACCTGTGTCTTGTCTGTACTCGTACAAGACAGAGTGATGAGTGTGAGGGCAAGAGCGATGAATATTTTTTGCATGAGAATACTCCTTTTAGCGACCTATGGTTTCAACGGCGCCACCCCAACGGCGCAGGGCTGTTTTTTCGAGGCCGTCAACGAGTAGAAACAGCCCCGTGCCCATGCAGCCGAGAGCGAGCAGGGCGGCAAACATCAAATCGGTGGCGAGTTCTGAATTGGCGAGTCGAATGAGGTGGCCCAGACCCGCACTGGAGCCGACAAATTCACCGACTACAGCACCAATTACACTGAGCGTGATACACATTTTGAGTGCGGCAAAAAGATAGGGGATGGCATTGGGCAAGCGCACTTTAAAAAAAATTTGTCGTTGACTGGCCGAGAGCGAACGCATCAAGTCGAGGATGGATTTGTCAACGGATAAGAGGCCGCGCGTGGTGTTGATCACAACTGGAAAAAAAGAAATGAGACCCGCGATAATCACTTTGGGCAAAAGGCCAAATCCAAACCAGATGACAAATACGGGAGCCAGTGCCTCTTTGGGGAAGGTCTGCGTGGAGATGACCAGTGGATAGAGCATCCGTTCAATCAGGCGGGAACGGGCCATTGCTATGGCGCACAGCAGTCCCGATGATGCGCCCATGAAAAAGCCGCCGAGGGCTTCGGTGAGTGTGACGAGGCCGTGAGAGAGCAGGAGGCGATGGGATGCGGCAAATTTGGACAGAATTTGAGAGGGAGGCGGGAGTATAAATGCGGCGACATCGAGACTTCGCACGATCACTTCCCACAAGCCGAGTAACAGGATGATAAACAGCCCCGAAAGGGCGTATTCTCGAACAAAAAATCGGACTATTTTCACAGGTCGAACAAGATGATTTGAGCGTGGAGAGAACCGGCTTGGCTGTGGTATTCGGGATTTTCGTTCATGGCGAGAAATAGCGGGCCTTCGTAGGGCGAATAAAAATCGAAATAATTGCCCACTGAAAGAATGGGACTGTCGGCAATGCGCCCAACGAGTGCCCCCACATTTGTGCCGGGTAAGAGATATTGATCATTGGCGGGACGCCCTTCAATGCCATCGGGGCCACACCAGACAATTGTAAGCGGACGCATCTCGGGAGACCAGAGGCCCTCTGCAGTGATAATTACGCGCTGGTCTTTTTGTATCTGAAGGTACATTTCTTGCCACACGGCGTTTGGACGAACGGTTTTGGTAATTGTGAATGCCACAGCTTCTCCTCGGTTTGGGTTGTAAAACGGCTCGCAAAGTACGCCTGTAAAAAATGCTTGTCAAGCGGAAAGTTCGAGAAAGAAATTGACTCGAAATGCAGAGGATTTATATTAGGTGCCCGTTGAAAATTTTCAGGAGGAGAGATCCGTGGATCGCAATACTAATTTTGACAAAACCATGAATACCATTATTGGGCGTGGGGCAGTTTCTGAAGGTCACTTTCAAATTGAGGCTGGCGTGCGT
>JAJEAX010000415.1 GCA_022822565.1 Candidatus Latescibacterota bacterium
GGATATGCGTCGCCAATGGCTGTGAAAAATGCAATCGTAGTCGTAGATGAAGCCATTGCAAAAGGAACCAATTTTGTATCGGGCGCAAATGAAGAAGGGTATCACTGCCTGAATGTCAACGTGGGACGCGATTTTGATCCCGACATCGTCACAGACCTCATCGCCGTAGAAAAAGGCATGCCCTGCCCAGAATGCGGAGCCCCGCTCAACAACACGCGCGGCATTGAAGTGGGCAATATC
This sequence comes from Candidatus Latescibacterota bacterium, assembly GCA_022822565.1. Taxonomy (GTDB): domain Bacteria; phylum Latescibacterota; class UBA2968; order UBA2968; family UBA2968; genus VXRD01. The sequence goes on from JAJEAX010000415.1 coordinate 241, forward strand.
TTCAAGCTCGGCACAAAGTACAGCGACAGCATGGGCGCGAAGGTCCTGGATGAAAACGGCAAAATGCAGCCCCTCTTCATGGGGTGTTACGGCATTGGTGTGGGCAGATTATTGGCCTGTATTATCGAAGCCCATCACGACGACCACGGCATCATCTGGCCGATATCGGTCGCCCCCTTTGAGGTGCAAATCGTAGTCCTGACCGGACGCAAACCCGCAGGAGAACTGGAAGCCGCCGAGGAATTATATGGGCAACTAAAAGCCGCGGGCCTGGATGTCTTGCTCGACGACCGCGATGAACGCGCAGGCGTCAAATTCAACGATGCGGATTTAATCGGCATCCCAATACGGTTGACCGTGGGATCGCGCGGCCTGGCCAATGGACAGATAGAAATGAAATTGCGACATGAAAATGATCGCATAGATGTGCCTCTGGATCAGGTAGTAGAACGCGTGAGGTGTGAAATAAAAAAGCTGAAGACTAACAACTAACCACCCAAAAGGGCTTAAAATGGCAACAACCGAAGACACACCAACGGATTTTATCCGAGAAATAGTTCGCGAAGACGTAAAAAATGGCAAACACAAAAAAATCGTAACGCGCTTCCCCCCAGAGCCAAATGGCTATTTGCACATCGGGCATGCCAAGGCTTTTTGTCTGAACTTTGGTCTCGCTGAGGAATTTGACGGACAGTGCAATCTCCGGTTTGACGACACCAACCCGGACCGGGAAGACACCGAATACGTCGAGTCTATCCAGGAAGATTTGCAATGGATAGGCTTTGATTGGGGCGACGGATTGTACTTTGCCTCTGACTATTTTGACCAGCTATACGATTATGCTGTGGAACTCATCCAACAGGGAAAAGCCTATGTTTGCGACTTGAGTCCACAGGAAATACGCGAATACCGCGGAACAGTGACAGAGCCGGGAAAAAATAGCCCATATCGGGATCGCACCGCAGGAGAAAATCTCGATCTGTTTGCGCGGATGAAAAATGGGGACTTTCCCGATGGCGCATGTACACTGCGCGCAAAAGCCGACATGGCATCGCCAAATATGAACATGCGCGATCCCGTCATGTATCGGATCAAACACACATCACACCATCGCACAGGCGACAAATGGTGTATTTATCCAATGTACGACTGGGCGCACGGGCAATCCGATGCCATTGAACAAGTCACACACTCGCTGTGCAGTATAGAATTTGCGGAACACCGTCCCCTGTACGACTGGTACATCCAGCAGTTAGAGATCTTTCCCTCGCGGCAAATCGAATTTGCGCGGCTAAACATCACCTACACATTGACCAGCAAGCGCATGTTGACCCAACTGGTCGAACGCAATCTCGTAAACGGATGGGATGACCCGCGCATGCCCACGCTTTCGGGCATGCGACGGCGCGGGATACCGCCACAAGCCATTAAGAATTTTATCTGGCGCGTGGGCATGAACCGGCGGGATACAACGGCAGAAATAGATCTGTTTGAATTCTATATCCGCGAGCACCTGAACAAAGTCGCGCCCCGGGTAATGGGCGTGATCGACCCCTTAAAAGTGGTCATTGAAAACTATCCCGAAGGCGAAGAAGAGACATTTGAAGCCATGATCAATCCCGAAGACCCCGATGCTGGCACGCGCCCCGTGCCCTTTTCTCGGGAATTGTACATCGAGCGGGAAGATTTTATGGAAGATCCTCCGCGCAAATTTTACCGTCTCGCACCTGGACGAGAAGTGCGATTGCGCGCGGCGTGTTATATCACCTGCCAAGAAGCAGTAAAAGACGATGACGGCAACATAATCGAACTGCGCTGTACCTGGGATCCAGAAAGCCGCGGCGGAACAACGCCCGATAAACGCAGGGTGCGATCAACCCTGCACTGGGTATCGGCAAAACACGCACTAAAAGCCGAAGTGCGCTTATTTGATCGGCTGTTCATGACGGAAAACCCAACCCGAACCGAAGAGGGACAGGACTTCACAGACAACTTAAACCCCGACTCACTGGAAGTGCGCCCCACCTGTTATGTCGAACCGAGCCTGAAAGGCGCAGAAGTTGGCAGCGTGGTCCAATTCGAGCGCCTGGGCTATTTCTGTGTCGATACAGACTCATCAGATGAAAAACTCGTATTAAACCGAACGATTACCCTGCGCGACACATGGGCGAGGATGAGAAGTGGGAAGTAAGAAGTTTGAAGTGTGAGGTGGTTGGTAGGGGCGAAAAACCTTTCGCCCGTTGTGTAGGGGCGAGGCATGCCTCGCCCGTCATCGCGGCAGGGGGTTAGCCGCGATCCAGAATATTTTTTTCTGACTGCTATTTTCTAAAAAGAAAGTTGCCAGTAATCGGCTAAAAATTTATATTTACCCTTCAACATAAGTTATTGCCCCTTCGTCTAATGGCAAGACACTGGATTTTGGTTCCAGGTATCGGGGTTCGAATCCCTGAGG
>JAJEAX010000260.1 GCA_022822565.1 Candidatus Latescibacterota bacterium
GCCGACACCATTCCCGGCGTGCGCGTGGTCAAAGCCTTTGCACAGGAAAACCGCGAAGTGGGTAAATTTCAGACGCGCAGCGAAGACCTCCTCAAGGGCGAAATCAAAATTGCGGGCATTCGCAGCATCTTCAGTCCCGTCATGGCTTTTATCACATCTATCGGAACGCTGATTATATGGCTCGTGGGAGGCTCGTCGGTTCTCGACGGCGCTTTGACCCTGGGCAACTTTGTGGCATTTACGCAATACATGTGGCGTTTTTACGGCCCTGTTGAAAGCCTCTGCCGTCTCAACCACCGCTTCCAGCGGGCCGCGTCTTCTGCCGAACGCGTCTTTGAAGTGCTCGACACACAACCCGACGTAACCGACAGACGCTCCGCTTATGCCATGCCCGCCATTGAAGGACGCATCCAATTTGACGACGTGACATTTTCTTATGAACCCGGCAAACCCGTTCTCAAAAATCTCAATTTTACCGTTGAACCCGGCGAAATGATCGGTCTTGCTGGACATTCTGGCGCGGGCAAAAGCACCTTGATCAACTTAATTTGCAGATTTTACGATATCGAAGAAGGCGCGATTTTAATCGACGGACGCGATATACGCGATGTCAGCCTCAAATCCCTGCGCGATCAGATCGGCGTCGTTCTGCAAGATCCCTTTCTTTTCAATGGCCCGATAGCCGAAAATATCGCCTATGGCAACCCCGACGCAGCACTCGATGAAATCGTCGCAGCCGCCAAAACAGCCAATGCCCACGATTTTATCCTCCGCCTGCCCGATAGCTACGACACACCCGTGGGTGAACGCGGCGTTCGGCTCTCGGGCGGCGAAAGGCAACGCATCTCCATTGCGCGTGCGATCCTGCGAAACCCGCGTGTTCTAATTCTCGATGAAGCCACCTCCAGCATGGATACCGAGACAGAATCGCAGATTCAGGAAGCCCTTTACAGACTCGTGCAAGGGCGCACCACCTTTGCCATCGCCCATCGTCTTTCCACCCTCAAACACGCAGACCGCCTCTTTATCATCGACAAGGGCGAACTCGCCGAGATGGGATCACACGCCGAACTCATCGCCTACGATGGCATTTACGCGCGCCTTTGCCGCATGCAAACCGAATTGTCCAGACTCCGCGCGTGGTAGCGAATAAAGGTATATCGATGTCTCCACCAAACCTGACCAGCGACCTCTCCCTTCTCTCGCCCCGCGACATTCGCCTGTATCTCGACGATTTCGACGATCTCACACTCGACCTGCGCGGTGAAATCCATCAGAGGGTCGGTGTTCAGCGCGCTTTCCCGCTCAACGCGTCCACAAAATTTATCGTAATTCTAAATTCAGACGGCGCCGAAATTGGCATTGTGCGCGACATGGCCGATCTCGACTCAGACAGCCGAGACGCATTGGAAATAGCACTCGAACAGGCATATTTTATGCCTCGCATTCTAAAAATAAATAGCATTGTTTCCAATTTCCACGTCCCCACATGGGATGTGGAAACGGATCGCGGGCACCGCGTATTTGAAATCCCCAGCAGCCGGCGCGACGTGCGCGTGATTGACGATGTGCGCGTGATCCTCCGCGATGCCGATGGCAACCGTTACGAGATCGTCGATTACCGTCGCCTCGACCCCGATAGCATTGCATTTGTGGAAACCATTGTTTGAAACCTGTATCTGGGGAACAATTGCACTACAATTTTCGTCAAAGCCAAAACGAATTGACGCGCCTATTTTTGTATTAGAAAGGAGGAGGCATGAAACTCAGCGAATTTGCCATTAATAAACCCATCAGCACCATTATGATTGTGATCAGTATTATGATGATGGGTTTTATTTCCCTATTCAGACTGCCGCTCGAATACCTGCCCAGCCTGACATTTCCGCGCATCTTTGTTTCTGTCAATTATCCCTCCTCTTCTCCGGAAGAAATTGAGCGGTTCATCACGCGCCCCATCGAAGAAATCCTCGGCACGCTGTCGGGCGTTGAAAGCATAAGTTCCTCATCGAGCGGATCCAGTGCGCGCGTCGGCATGGAATTTGCGATGGATGCCGATATGGACCTCATCAGCGTTCACATCCGCGACCGCCTCGATCAGGTTCGCGCCGACCTGCCCGACGATGTCGATCGCATCGATATTCGCAGCTTCGATACCGAAGACTTTCCCGTTCTCGAATACTCCCTCACCTGGCTTGGCGAAAACAACCAGGAACTCGTCAACGTGTACAATCAGCTAATCTTGCCCAGAGTCCAGCGTCTCGAAGGCGTCGCCAATGTTGTGCTCGAAGGTTTGCGGGAAAAAGACCTCCTCATCGAAGTTGATCAAAAAGCCATGGCAGCCTATAAACTGGACTTCCGCACCATCAATCGCGCCCTGAATAGCAACAATATCAATGTCTCTGCGGGATATGTCACCGAAGGCAGCAAGCGCCTCGCCGTGCGCAGCATGGGCGAGTTTGAAACCGTTGATCAAATTCGCCAACTGCCCATTCGCCCCAATCTCACTCTCGACGATGTTGCCGATGTCACTTATGATTATCCCGAATCCCGCAGCTTTGAACGCCTCGATGGACGCCCCTCGCTCACCCTTGAGGTCCAGAAAGCCTCAACCGCCAACATGGTTGATGTCTGCAAACTCGTGCGCGACGAACTCGCCCTCATCCATGGAGAAGTCGGCAAAGACAAGCTCCGAATGCACATGGTGCGAGACCGATCTATCGACGTGACAAATAGCATCACGAGCCTCAGCCAATCTGCTATTTTGGGTGGTCTGCTGGCGGTCATCGCCATCTTTATTTTTCTTCGCAATTTCCGCAGCACGCTCATCATTGGCTCGGCTATCCCCATCAGCGTGCTCACCGTATTCCTGATCATGTATTTCATGCGGCAATCCGGATCGAACATCACCCTCAATCTCATTTCCATGATGGGTCTAATGGTCGCCATCGGCATGCTCGTCGATCCCGCTGTCGTGGCCCTTGAAAATATCTTTCGCAAACGATTTGAAGTTGGGCAAGATGCCAGGCAGGCCGCGCTTGAGGGCAGCGATGAAATCGGGCTTCCAGTCCTCGCTGCATCGCTCACGACCATCTGCGTATTTATCCCGGTCATTTTTGTCACCGATTCGCGCACATCGCTCTTCATGCGCGACTTTGCCATTACCGTGATCATATCCGTTATTGCCTCATTTAGTATTGCGCTCTCACTTATCCCGCTTGCAGCCTCTCGCGCCTTCAATGATGATGGTAAAATCCTTGATCGCATTCTCAAGAGCATTGTCGGCCTTGTAGCCGCGCTCGGCCTGGGAGCCTTTATTTATTACACGGACTTCAGCAAAATTGATTACGCTGGCCTGTGGGCAAATTTTAACACGACCATCAGCGCGTTGCCGACATTTGCCAAAATCGGTTTTCCCGGCGTCATTGCCCTGGTCATCTTTCTCTATTTTCGCTATCGTTCAATTGGTCCCAAAGCGATGTACGCCAAATTGGTATCTTCCACCCTTCACTACCGCTGGGCAACTCTCTCGGTAGCATGTGTTCTCCTTTTTGTCGGCAACTACATCTACGGCAAAGTAGAGCAACAGCCCTTCCGATATCAACCCAGTCGCGCCGTAAGGCTCACCATTGAAATGCCCCGGAGTTACGATGTGGATAAAGCGCGTGAGATCTTCAAAATTGCCGAAGACATGCTCATCCCCTTAAAAGACGAACTCGACATCGAAGCCATTGGCAGCCGATACAGCGGTCGGCGCGGTACACGCCTGACCCTTTATCTCACGTCGGCAGACGAAGGCAAACTCACCACAGATGAAGTTCAGCGCAAAGTTATGGCCCTCCTGCCCAAAGACATTCCGGGCGTGCGTTTCAAATCAGGCGGTGGCCGCGGTAGTTCTGCCGTGGGGGCTGGCGTTCAGCTCAAAGGACGCAGCCAGGAAACGCTGGCCATTTTGGCTGAAGACATTGAAACCAGCATGCAGGGCATGCCCGGCGTTCACGAAATACAGACCAGCCTCGAAAGTGGAACTGAGGAGATTCGCGTCACTGTCAATCGCGAGCGCGCGCAGCGCTATGGCCTCTCACCGCGCGATATTGCAACCACCATCGCCTCTGCACTCGGCTCACGCGGTGGCTCCAACTTCAAAACTCCCGACGGTGAAATCGACATCACAGTGCTGCTGCGAGAAGAAGACCGCGCCACCCTCGAACAGCTCAAAACAACGGAATTTGAAAGCGACAATGGCGGTATGGTCACCTTCTCCAGCCTGGCGAATTTCGACCTGACAACGGGCACCAACACCATTCGACGCGAAGACCGCATGTCAACCGTAACAGTTTTTGCCAACACAGACCAGCAAGCGGTATTTCGCGTAGGGCAGATCATGAAAATGCGCATGGAAGGCGTGCCCCTGCCCAAGGGATACACGTATGAAATGGATCGCCGATTCAGATCTATGAATGCAGAACAGAACCAGGACTACGAGACCTTGATTTTAGCGCTCATTCTCATTTACATCATCATGGCCTCGCTCTTTGAATCCTATGTCCATCCGCTCACCATTATGTTCTGCATATTCTTCGCATTCATCGGCGTGGCACTCGGTCTCTACACCTTCAAAATCGCCATGGATAGCAATGCGAAGTACGGCCTTCTCGTTCTCTTTGGTATCGTGGTCAACAACGGTATTGTTCTGGTCGATCACATCAACAGATACCGAAAACAGGGGCTTGTTCGCCGCGATGCCATTATCCGTGGAGGGCAAGATCGCTTGCGTCCGATTATGATGACCGCTACCACCACCATCATCGGCCTGATGCCGCTGGTATTGCCGATGCTCTTTGGCAATGCAGAAGGCACCTCAAGGCGCTGGGGACCAATCGGTCTGGTGGTTATTTCCGGGCTATCTATCTCAACAATCCTGACCCTCGTACTCTTGCCCACGGTCTATTCCCTCATGGATGACCTCTCCCAATTTGCCAAGCGCGTCACAGCCGTAGCACGCGCGCAATAACAAAAAACCCCAGGTGATCGGCAAACCTTACCGATCACCTGGGGTTTTGCTTCTTCCCAAAAAGGCACTGCGTTTCCTCGCGCAGTGCCTTTTATGTTTCATCTGATGATTCTTTCTCTTTCTCGGTCTGATCAACCTCTTGTATCTCACTGCCCGCATCGCAGTCGGCCTTAAAAACAGCACCATCTTCAACAATCAAGACACCCGTTTGAATTTTTCCAATAAAAGTAGCTTGCGACTGCAAATGCACTTTCTCTTCAGCCACCAGATTCCCCACAATGCGCCCGCTAACCAATGCGTCGCGCACCTTTACATTGGCCTCAACAACACCCGACATTCCCACAATCAACGTACCGGATGACTCGAGTTCGCCTTTCAAGACCCCATCCACACGCACGCCAGCCTCAATTTGAAAGTGACCTTCAGAAACTGCCCCACGCCCAATAATGGTATTCATGGTTTTGTCAAAATTAGTATTGCGATCCACGGATCTCTCCTCCTGAAAATTTTCAACGGGCACCTAATATAAATC
>JAJEAX010000266.1 GCA_022822565.1 Candidatus Latescibacterota bacterium
CGTCATTATCATACTGGTTTTTATTGCCTTTACCCGGGGACAAATTGAAGCGACAGCACTGGGTTTTATATCGGGATTGCTCATCGACATATACGACCCCGGCTCGCGTTTGGGCACCAATGCCCTTGCCAACAGCCTGATTGGTTTTTTTGCGGGTTATAGTCGCGGGGGCATCGCCGCAGAAACCCTGCGAGCACAGGCTACTATTTTGTTTTTGGCAACACTGTTGCACGATACCATTTTTTTTCTCGTTACTTTGCAACCGATCAAAATTTTGAGCATTGGATTGGGAACAAGCCTTTACACCGCTGCGCTGGGTACAGCATTGGCGTTTGTCCTCACCTCTTTCTCACTTCTCAATATCGAATCCCATGCAGAATGACTTCACATATAACGGCATTCGCGCACGGCGCGCACGCATTCTTTTCGGTATAATGGCGTTCCTCTTTGGCATATTGGGCATCCGTCTCTATATGTTGCAGATTGTCGAATGGGAACAGTACCGCATTAAATCCGAAAAAAATACCATGCAGCCCGTCATCATCCAGGCCAATCGCGGCCTGATCCGCGACCGCAATGGTATCATTTTGGTCGATAACAGACCATCGTACAACATCTCGGTCATTCCCCCTCGCTTTTTGGCAAATATCGAAGAAGGCAAATGCAATGGGCTTCTCGAACGCCTCGGGCAAATTGTAGATCTGCCCTGTGAAACCATAACGGAAAAACTGCAATCTCCTAACCGGCATTATTACGATCCAATCAACCTCAAACGCGATGTTGACTTTGAAGCCATTTCCATTATCGAAGAAAACCGCTATGATTTCCCCGGTGTCGAAATCCAAATTGAACCCCGCAGGGGCTATCCCATCTTTGACACGCCCTCGGAAATATCCACCGAATCTTCGCACGCGCGGCACAACGCGAGTCACTCCTTTCCATTAGCACCGCATACTCTGGGCTATATCGGGCTGATCAACGCCTCGCAATATTCTCGTCTGAAAACAGAAGGCTATCGCTACGACGACCACATTGGAAAACGAGGCATTGAGCGCTTGTTTGAAGACCGAATGCGGGGCCATAAGGGCGTCAAATATATCGAAGTAAATGCCAGGGGCCGCGAAGTGGGTAGTTTCCCCGAAAAAACAGATCCTCCCATTCCCGGCGAAGATCTATCGCTCACGATCGATTGGCGCGTGCAACATGCCGCCGAGCACGCCTTTGCAGACAGCATGCGCGGCAGCCTCGTAGCGATGCATCCGCAGTCTGGCGAAATCATCGCCATAGTCAGCAAACCCGGATTTCACCCGCGATCTATTCGAGACCCCAAAGCGTGGCAGCTTTTGCAAACAGATCCATCCAACCCCTTGCTCAACCGCAGCCTTAAGGGCGAATATCCACCCGCTTCGGTATTCAAAATGATAACATCAGTCGCCGCTTTGGACATGGGCATACTCAAAGCCGATGAATATCGCTTGCGTCCCTGCACAGGGGGCATGGTTTTCGGCGGTCGTCGGTTTAGATGTCACAACAAAAGAGGCTGTGGAACAATCAACATGCGGCAAGCACTCGTAAAATCTTGTGATGTATTCTTTTATCAACTCGGCCTCAAAGTGGGCATTGACAACTGGCATCGGTATGCCGCTATGTTCGGATTTGGTGAATTGACAAATATCGACATCGCTTCGGAAGGCGATGGTGAAGCACGCGGTCTGCTACCCAGCCGCGCCTATTACAAACAAAGGCACGGCTTCCTGGCTGGTGGCAATATGCTCAACTTGACCATTGGGCAAGGGGAACTTCTGGCAACCCCTCTTCAGGTGGCACGCTATACCAGTACACTGGCAACCGGTCAGCTACCCACTCCGCATGTGATTAAAGGCGCACAGGGGGAAACCACATCTCTACCCATCTCGAAAGAGGTGATTAAAACAGTGCGAAGCATAATGATAGATGTGGTCAACAGCCCTGGCGGCACTGGTCATCGCGCCCGTTTACCCGATATTGTCGTTGCGGGAAAAACGGGCACCGCGCAAAATCCTCATGGTGAAGACCACGCCTGGTTTGTCGCTTATGCACCGGCAGAAAACCCGCGCATTGCCATTGCCGTAATTGTTGAAAACGGCGGTTCGGGAGGCCTTGTTGCCGCACCTATTGCACAAAAAACGCTCGAAGCCTATTTCGAACACGCGCTGCCAAAGCCAAAACGCACCAACGAATTATTTGTAGTCAACAACCAGTAACCACTCATTTTTCGAGGTAGTTGTGAATCTTTCTCTATTTGTTCGACGCGACCTCGACATCGGCCTCCTCTCAGCGATATGCCTGGGCATTGGTGTGGGCATTACCACCATATACAGTGCCAGCTACAATTGGGATCTGGGCCTGGCCGGCAATATTTATGAAAAGCAAATTATCTGGGCCTTACTCGGGTCTATTGCCATGGTCATCACCATGGTCATTCCCCTCAAACTTTTTTACGCCTTTGCGTATGTCCTCTATGGCCTGACAGTTACACTTTTGATACTCGTGCTCGAATTGGGGGACCGGCGCTGGTTCAACATGGGTCCCATTCACATACAACCTTCTGAATTCGCCAAGATAACGACCGTCCTGGTGCTCGCGCGCTTTTTGGCCTATCCCAACCGAGACCTGACCCGCGCACGTGCCTTTGTCCCACCTCTGTTGCTCGTTCTCTTGCCCATATTGCTCGTCTTTAAGCAACCCGACCTGGGTACCGCTCTGGTTTTTAGCATCCTCATCCTGCCCATGTTCTTTTGGGCCGGTGCCAGCCTCATACATCTGTTTTTTTTAATCTCTCCAGCCCTCACCCTGATATGCGCTTTTCATCCCTGGATGCTGGTTGCGATGGTGCTCCTGCTCATTGGGATCCTTTTCTATGAACGCCCCCGTTTATTCACCGCAAGCATCTTGCTATTGGTCAATCTCACGGTTGCTATCGCCGCACCCTATGTGTGGGAAAACAAACTCCACGACTACCAAAAACGCCGCATCCTCACCTTTCTCGACCCCGATATGGACAAGCTCGGCGCGGGCTATCAGGTCATTCAGTCCAAAATCGCCATTGGGTCTGGCGGCCTCACAGGCAAGGGATTTTTAGAAGGCACACAAACCAAACTCGCCTTTTTACCGGAACAGCACACCGACTTTATTTTTTCCGTTATATGCGAAGAATTTGGGCTTATCGGCGCCTTTTTTGTCCTGGTATTGTTTATATTCATCTTATGGCGCGCCTTGTCCATTGCCGTCCAGACCAAAAACCGCTTCTCCAGCTTCACTGCTATCGGGCTGGCGACCATTCTCCTCTTCCACATTTTTGTCAACATTGGAATGACCATCGGCATCATGCCCGTCACGGGCCTCCCATTGCCTTTCCTGAGCTACGGAGGCTCCACTCTCATCACAAATATGATTCTCGTTGGTCTGTTACTCAACATTTACGCCAACAGGTATGAGGATTATTAAGGGTGTGATGTAAAACGCAAAAGGCGAGAGGCCATCCGGCCTCTCGCCTTTTATCTGTGTTTATCGGCGTCCATCTGCGGATACTTTTCACCTCCCATCACGCCGTTACAAGTCCCCCCTCTAAGGCCATTTCATCGGATTGGCGTATCGCCGCGCGTCGAGCGCGCCCCGCCTCGGTTGATACCCATGCATTGGCCCTGCCACCCGTGAGTTCGGCAATTTCTCGCAATAAGACATCGGAAGGCAGCACCTGAACCTGACGGGACAGGATGATGGTGGAGTGGTCGCGCTCCAATTTCAGATGCAATCGCAACTGACAGTTGCCCGGATGTTTCAAACACAGAGTATGCAGTGATTTGAGTGGCTCCATCCGTATTAAATCCCCCGGCAACATCACATTGACGGTATCGGCCAGTTGCTCGCGCGCTTGCTCAATAGGCATCACATTTTCAACCTGCACCGAAGACCGGCCATTGCGTGCGGAAAACCGACCTTGTAAAACCACCATTTCATCGGCCAGCAGTTGCTCTCGCAATTTTTCAAAATGATCGGAAAACACCACGAGATCAACCGCGCCGCTCAAATCTTCCAGCGTGCCAAAAGCCATGGGCCGACCATCGCGCGTCGTATGCGGTTTGACTTCCGTTAAAACGCCCCCAATCTGCACCTCTGCACCATCGGGCAATCCCGCCAGATCATTTACCGACCGCATACCCATCTCCGACAAATCGGTTCTGTAGCGTTCCAGCGGATGTCCCGAAAGATAAAAGCCCAGCATATCTTTTTCATAAGCGAGGCGTTCTCGCTCAGTCCATTCCCCAACCTCGGGTAGCGATTGGTCTTTCACCGCCTGCGTTTGCATCTCGACCATTTCAAACATGGAAATTTGCCCCCGGGCGCGATCAGCCTGTACAGATTGTGCCATCTCCAATGCGCGATCTACGGCTTCGAGCAACTGCGCGCGATGCCCGGGCACGCAATCATAAGCACCGGCTTTAATCAGACTTTCGACACACCGCCTGTTCACAGCCTGAGAATCCACGCGGTCGCAAAAATCAAATAGCGACTCAAAAGGCCCATCTTCACGCGCGGCTACAATCGCTTGAACCGCGCTGCGCCCCACATTGCGAATAGCAGCCATACCCATTCGAATCTCGTCTTTGGCAGCCATAAAATCGACCTGCCCTTCATTCACATCTGGAGGCAATACGTCCAGACCCATCCGGCGGCATTCTTCGACCAGAACGACCAGACGCTCGATATCGCCAATTTCACTGTTGAGATTCGCCGCCATAAACTCGGCCGGATAATGCGCCTTGAGATACGCGCACTGGTAAGCCACCATCGAATAGCCCGCACTGTGCGCCTTGTTGAACCCATAGCCCGAGAAAACCTCAATATCTCGCCATATCTGTTGTGCAACCACTTCTTCAACGCCATTGGCCATGGTACTCTCTAAAAATTCGAGCCGATACTTTTCCATCACATCGGCCAACTTCTTTCCCATGGCCTTGCGGATGCCATCGGCTTTGGCAAGTGTAAATCCAGCCAGATCACGACACAGGCGCTGCACCTGCTCCTGGTAAGTAATGATGCCGTACGTTTCCTCCAGAGCCGGGCGCATCTTCTCGTCGTTATACGTCACTTCTTCCCGTCCGTGCTTGCGGTCGATGTAATTGGGAATATACTGCATTGGTCCCGGGCGATAAAGCGCGTTCATCGCAATAATATCGCCAATCGTATCCGGCTTCAGTTGTTGCAAATACCCCTTCATGCCCGCGCTTTCAAATTGGAACACCCCGGTCGTATCGCCTCGACCAAACAGGCGATAGGTCTCCTCATCGTCCAGAGGTAAGTTATCCACATCCACATCCACGCCGTAATTTTCCTTCACCATCTTCACGGTATCTTCAATCACCGTCAGATTGCGAAGCCCCAAAAAATCCATCTTCAAAAAGCCCAGGTCTTCCACATGGTGCATATTGTACTGCGTCATCACCTCGCCGCCCTTGGGCGCTTTGTAAACAGGCATAAACTCGGTCACAGGCTCGGGCGTAATCACCACTGCAGCCGCGTGAATCGACGCATGGCGCGCCAGACCTTCGAGTTGCTTGCCAATGCCGATCATCTTTTGCCCCATGTCCCCGTCTTCTGCAATCTGACGCAACTCGGGCACCTGATCGAGTGCTTTATCGAGCGTCATCTTCAATTCTGCGGGCACCAGCTTTGAAATTTTATCGACTTCTGCAAATGGCCGGTCCAATACCCGCCCCACATCGCGGATCACGCCCTTCGCGCCCATGGTGCCAAACGTAATGACCTGACACACATTGTCGCGCCCGTATTTTTGCACCACGTAATCGATGACCTGCTCGCGGTCGCGGTCAGCGATATCGAGATCGATATCGGGCGGCGAAATCCGTTCGGGATTCAAAAATCGCTCAAACACCAGCCCGTATTCGATGGGATCCACAGCCGTTATGCCCAGTGCATAAGCCACCAGGCTGCTCACAGCAGACCCACGCGCGCCTGCGCGGATATCTGAGGCATTGGAAAACTGCATCAAATCGTGCAAAATCAAAAAATAGCCCGGATATCCCGTCTGATCGATCACGTCCAACTCAAACTTCAGGCGTTCCTCATGCTCAGAGGTCACAGATTTACACCGCGCCTCCATCCCCTCGCGCGCCAGATCACCGAGATAATCGCTGGCCGCATCATACTTCTCTGGCAAGGGAAAATCGGGCGCGCGGTATTCATCAAAAGAAATCTCCAGATTGCATTTTTCGGCAATCTCGAGCGTGGGTTCCAAAACGTGCGGCATATCCTGAAACAGCTTGTACATCTCGTCTGCCGACTTAAAATACACGCCTTCGGGATAACACATGCGCTTGGGATCGTCCAATGTCTTGCCCGTCTGAATAGCGACAAGAGCCGCATGCGCTTCGTGGTCTTCAGCCCGCGTAAAATGCGAATCATTGGTCGCCACCAGAGGCACGCCCATCTCCTCGTGCAGCTTGACCAATCCGGGATTGACCTTTTTTTCTTTATCAATGCCGTGCCGCTGAATCTCCAGATAATAATCATCGCCAAAAATATCGAGATATGTTTCCACAGCCTTTTGCGCCGCTTTGTATCCCTCGCGGTCGATCAAATAGGGGATCTCGCCCCCGATGCATGCCGACAGGCAAATCAGCCCTTCCGAATGCTGGCGCAACAAATCTTTGTCTATGCGCGGATTGTAATAAAAGCCCTCGAGATACCCGGCAGATACCAACTTGATCAAATTTTTATAGCCCGTATAATTTTTCACCAGCAAAACCAGATGGTTCGAATTGCTCTGAAGACCCGGCGCAGATTTTCTGTCAAATCGGCTCCCATTCGCGCAATAAACTTCGCACCCAATAATCGGATTGACGTCCACATCTTTCATCGCCCGATAAAAATCAATGGCACCAAAAAGATTGCCGTGATCGGTCATCGCAACCGCAGGCATGCCCCATTCGGCGACTACCTGGGCAATATCTTCTATTCTGGACGCGCCATCGAGCAGGCTGTACATGGTATGGCTATGCAAATGGACAAAGTCAGAGGATTTCATCAACACGCTCCCGTAAATTAAAAGCAACCACAGATGAACACAGATGAACACGGATTAAAGCGGGTGAACTCTGAGTGAAGAGATAGAATCGGGGGAGGAAAATGGGAGAGAAGTTTGTGACTTCTAATCTAAAACCGAGTGCTGGAAAAATCAAGCGACAGAATGGCAGGGTGTAACGCCATTAAAACAGGACATGAAAAAAACACCTACAGGAAAACTATTGTGCCTTGTTCATTTTTCATTTTTCATTTATTTTCATACCTATGAAAACTCTTAAAATCCAACCCATGACAACCCCAATCGATGCAGATGTCGCGATTCCGGGTTCTAAAAGCATCACCAACCGCGTTTTGCTAATCGCCGCCCTCGCAGACGGTATCAGCCACCTCAACAACGCACTCATGAGCGATGACACGCGGTATATGGCAAATGCCTTGCGCGATCTGGGCATTCGCGTAGATAAGTCAGATAACGCATTTCGCGTCTATGGCACAGGCGGGCACATTCCCGCTGACCGCGCAGAACTCCACATTGGCAACTCGGGCACCTCAGCGCGCTTTCTCGCGGCATATCTCGGCCTGGGCACCGGAACCTATACCATAGACGGCGTCGAACGGATGCGCGAGCGCCCCATTCAGGACCTCCTCGACGGCCTCATCCCCCTCGGCGTAACTGCGCGCTGCGAAGGCAAGGACGGGCTATGCCCCCCCGCGCTCATTGTCGCCTCTGGCCTCAAAGGCGGCCGCACCACCATGAACGGCAGCAAAAGCAGCCAGTATTTCACGGCCCTGCTTCAGGTGGCATCCTACGCCCAAACCGATGTCGAAATCCACGTCAAAGGCGACCTTGTATCCAAACCGTATATCGACCTCACCATTGCCGTCATGCGCGACTTCGGCATTGAAGTTACCAATAATAATTACCGCTCTTTCGCCATACGCGCTGGCCAGCGCTATCATTCCCGCACCTACCAGATCGAACCCGATGCGTCCAATGCCTCTTATTTTTTTGCCGCAGCCGCACTCACAGGTGGTCGCGTGCGCGTACCCAATTTAACGGCGCAGTCCATTCAGGGCGACATCGGCTTTGTCGATATCCTCTCCAAAATGGGATGTGAGATCGACAAAGACCCCGAAGGCATTGCAGTGCGCGGAACAGGCCGCCTGTCGGGCCTCGACATCGACATGAACGCCACGCCCGACATCGTGCCAACCCTGTGCGCCCTGGCCCCGTTTGCCTCTGATCCAATCAGCGTACGCAACGTAGCCGTCCTCCGCCTCCATGAAACCGACCGCATCGCCGCACTTAAAACCGAACTGAACAAACTCGGCGTGCGCGTTGATACCCGCGCCGATGGCCTCACGGTCTATCCCGCAGACCACATCCAACCCGCGGCACTCGACACGTACGACGATCATCGCATGGCAATGAGCCTATCGCTGATCGGACTGAAAATTCCCGGCATTGTCATAAACGACCCCGACTGCGTCAACAAAACATTTCCCACGTATTTCGATGTCTTAAACGCACTTTATATTGAATCTGAATGATCAGCGGCAAAGGTGCCCCTGTATCCGTTCCCCTTTCATCCGTGTTTATTTGTGTTCATCTGTGGTTGCTTTTCCATGTCCAAATTCCAAAACGAATTTTCCTGGTCCCCATCGCGCCATCGCATGTTTGAATCGTGCAAGCGACAATACTACTTCAACTACTACGGCAGTTGGGGTGGCTGGGACAAAGACGCAGACGCGCAGGCCCAACTGCTCTATCGCCTCAAAAAAATAACCACAGTACCGCAACTCGTCGGTACCGTGGTTCACGACGCCATCAGCAACGCGCTCAATGCACTAAAATTGGGGCGCGATATTCACCCCTTTGCCGTTGAGACCTACGCGCAAAATTTATTCCGCCAACGCCTGCAAGAATCCAAAGATCATCTCTGGCGCCATTCGGCCTCTCAATACACCAATTTGTTTGAACACTATTACAACGAACCCTTTACCGAAACCGATCAGAACAACTCGGTCA
Source organism: Candidatus Latescibacterota bacterium (assembly GCA_022822565.1). GTDB lineage: Bacteria > Latescibacterota > UBA2968 > UBA2968 > UBA2968 > VXRD01. The sequence goes on from JAJEAX010000266.1 coordinate 9,116, forward strand.
ATCACATTTCGACGAGTCTCAACGCTTTTTTCGCCTCCAATGCCTACGCCACCTTGCAATCTGCCCGCTCCGAAGACTATCTCACCATTGAAGACCTCACAGATTTTACCCTTGCCAATACAAAAATCTGGGTCGTTCTCGACATCGCAATTCGCCGCGACAAATCTGTCTATATATTCGACTGGAAAACCGGACGCGAACGCCAGGCCGACCGCCACCAACTCGCTGTGTACGCCCTGTACGCCACCTCGCAGTGGGACGTCCCATTATCCGACCTGCAACTCCAGGACATCTACCTGCAAACCAACACCGAGCGCACCTTAGAAATCTCTCCCGACGACCTCGACCAGACCCGTATATTTGTCACCGAAAGCGTCCAGAAAATGCGCGCCCTCCTCGACGACCCCGAGCAAAATACCGCCTCGCAAGACACCTTCCCAATGACGACAAACACCCACCTGTGTACCACCTGCCCCTTCAAAGCCGTGTGCTATCCCGATGAGAGACCTGCCAGACAACCCACCCCAGAACAAGACCCCGTCCAACTCTCGCTTTTTTAATTTTTTTCTCATGGAAACTCTTTTCTTTACAGCCCGAATTGGTTACTTTTTCAAAAATTTAATCTATAATGAAATGATAAGACTGTAGAAGTGGAGGCATAAATGAACGTAAAAGAAGCCGTACGGGCGGCGAACAAATACATAACCGAACTATTTGCCGACGAGGAAGTTCAGGACTTAGGACTTGAAGAGGTGGTATTCGACGAAACAGCAAATGCCTGGAAAATAACCATAGGCTTCTCTCGCCCCTGGGAGCGGCGGAGCCTTGCAGCCAACCTCGGGGGAAAAGACTGGAAGAACCGTTCGTTTAAGATCGTTGAAATCAATGACCACACCGGTGAAATCGTAGGCATGACCCATCGCTCTCTAACCACCTCGGTATGACTTTAGAAAATTTGACATTGACACGCGAAGAACGCATTCTTGCCTTCGGCGACTTCATTTTTTTGGGCGCGAGAGTGTGTCAAAAGTAAGTATAGATTGCTAATATCCATGTTCGTGCTTACCCTTATGAAGTCATCGGCAGTCTCTCTTCAAAAAGGCGGCATAAAATGGATTTCATTCGCGGTGTATCAAGAGATCAAGCCACGTTGTTTCCTGAGCGTTTAGACGATTATATCTCCGAAG
>JAJEAX010000310.1 GCA_022822565.1 Candidatus Latescibacterota bacterium
AATCCGAAACGGTTCAAATTTGCGTTAAACCGCATGTCCCACAGACTCGATACCCGTGAATTTGAGCAGTTGCAAAAATTGAGTCGAGAACGAAAGATCGAAAACCTCGGGATATTTGAAGATCGGTTTGAGGAAATATGCTGGGCAAAAGACCCCTCAGAAAAACGCGAACTGGTGCGGCGAATGCTGCGGCACATGTAGGTTTTATTAAAGGAGATGAAATGGCACAGTTGCCAAATATCTTGATAATCCTGGGCGACGATCACGGTTATGGCGATATCTCAGCGCATCAGGGACTGCATATTCAAACGCCAAATATCGATCGCATTGCCGAAAACGGCATTCGCTTGACGCAGTTCTACGCAAATTCCTCGGTATGCTCCCCCAGTCGCGCAGCATTGATGACGGGACGGTATCCAGATCGGGTTGGCGTGCCTGGCGTGATTCGCACATATCCCGAGAGCAACTGGGGATATTTCAGTCGCGATGCCATAACACTGCCGTCAATGCTCAAACAAAAAGACTATCACACGTCAATTATTGGAAAATGGCACCTGGGCCTCGAACCAGAAAACCATCCGTGCAAGCGCGGATTTGATCATTTCCACGGTTTTCTGGGCGACATGATGGACGATTATTACACGCACTTGCGGCACGACCAGAACTACATGCGGAAAGACCTCGAGGTGATTGATCCCCGTGGACACGCGACGGATTTGTTTACAGAATGGGCGATAGAAGTGGTTCGAGGACACGCGCATTCGTCACAGCCATTCTTCCTTTATCTGGCTTATAATGCGCCGCACACACCCATTCAACCGCCAGAGGACTGGATAGAACGGGTGCGCCAGCGCGAGCCTGATGCCTCGCCCGAACGGGCGAAATACATCGCACTGGTCGAACACATGGATGCGGGCATAGGTCGGGTCCTGGACGCGCTCGAGAACACCGGACAACTCTCCAATACACTCGTGATTTACACATCAGACAATGGCGGACAATTAAACGTGGGAGCGACCAACGGTGCGTTAAAAGGCGGAAAAGGACAGATGTATGAAGGCGGCATTCGGGTACCCGCCTGTGCAATGTGGGCAGATGGAATCGAAAAGGGCTATGTATGTGATAACGTTGCCATGCTCATGGACCTGTTCCCCACAGCCTGCGATATAGCAGGTATATCAGTCAACCATCTGATTGAGGGCCAGTCTATTTTGCCTACGCTGAGAGGAGAAAACCAGAATTTTTCTGATCGCGCGATGTACTGGGTTCGAAAAGACGGGGGCCACTCATTTCTCGGACTAAACCAGCACGCTGTTCGACGCGGCAATATCAAATTGCTGCACAACAGTCCTTTTGAACCGCTGGAACTTTACGATCTGGGCAATGACCCTCAAGAAACATCAGACCAGGCAAAAACACAGAAAGACGCATTTCGAGAAATGGGTGAGTTGTTGCAGACGGAAATGCAACAAAATGGCAGTGTGCCCTGGCAAGCATAAAAGGAGATCCAAATGGCAATAAAAATGGTTTTGCAGCGGGCGTTGGAAGATGAATACATGCAGCAGATCCGAGATCTGGGTGTGGAAACAGTAGTCGTGAAGTCCGAAGAGGACTTATTATCCGAAATTGGCGATGCAGATGCCTATTTCGGCGGCATGTCCCCGCAGATTTTGAAGGCGGCGAAAAAACTGCGGTGGGTGCAGGCCACGAGCGCCGGTCTGGATGGATATTACTTTCCCGAGCTGCGGAAAAGCGATTTGGCAGTGACCAATATCCGCGGGATATACAGCGATGTAATCGCCGACCACGTCTTCTCAATGGTCATGGCATTTGCACGCGGATTGCATTACTATATTCGCAATCAGTCAGAGGGCAAATGGGAAAAAGGCGCGCCCGTAACTCATCTTGCGGGAACGACATTGGGCGTGGTCGGTTTGGGAGGCATTGGTCTGGCTGTTGCCGAGCGGGGACCGGTATTTGGCATGCGCGTGGTGGGGATGGATCCTGCACCAAAGGGAAAACCCGATTTTATCGCGCGTATTTATTCTCCGGATGAACTTTCGGATATGGTCGGAGAGTCCGATTTTGTGGTAATTTGCGTACCGCATACAGCCCAGACCGAAGGGTTATTCGATACGGATATGTTTCGCGCGATGAAAAATACGGGAATACTAATCAATATCGGTCGCGGAAAAGTGGTCCAATTGCACGCATTGACCCGCGCATTGCAATCCGGACAGATCGGTGGTGCGGGTCTCGATGTCTATGAAGAGGAACCGCTGCAGCAAGATCACGCCCTATGGTCCATGGAAAACGTGATTTTGACACCACATGTAGCCGGCGTTTCGCCCGAGATTGATAAGCGCAGAAAGGCATTAATCGTAGAAAATATCCGTCGATTCTGCGCCGGAGAACCCCTGTTAAATGTGGTGGATAATCAGAAGGGGTATGTGGTGGATGCAACATCGATTTACACAACATAGGTGCGGTGCTCTGTGCCGCTCGTTTGGGTAACAGTTCTTTTTATCATTTATCAGGAGAGAAAAATGGCGAGTTTTAAAGCTGGTGTTATTGGTTGTGGAGGTCGTGGAAAAGCGCACGCACGCGGGTGGACCGCATCAGATGATGTGGCTCTCGTAGCGTGCTCCGATCCGTTTGAGGCACCGCGTTTGGCATACATGGGAGAATTTGGTGTTGAAAATGGCTACGAAGACTACCGCGACATGCTGGAGAAGGAAGACCTGGATTTTGTAAGTGTGTGTACCTGGACCGGACTGCATCACGATATGGTTGTAGATGCAGCGAGCAGTGGGATTCAGGCGATTCACGCCGAAAAGCCCATGGCACCGACCTGGGGAGAAGCAAAATCGCTATATCAAGCATGCGTAGATAATGACGTGGTCATTACATTTTGTCATCAGAGGCGGTTTGCCGGGCAATTTATAAAGGCAAAGGAGATTGCAAAATCCGGTGCCATTGGCGAACTGCGGCGTTTTGAGGGCAATTGCCCAAACATGTTCGATTGGGGCACGCACTGGTTTGATATGTTTTTCTTTTACAATGACGATGAGCCCGCCGAGTGGGTAATCGGGCAAATTGACGCAGAAGGTGGACGCGAGGTATTTGGGACGCCCGTAGAAGGCAGCGGAATTTCCTGGATTCGATATCAAAACGGACGCGAGGGACTGCTGGCAACCGGTGGAACCGGGATGCAGAATGCCCAGAATCGGTTGGTAGGGAGCGACGGGATCATTGAGATAGGAGGCCGCAATGCTCCCCCCCTCCGCGCTGTATCGGGCACCCGGGAGATAGATGTAGATCTCAGCGGCATGGTGAGTCAGCGCGATGCGACAACCGTTTCCGTGCTGGACCTCGTCGATGCCATAAAAAACGGGCGCGAACCCGAACTTTCAGGGCGCAAAGCACTGCAAGCAACAGAATTGATTTTTGCAACTTATGAGTCGAGTCGTCGCCGGGGCAGAGTTGAATTACCTCTAAATGTAGATGATTCCGCACTGTTGAGCATGCTAAAAGATGGCACGGTTAAATTATGAAACACGTAACAGTGTACCGAGAAACGGATCGTTTTGCGGGTTGGCCCGCAAATTACGGCGTGTGGTCGTGGGGTAACGAGATCGCGCTGGGATTTACGCTGGGATTTACAGATCTCCAGGGTGGTTTTCACGCGCGAGACAAAGAGCGTCCATTTGTAAATATGCAGGCCCGGAGCACGGATGGCGGCGAAACCTGGGACGTGATACCCATGCCGTGCAAAACCCCGGGAAATCGCGGATTATCAGCCGACGAACACATGAATGAGGGATTGCGCGTAGGTGAAATGCTCAACGGTGAACACGCGCCGATAGATTGTCCAAGCAATGTGGATTTTTCCCACCCCGATTTCGCATTGATGTGTGCCAGAACGGGCCTGGGTCCCGGGGTCTGTTCCTTCTGGTACTATTCACAGGACCGATGTCAGTCGTGGAAAGGGCCTTTTCGGCTCCCAATGTGGGGGCAAACTGGCATTGCTGCGCGGACGGATTATCTGGTAGATAGCCCGGATCAATGTACGCTATTTCTAACGGCGAATAAGCGCAATGGGCTGGAAGGCCGCGTATTTGCTGCGCGGTCTTATGACGGCGGGCGCAAATATGGATTTCTATCGTGGCTGAGTGAAGAGCCTGCGGGTTTTCAGATCATGCCCGCGAGTCTGCGTCTCAGTGAAGACCGCATTCTCGTCGCTGTGCGCTGCACGGAGCGCGGAGAATTTACAGCGTCGAAACACTGGATCGACGCGTATTTATCCGAAGACGATGGGCTGACCTGGACACATGTTGGTCGGCCTGTACCTGCTTCTGGACAGGGGGGAAACCCGCCAACACTGACGCTTCTGAAGGATGGGCGGATCGTTCTAACCTACGGTTATCGCGCAGAACCTTATGGTATCCGCGCCAGGATCAGTGATATGACCGGCACCATCTGGAGCGAGGATATCGTCCTGCGAGACGACGGAGGCAATGCGGATATCGGGTATCCGCGCACCGTCTTGAGACCCGATGGATCTCTTGTAACCACCTATTATTACAACGATATGCCAGAAGGCGAGCGCTATATCGGCGCAACAATCTGGAATCCCTGAAGTTATTCCTCCCAGACGTTTACACCTTCACTGTCAAATGCCGGGAGCAGGACAAAGTGATCCTCTGTCTCAATCATGCGCTCGCACAGCAAGCGATGATGGTGGGCAATCAGGTCGCGGTAATTGGGATCATCCACCAGATTATTCATTTCTCCAGGATCGTTTTTCAGGTCAAAAAATTGCCAAGGCCTGCCGCCCATGTTATTGCCTTTAACGGTATATTTGTAATCCCGCGTGCGAAATCCCCGCCAGACTTCATCAAAAAATGGTGGTCTTTCTCGCAGTTCTGCAACAAATTCGAGCAAAACGCCCTCGCGATCAAGCGCGTTGACATCCCCGCGAATGAGAGGCGTTAAGTTCGTCCCCTGCACCTTGTTTTTTGGGGTTAACCCCGCCAGACCGAGTAATGTTGGAAATAAATCTTCGGTGCATGTCGGATCTTTGATCACGGTTCCCGCGCGTTCTCTCACACGAGAATCCCACACCATGAGCGGAATCCCCACAGATTCTTCATAGGGCCACTGCTTCGCACGCAAACCGTGTGCTCCCGCCAATTCGCCGTGGTCGGATAAAAAGACCACGATTGTATCATCCAACAAGCCCTCCGCTTTGAGAAAAGCCATCATCTTTCCGACATTGGCATCCAGATTCTCCACCATCGCATTGTAGCGCTTGCGATTGAGAATAAAAGTTTCGCGCTCCGCAGGGCCTGCCACATCAAAATTTTCGGGTAATACAATATCTCTGGCTTCCCATGCGGATTGCACATCTTCGGGAGCCACAAAAGGATCGTGAGGCGGTTCCACGGAAATGACCATACAGAAGGGTCGTTCGTCTGTGCGGTCTTTTATATAGTCCATACCAATTTGAAACAGACCATCGGTCTGATACCCTTCGATTTTTTTAGGTGTGGGATCGTCATCTTCAAAGTAACAGGTGTCAAAGGGATCATTGCGCAGCTCAAACCCGTACCATTTTTGCCAGCGCCCCTGCCGAGAACGCGGCACCCGCGTGCGGTTGACCTGCACAGCAGATCCCAACCGCCCGTGCCCCCCATCGAGATGCCATTTGCCCACATAAATGGTCTCATACCCCGCCTCATTAAACTCATCAGCCAGCGTGCGCTCTTCCGTGGACATTGCGTATTCAATACCCGGAACTTTGCGGACATGTGCATATTCGCCAGTCATAAGTGTAAACCTGAAAGGCACGCAGATCGGATACGTGGAACACGCATTGTCAAATCGAATACCCTGTTGTGCAAAGGCATCCAGATGCGGTGTGCGTGCATCCGGATCGCCGTGAACTCCAAGAGCCTGCCGGCGCAATTGATCGCTTAATAAAACGAGTAGGTTTGGCATAATACACTCCATTTATATCATAATGAAAGTTTATCCTCACAATTCAAGTGCCCGCCACATATACCAGCTCCCCACTGACCGATAAGGTCTCCACCGCTCGCAATAGACCATCATTTCTTTTTCTGCTGGCAACTGGTCCAACCCATAAGTAAGCATAAATCCCTTGCGTACCCCCAGATCTTTTGTCGGGAGTACATCTGGCCTACCGAGATGAAACATCAGAAGCATTTGAACGGTCCACTCCCCAATGCC
>JAJEAX010000413.1 GCA_022822565.1 Candidatus Latescibacterota bacterium
GATCCAGATTTGGCGTCTTAACCACTGGATGCCCAACGCACCCCATCGCATCACCCCGATGCTGATCGGAAAAGATATAGAGAATATTGGGTTGATCAGCCATAAAAACTCCTCATTTCGGAATCACGACCCTGCGCCCTCTCGACATCAGCGCCGCCTCATAAACCTTCATAACAGACAGCGCGAACGCCAGGGACCCGACCTCTGCCGTCCTATCTTCCAGAACACAATCGCAAAAATAGCGCAGTTCATCGTAAAAACCCTGCGTAAAAAGCGCCTTATTCTCAAGAGTCCCCAGCGTGTCTTGAGGCTCCCATGAGACCGCGCCAGAATCTAAACCCGGGGGAATATAACTTCTCGTACTTGAATAATTAAAAGGAATACCGCGTTCCAAAGTCACGCGGAGATCTTTATCAATCGCGACATGCTGATTCCCCCAAAATGCATACCGCTCGCATCCACGACGCGCGGAAACCAGATTAAAAGACCCCACGACACCGCTCGCAAATTCGAGAATACACACACCAGTGCCGTGATCGCTTCTATGCATAGTCACAGCCGAAACATCGCCTCCAACAGCGAGAAGCAGCGAAAGCGGATGACAGCCATTCTTCAGCCAATTGGGCGCTTCGCGCGATCTGAGCACCTGCTCTCCATCCTCGGGAATCGTCATCGGATACTCTGCGGAAAGCCCTCTGAGCGGACCGCAATCCTCTGTCCCCATCAACTCAATCACCTTCCGGGTCGCCGGCATAAACGCCTTCTTAAAACCAACAACAACCACGCGATCCCCGCGATGGCTCATCATCGTTTCCACCTCAGAAGCGAGCGTAGCGGGCGGCTTCTCCATCCACACATGCAGCCCGGCATCCAGCGCCTCGCACGCCAGTTCTGGATGTGCTTCTGGAGACACACAAATAAACACGCAATCCAGATCCTCACCCGCGTACATATCCGCAGTGCTGGCATAACAAGCACCCACGCCGTATTCCTCCGCCGTCGCCTTCGCGAGATCCAACCTCAAATCGCAAAAAGCCTTAAGCCTCACTGGAAGATAATGCATCGCAGGCAGGATATTCCTGTAGCAATGTGACCCCACGCCAACAACGCCGACATTCAGCCGACTCTCGAACTCGCGCTGGTAACTCATAGTGGCATGCCTTTCGCTTAATGCGGCAAATAATACTTGTGAAGTTGCTCCTTCGCTATGCCCTTTGCGATCAAATCGTCAACATAATCGTCATCATAACCCAACTCCCCGAGAATCTCCCTCGTATGCGCCCCCTGTTTGGGGCAAGCGTAGAGCAATTGAACAGGCGCATTCTTCAAACGCACATAAGCGGGCGGTGCGAGATCGACAGCACTACCAGCCGGATGATCTGTAAAACGAACAATAGAAATAGACCGCCCATCGTCCCAGGCGTCCAAATTATCGTCACACACCTCGTGCAAAAACATCTCGCGAATATCTTCCAACGAATCAATGCGATGCCCGGCCAGCCCCACCTCATTAAAAACCTCGACCCAATGGGCCACATCGCGTTTTTTGATCTCATCCTCTAAAAACTCGCCAGCATCTTCATCAGGTGTATTCTCCAACCCCACAATCCCTCTCAACTTACCCATCTCATGCGCCAACCCACCCAGAAAAACCCAACCATCTCGCGCGCGATACATGCGGTGAAGCGCGTGTTCACCAACAGCATCTTGTCCCGCCGGCTCATCGCCCGAGCACCCGGCTTCGCAAGCATACATAAAAGGCGCCTGCACGAGCTGCCCCCCCTGCGCGAGCGAAGTCGTCACAAAATCGCCGCCATCGGGAACGCCACTGCGCCTGCGCTTGAGCAACGCCAGCACCGCGCCATAAGTTGCCGAATATCCCGTAATATAATCGATACACGACGCCCAACCGTGCAACACCGGTCTATTCCCCTCGCCACCATAGCGCATTTGTATGCCAGTCGATCCCTGAAGCAGGGGATCAAAACCCGGTCGATTCATCCACGGACCCGGCCGCGGACCATTAAACGCCGTCAAATTGAGATACACAATATCGGGTTTACACTTCTTAACAGCATCGTAATCAATACCCAAACTTTGCGCAACCCCGGGGCGGAAATTGTGAACAATAACATCGGTTGTCTCAACCAGCTTCATAAAAGCTGCTCTGCCAGCCTCGTCTTTCAAATTCAAAATCACGCTGCGCTTGCCGGGACTGACTTCCAGAGGAAACCAACTGGAAATGCGCGGACCAAAATAGGGTTCCGGCGGATCGATCTTAATAACCTCCGCGCCGTATTCCGCCAGCGTACGCGCACTGGCTGGCCCCGCGAGCACATTGGACAAATCCAGAACGCGAATACCCTCTAGGATAGGTTTTCCAGCTTCCATAGATTTGGATTCACCACCAGCAAACGATTCATCTGCGTCCATCTGCGTCATCTGCGGATACGCTTCTAACGGTCTCGACGGCCTGGGAATCGCGTATTCATCGGGCGTCTTGGAAAGCCACGTCTGCACACCGAGTTGCCGCATCGGTCCATACTCGGGATCATCGACCACAACCGTCAAAGCCGCCTCTTCGGTCTCGGATTTGTGCAACCACGCCTGTGCCGTGCGCTGAATCGTACACGGCACGCCAGCAGCCGTCAAAACATCAACCCAGTGTTGTGCGGGTTCACTCGCCAGCACACTTTCAATTTTCTCTCGTGCTTTGAGATTCCATTCACCGGACAAATGGGATGAATCGGGAATATTATTCGTCAAATGGAGATTCTCATACAAGGGCACATCGACCATACCCTCGGCAATCAAATCATCGTACACTTCCAGCGCTTTGACCAGTGACCGGCTATTCCGGGAATGTCCAGCCGCAATAATATAAAGCCATTGCCCATCTCCCGCGCGAAACGTACCACTAAAAGGCGACCCCGCGCTACTGCGCTGTTTCTGACGACCAGCATTAGCCGATGGACCATATCGCGCAGGCTTATCCGCCACATCCAGCATAATAACCGCCATAGCAGACATCGCCGCGCCAACCAGAGAAACCTCAATCACATCGCCACGCCCGCTCTCTTCACGCGCATACAGCGCAAGCACAACAGCGATAGCACCGTGAATCGCCCCATAAGTCGAACCCAATGGCATCGGCGTATAAACAGGCGGCAGATCAGGTCTTCTACTCTGAAGATCTGTATATTGACCTATTGCTGCGCTGATAATACCTTCATAAGCGCGAATCGACGCTCTTTCATCCGTCGAAGCAAACCCCGGCAAAGAGAGATAAACCAGCCCCGGATTCAGCGCAGTCATTTCCTCAGCCCCCAAACCCAATCGCTGCATAACGCCCGGACGGAAATTTTCAACGACCACATCCGCAGAACGGATCAACTTCACCGCCGTTGCCAGATCGTCAGCACTTTTCAGATTGAGCGTAATATGCTGTTTGCCCCGATTAAAAACGCCATTTGCCGGCGTATCCCAATCCGGTTTGCCAGGCCGATCCACCTTAATCACCTCAGCCCCCTGATCTGCGAGCAACATCCCCGTCAATGGCCCGGCAATATAATGACCGAAATCGACAACGCGGATCCCGGTCAATGGTGCTTGCTTATCGCGTTCTGGATTCATCATCTATCTCCTCACATAAAGTTCTCTGATGCCCCCTTAACTGACGTTACGCATAGATCGCCTGTCATTCCCTTTTCATAAGCATGACAAGATATAGCGTTGCTGCGTAAGGTCAAATATATATTTTATGTAGAAATCCACTTGAGTTATCGCGGTTTTAATCCCTGCCGAAAACATGAGAAGTATAAACCAAAAAACCACGCCCAAAGGACGTGGTTTTTTACTTATAGACCTGACCCGTTTTAGTTGATAACAGAATTAAATCCACTGGTCGAGACAAAAGTCGAGAAGGTCATTTACTCTACTACGCGAAAATAGACGTATTTTCTATCCGTCTACTCTGTCCGCTTATCCTTCGCCAACACGGTCAGTTGGTAAATTCCTTCAGGTACCTGATTCACATCAATATAAAATACGGTCGTACTCCCGCAGTATCAGCATATGATATTACCTTCTCATAAGTATATCAATACGCCGATGTTAGAGTTATTTTTTTACCCATCGGATCGGAAGCGCACTTCGCGTTCGACGCTTTTGCCACTGACCAGATCGGTTACGATGACTTCGAGTGCGTTGACGCCCGGTCTGACCTTGTTGAGTACGATTTGGACGTATTCGCGCTCGTCGGCTTCGCGTCCGGTGAGTTGGTTGGTGATAGCCACCTGAGGTTTCCGAGTTCTAAAAATGGTGCGCAACCCCGCGGTCACTGCGCCAAATACGCCAACAGCGGGCATGGCACTGGAGCGAATGCGGTATTCGGTTTTATAGCGGGTTTGTCCAAAGGTGTCTTGGGTCAGGTTGTAGATTTCAAAGTAGGCATAGACATTTTGCGTTGCGGCATAACTGCGTGTGGGAATGGGAATGATCCACACGTCTTCTTTTTGAAATTTTGTCGCGCCTTCTTCAGCGATGCTCGAAGCCAGTTGGATCTGGCTGACCTGAAGTTCCGGGATCTGGTAGTCTCTGACTTCGAGTTCTTGCCGGTAGAGTCCGGTGCGTCCAGAGATGAGGTCTTTCATTTGCACCTGGAGTTCGTATTTGCCGGGGGGTACCTGTGTTTTGATGATTTCAGGCACAAAAGAACCCTGTTCGGAGGTGTTGGGTACTTGCGCGCCGCGATACGAGAACTCATCGGTTGTGCGATAGATGGAGGTGTGACCCTCATTTGCCAGTGCAACGGCTAATTGTACGTGTATGAAACTCGAATCGGCTTCTTGCTCTATTTCGACCTGCTCGGGTGGGATGCCGTAATAAATCTCGAGATTGGTCTGTCCGTCAGGCCCGCGGAAGTGCGCGAGGTCATAGTAAAAGTTGAGTATATCGCCGGGAAGTCCAGGGCGATAAAAATCGGGCGAAGTCGATACGGCTTGCTGGTAGATGACTTCGGGCATGTGTTCGGTCATGCGGGCGATATAAGCAATGGCGTCGGGATCTGCAATGCTTGTGGCGTCGGGCAGTGGAGCAAAGTCATAGTGTCCATTGCCCATTTCGTCGGTGAACGTAAACTCTATGCCCCCGTTGATCTGAATATAGGTCCAGGTTTCCCAGGGTACGGTATCGATTTCACTGCCAATAGTAACGGGTGAAAAGCGGCCAAATTTCAAGCGGGTATTGAGTTGTCCCTGCTCATCGAGGACGCTTTCGATGGTGCTATCGCCTTCAAGTGGATTGCGTTCAAATGGATTGCCCTCAACGAGGTCGAAACTTATGTCGAGGCTGGTGCGAATGGGGAAGACGGGACCTGTGAAGGTGTAGTTGGCCGCTTCAGGACCGTAGATGTCAACGGCCATCTGTGTACGCACGCGCTCTACTTCGGCGGTTTGAACAAAATTGCGATCATTGGAGCGCGAGCGGTAGTCGGGTTCGCCATATCGAATATAAACAGCACCCCGTTCATCCCAGGGATATACATTGGACGAAAAATAGGTGCGCGCATACCACGTGCGGCGGTAGTGTTCGATGACGCGCTCGTTGAGTTTGGTGAGAATATCGGGATCGCGCCGTGCCCAGAATTGCTCGCGATATGCCTGTTGTTCGGGTCCCGGTGTGGTGGCGTGGTATTCTTCGAGTTCTGTATCTGAGGCAACATAGGCAATATTGGTGTAGTGTGCGCGTTCACTGCCTTCGGTATTGGCGAGATAGCGCTCGAAGAGTTCGAGGGCTTTTTGCGCCTCGTCGTTGTAAAAATGGCCCTGTGCCACAATGGGCAAGAGTTGAACGACATCGGGGTGTGTCGAGAGATAGGGGGCAATATGTTCGAAAATGGTGTCAAACTCTTTGGCCTGAACACAGGCTAAGCCGTAATAATAAAGATTCTCGGGATTATCGGGTTCGAGTTCGACATATTTCTGATAATACTGCATAGCTCTGGTGTGGTCTTCTTCAAATCGCTCATAGACTTCGCCGAGCAAGCGATAGGCCGGACCGTAATTGGGATCGAGTTTGGTGGCGCGCTTGGCTTCGCCAATAGCTCTGTGGAAATTGTAATAAGATTGCAGGCCCCGCGTGGGTGCTTCGGCATATGTAAGGCCAAGTCCGACATAGGCTTCGACGAGGCTTTTGTCGAATTTTTTGGCTGCTTTGAAGGCACCTTCAGCTTCTTTGTATTCTTTCCGTTTGAGATAGATATAACCCAGTTGAGAATACACATGGGCGTCTTCGGGGAAAAGTTCTAAAATGCGTCTCAGGGTCGCCATGGCCTGGTTGATTTCACCTGCTTGAATCTGGCGCTGACCCAGAGCAAACATCTTATTTCGGTAGGCTTTGTCTTGTTGGGGTGTTTTATCTTCTTCGGCGAAAAGAGGCAGTGCAATGCAAGAGGCACAGCAAACAACCATCCAGAACCGCAATCCAATTTTCATGTTTTCCTCCTTATCTATTGTGAACCTGTAAAAGCATGAGACGCTACCCCACAACTTCTGTTTTTACTCCGTCCGCAAGGCATCCACTGGATTTGTCCGTGCGGCTTTGAGGGCTTGATAGGCCATGGTTGCGAGTGCAAGCAAGAGCGCGAGAACACCGCCTATGAGAAAATACACTGGGTGCAGATCGATGCGATAGGCAAAGTCCTGCAACCATTTACCCGCAAACAGATAGGCTATCGGACAGGCGATCACACAGGCGATGATTACGAGTTTGACAAATTCTTTGGATAACAAACCAAAAATACTAAATACCGATGCACCCAGGACTTTCCGTATGCCGATTTCTTTAGTTTTTTGTTCTGCGCGAAACGATATCAGGCCGAGCAGCCCCAAGCAGGCCACAAAAATTGTCAGTCCGGAAAATACTGCCAACGCATTACCTGTGCGGATTTCATTTTCGTAACGCATGCGTGTCAGGTCATCATTCAAAAACCAGAAAGTGAAAGGGATTTGCGGTAAAAATTCATGCCATGTTTTTTCTATAAATGCGAGGGTTGCCGGTATGTTCTGTGTGCCCAATTTGAGGTAGAGGTGTTTGGCTACTCCTGTAACGACTCTGAATACAACGGGCCGAATGTCATTGTGCAATGTCTGGATGTGAAAATCTTTCATCACGCCTACCACATATCCTTCGGGTCCATTTTTTTCCTTAAAACGCTTGCCAATAGGGTCGTCCCATCCAAGGTGCTGTACGGCTGTTTCATTTAAGATAAATGGTCGGCCTTTTTCTCGATATGCTCGCACTAATTCTCGATATTCTTCCAAATCCTGAATACTCTCTATTCTTTCTGGTAGTTTTGGTGGTTCTGGTGCCATACGGCCTGCTACCAGTTCGATGTTGAAGAAGTCGGGATAATCGCGGTCGATATCAAACAGACCCATCTGCCAATCGGCGTCACTACCTTCAGCCCGAAACGTGTCTGTCGTGATGTACCCGCCTTGTGGGAAACGCGTAGCAGTTGCTTTTAAAATATTTGGGTGTGCCATAAACACCTGTTTTACCGTGGGAATGCGCCGTCTCAGATCTTCTGAACTACCGTGATGCAGTTGCCGAGAATAGATGAAAATCGGTATCCCGACCACGAGTTCTTTGTCAAATCCGAGGTCTTTATTTTGGATATACGCCAGTTGTTCTTGTACGACAACAGTACCCGTGATGAAAGCAATAGAAATTGCAAATTGGAAGATCACGAGTGCTTTTCGCAGCCCAACGTGTTTCGATCTGGGTATCCAATCTCCTTTCATCACTTGAGTGGGCAAAAAGGACGAAAGTACAAATGCGGGATAACTTCCCGCGAGTACACCAACGCCCAGTCCAAATCCGATTAACCCGATCAGCCACCACAGATTCTCAGTTCTGTGCAATACCAGATCTCGTTGAATAAAACTGTTAAACCACGGCAAGATCAGTTCGACTACAACGAGTGCTACCATCATTGCAACGAGTGCCATCAGTACCGACTCGCCCAAAAATTGTCCGATCAATTGTTGGCGAGATGCGCCCACTACTTTTCGCAATCCAACCTCGCGTGCTCTGGCGGATGAGCGCGCCGTTGAGAGATTCATAAAATTGACACAGGCGAGCATGAGAATGAAACTCGCCACGAGTCCAAAGGCATACACCTGCTTGATATCGCCAGATCCCACAAACTGACGCCCCAAATCTCGATGGCCATAGAGATGCACGCGCGTGAGAGGTTGCAATATGTACCGGGTCGTCTGGCGGGCTTCACCTCCCAGGTATCGCGCTATCAAATCGGGCAGTTTCTGCTCCAATGCGCGATGGTCGTAGCCCTCTGGCAACAGGACATAAGTAAAAAAGGGACGAAAAGAACCAGTGGGTTGCCATCTGGACCACATGTCCGCCAGTGCCCCTCTTGGCGTGGCGGTCAGGCAATCGAAATAAAAGGTCGAATTGGGCGGAAAGTCGCGCACAATACCCGTCACAAAATATGTTACCGTGCCGCTCAGTTCCTGGTGATCTACTTGCAGTGTTTTTCCAATTGGATTCTGGTTTTGGAAGAATTTGCGCGCCATTGATTCTGTCAGCACTATTGATCCCGGTTGGGTCAATGCCGTGCCAGGATCACCGATTACAAAGGGGATTGTGAATACATTGAAAATTTCCCGATCTGCCACACACACGTCTTGCTGAAAAAAGCGGTCGTCAGTTTTGACCCATGAGGTGAGTAGCTGTGTGCGGATGGCTTCCTGTACTTCGGGAAAATCGCGTTTTAATGCCGGTGCCAATGCGCCAGATGCACGCGGACTGACCGATGTGGTATTTTCCATTGAAACTGAGCGGAAGACGCGATAGATACGGGTTGCATTGGCATGATGTCGGTCGTAGCTAAATTCGTACTGAATGTAAAGAGCGATCAAAATGACAGACGCCATTCCAGTTGCCAAACCCAGAATATTAATCGCTGTCAAGCCCCTGTTTTTCAGCAAGGTGCGAAGAGTGGCTATGAGATAACTGCGAAACATATTGACCTTCTGATGCCGTTTTCACTATTCTACGATACGAAAATAGACGTATTTCCTATCCGTCTGAGCAGTTTGCTTGTCCCTCGCCAATACGGTCAATTGATAAATTCCTTCAGGCACCTGATTTACATCGATCTGCAAATACGTAAAATCATCTTCTCGGTTACCCTCGTAATTCGCTGTCACGGTGCGCGTCAAATCGCCATCTTTTGATCGCTCAATCTTCAAGCCCTCAGCGGCAATGTGATGGACCTGCCCCCCACTCGTATAAACCCTTGTCTCACCCCATATATCGCTATCGGGAAATACGCTATCGAGCACATCACCATCCTGTGATTGTCCGGTCTGCAAATCCTCGGCAACAATTTGGTCTGTTTGTCCACTCTCCAGATCAATCTCTGTTTTACCCATCGTCTCAATCAGATCTTGAGAAGCGAATAACGTGGGCGATAGCGTATCCACCTCTGGCTTGCCGATGGTGTAGGAGATATCATACTGCGTGCTGCCAAAATCGTCGCGTTGGAGATCATACAGTTCCAGATAGATAAAGACCGATTCAGATGGTGAAAATGTACGGACGGGGTTAGGTGTGATGAGCAGATCATCACGGCTTTCTGGCAATGCTTTCTTCGCTTGAATATCGCTGCCGACGAGCAGATCACTTAGATGAAAGGTCTCCTGGTTATACACAAAGGGCTTCTCATCGCGTGCCACACCAATGAGACCGGATGTTTGATCCAGCAATTCTACTGAAAAATGGTAGCTGTCCTGACGTACGGATACCGTGTGGGAGATCAACAAGTGATCGTTGCGATGTTGTGCAGCAGCGTTTTGTGCTGGCTGTGGCTGCGGCAAAGTGAGGGATCTGGATTTGCGATCATTATACATATCATTCCACTGCTGATCAAAGAAGAACACCCCATCCCAAAAACGTACCTTGCCCGTTTCTGAATTTTCTGTTAATCGGTCTTTTGGAATCATATAGCTGAGTTCGATCCGCACGCTGTCTTGTTCTTCAAAGGTGACGATCTGATAGGGGAGGGTGTATTTTCGCTGTAAATACGGATCAACAAAGCGTTGGGCTGTTTTTCGGAAGGTGTGATGCGCGGCTTCTTCCAATGTACGTGGCGCAAAGGAAGACGGTGCTCTTCGTGGCAAACCAGCGTTGAGGTTGACATCAAAGGCACTGGTTCCTACTGCTGGGGCCAAGCTTGGGCGTCCGACCACAGCACCGCCGCAAAAGTGCCAGATGTCATCCGTAGTGCCGCAAAATTGGAACTGAAAGTCTTCGTAATACCAGAACTCCATCATTGCGGCATCCAGGACCTCTTTAGAATCCCAGGTCGCTTTATAGGCTGTCATACGACGTCTGTATCTTCCAAATTTGATATAAGTCTTCCCCATATCCGTCTGCCAGCCCTCGACATCATCTGAAAATCGCCTGAACCGCAAATTTGCATAAGCCATGCGACCAAAGTGCGCCATCTTTCTTTCGTTAAAATCAGACAAATAGAGCGGGTCCTGGCGCTTCCAAAACATCTCGCGATCCAAGAGCGCATCTATCGTCTGCGTCGTATCGCGGGATGCATGCTCTTCTTCGGTCACAAGCAGGTCTATAGATTCGAGTAACTCGCGTTCCTCAACACGCATCAAGTCAAGGGCGTGTTGATAATAGTTATGCGAGTCATTGAATTCGCCAATCTGATAGGCGGCAAGACCACAAAACAAGAGCGCATTTTTGTCATCTGGATATTGCGCGCGCAGGGTTTGCATCAAGGCATGGAAGGCATCCCAGTATTTATCTTCAAAGTAGAGTATGCCCAACAAATAATAGGGTTGCTGATAGGTTCCATCCAATTCGATGCTTTTTCGCAAGACCTGAATGGCTTCTTGTTTGGCTTCCTGGGCAAAGATATTGAAATCTTTTGAATGATGAGCAGTTCTCCTATCTTTCTGCGCCAAGAAATCATACACCCAGAACATACCCAGGCCGTTGAGGACATCTGTATTGTTGGGATGCTTTTTGATCACGTCTTTGAATTGTTTCAATGCGCGTGACCGAAAGCCTTGATGCCACAAAATCTTTCCGCGTGTCAGCCGATACTCAATATTGTCGGGGTCAATCGCGATTGCCTGCTGTATCCTCCGCATTGCGCGCTGCCTACCATTTACGCTGTGGTCCAGTAGATGCAGTTTAGCCAATTCGTTGTATGCAGGTGCATATTTTTTTTCTTTGGAAATAATTTCCTCCAAAGCCACAATGCTTTCCTCTTGACTCACCTTGCCGACTTGCTCTACTGCAGCCTGAAACAGCGCGTCTATTGTGGTTTCCCCGCCTCGGATAATTCGAAAAAAAGCCTCATTACGAGCTACGGTTTTACCCACTTTGTCGTGGGCTGTAATCGTCAGCTTATGAATGCCCAAAGGCACTTGAGACACATCGATCTGCAGATACGTGAACTCATCCTCACGATTGCCAAGATAGTCCGCTGTTACGGTTGTTTCATGCGCCACACCTTCTTCCAACACTTTGACCAATTCTTCTGATGCCTGTTGTTGGGGTACTACATATTTGACGACGGATGTCCCGGTATCATATACCAGTTCAGATAACAGTTTCTGTTGTTCAAGCGAATAATCAGGACTTTCAGATTCTTCATTATCAACATCTGGATTTTCGCGCTCTAAAGAGGATGCATCCACTCTTGGGGCAGGCGTAGATAGTTGATCTGGTGGCTCAATCCGTTCAATCCGTGTGGGAAGGGCGCGTTGACGAGAAAAAAATAGATCGGGATCTATCTCTTCTACGGAAGGTTTGGACAAGGTATAAGAAACACGATACTGGGTCTGGTTAAATTCGTCCTGCGCCAGATTGTAAATCTCAAAATACACATAAACAGATGAGGCCTGTCCATAAGTCCGCAAAGGGTTGGGAATGACCTTCAAGTCCTCTCGGCTTTCTGGAAATGCTGTCTGAGAGCGAATAACACTTGCCAGGAGTAAATCGCTTACTTGAAGGGTGGAATCTGAATACGCAAGAGTTTTCTGATTTCTAAATTCTCCTATTGAACCAGAGATCTTATCGCGCACTTCACCACGGATTTGATATGTGCCGGGATTAACGGAAACATCTTTGAAAGTCAAAAAGTAAGCATTTTTCAAGCTGTCTATAGGACTCCTATATTTGCGGACAGCCGAAAAAGGCAAGACGCTAGATTCAACATTGCGATAGACCATTTGATCATTGTTGTCGAGAATAAAGAGACCATCGTCAATTAGGAGTTGCTTTTGATTTAATGATCCGAATCGCGCTTTGGGAAGCGCGTAGGAGACTTCAAGGCGGATGCCGTCTGTGCGCTTGAAAGCGGTCATTTGATTAAACAGGAGATATCTTTTATTCGCATAAGGATCGACAAAACGCGGTGGTAGGGATTTCAGGATGCTTTTGGATGAAGCAGAAACCTGTGGAATGCGGTTCGCACGTATCCACAGATCTCTCTGGGTCAAATGTGAATCAAGGGAAATAGCTGGATCAATCATAATGGGTCTGGCAGTTTTAATCAGACCAGAAAAAGTATCGAAAACCCAGCCCGTGGTGCCATCCGCACTGCGAAACGCCATCTCAAAGCCCTCGTAATACCACATCTGACGATAGACATGGCTGGTAAATGGTCGGGAATACTCCATAGCCGTAATAGGACTTCCCTCATTTATACCTGGACGCACGATGCGTTTTGACAGGGGTTTCCCAAATTTGAGAAAGGTCTGTCCCCGATCTGTTTCCCAACCCTTGATACCCTTTTCGGGACGTCCCAGGCACAAAATTACATACGCGGCGCGACCATAGCGCTCGAGCACCTGTTCGTTATATTTCGTTAATAATAAGGGATCTACTATGTCCGAGACTGTTGAAGTATCCAAATCCGATGCATAAGCCATCGCATCAGATGCATACCGATCCTCCTCCACGGCTTTCACGACCACAAGTTCAGCTTCAGGTAGTTTTTCCTTTGCTGTCAGGAAGAACCGCTCGGCCATCGCACCTGCTCCACTCAGATGATGACTCAAACCACCCCAGAGTAAGGTCTCCCAATCATCGGGAAAATGGCGCACCATCTTCCGCGATAGCATAACCAGACGCTCTATCTGATTGCCCTCAAGATATGTCGCCGCCAAATGAAGATATGCCTCCCGATAACCCGGATTCGCCTCTATCGCACGGTAAAAATACTTTACAGCCTCTTGAAAGTCCTTTCTCGCAAACTGCTTGTTGCCATCAATATTCAGATCGCGATATTTCAAAAACTCCCCGAGGTGAAAGCGTCCAATGCCAACGAGCGCAATAGGCTCATTGGGAGACCGCTCGAGCGCCTTTTTATATTGTTCCAGAGCGAGTGCGTGCTTGTCCTGTATTGAGAAAAAGTCACCCAATGCAATCATATAGGTGATATTCCCGGGTTCCAATCTGAGAGCCTGTTTTAATGCTCTGTGTGCATCTTGATAGGCTTCTGGCGTGTGGTCTTCAATCAGCACCTTATGCAAGTCATAATGGGCCTGTGCGTATTTGGGATGTGTTCGGATAAAATCTCTTATGGCCTGGCGGCGTGACTGTTTGGATAGCGATTCGAGATTCAGTTGGTCATACGCTACATCAGGCTGATCTTCAAGCCCCCACAAGAGTTGCGGGAGTAAGAAGATGCAAAGTATCAACCAATGATTCTTGCCAGTCATGTCATCCTCCTAAAAAATGATGAACAATCGAACGATACCCGAAAGGGTGAATGTGTAAAATAGATAGCAATTTTCGTGCCAAAGTTCTCTTCTGTTTATTTTACAATCAGTTACGAAAATTTATGCCATGAGAGCAGTTTAATAAGTGTCCGATTTTGATACAGTAGTGTCCGAAAATGAACACTTAAAATCAAAAAAACGCATTGTTTTATTTAGATGGTGCCTACTATATCTTTCGTAGAACCATTATTTATCACAATGAGTTCAAATTACTGGGCTTGCTTATCGCGATAAGCTTTATCGGCATAGGTGATCCTGCCTGGGGCAAGTCGAAGGACAAGCCTTTTGAGGGCATAGGCTAAATGTATCCCGTGACTGCGTAAAAAACGATCCCCAAATATTCGTGCAATATCCGAATCACCATCTTGTGCCGAAATTGCAGAAGAATAAACCAGTCACATTCGAAGCCATTTAGATCCCAATAGGCTTGTTGACTCACACCTATAAACTTCGCGGGAGCCATCCACTGTTGATCTTCAGTAACGTTTGCAGGATAAACTATCGGAACACCGGCGTTAATAAAGGCCCTAAATTTCCGAAACATACGATGGGAGTCTGCAACCAGGATTACGCTATTCCAAGAATTGTCTCTACACAATTTGGCGAGTGAGGATGCTTCAATTAATGTGTTATTAGACTTACCCCTCGCCCATATAATGGCATCAGGCGGTATTGAAAGGACCTGGTGTAAATACGAAGAATAGGGTCCCCTATTTGGGACGAATGTCACTATTTTTGAGGCTAAACCTGCATGAAAAAGGTCGGCACCCAAATCAAAACTTAGAGGAAAACTTCCCTGTCCTCCGATATCGATAACATCCGCAGGTTTTAGCTTGGAATCAATACGGAGGGGATAATCGAGAATAAAACACACGTTGGAGAATGATATTAGGAATATAAAGCAGGAAGGAAGAATCATTCCCGATGTCAGCACCAACCACCGCATTGATGCCAGGCAATTGTTGCGAGTCGCAACAGAAAGGATAGGTAGAATTAATACCAGCACGCAGAATACGAACCCGCTAAGCCATTCTTCATACACTCTATTGTTTGATCTAAAATCGAAGATAAATACCTCGCAAAATACTATCTCGCTAGCCCAAGAAGCTCCTAAAGCATAAGAAAAAAAACAAAGAGTCATGAGCAATTTTCTGTAAACACAAATCATTGTCAAATGTTATGGATAAATCCGGGAGCATTCGTCACGCTTATGCCACCAACTTGAATTCCCCGTCTTCAAATTTAATATCTTCAATTTATTTGTTTCTTCGCAATGCAAACGAAGTTTTCTGTCCAAATAGCCTGGCTTTTACCGGAACTGACTCTACGTATCATATTTAGTCCTATCTTTAATAAATTCCAAAGTAGGTATCTCATTCTCTTTTTTAAACCCTTAGTGTTAGCTTTCATAAATAGTGTTACGTATTCTATGCAGCGCGATTCCAATGTTGGTATCCAGCGAGTTTCTCCATAAACGCGGTCAGATCCGCCCGTGTGAATTTCCAGTCAAAAGGTTTGGCAACCGCTTCATAT
>JAJEAX010000151.1 GCA_022822565.1 Candidatus Latescibacterota bacterium
ATATGAAGCGGTTGCCAAACCTTTTGACTGGAAATTCACACGGGCGGATCTGACCGCGTTTATGGAGAAACTCGCTGGATACCAACATTGGAATCGCGCTGCATAGAATACGTAACACTATTTATGAAAGCTAACACTAAGAAAAGGCCCTAAACAAGCATCGAGTTCGCTATCTTCGCAAATAGTTACCTTTATTTCCCCACCAGAATTGAGTACACTATCCACTTCGCCTTCAGCAAAAATTTTTTTATATGAAGAATTTTTACTCTCGGCTTTTTGGCCTGAGGGCATTTGTGTGCTGATCCAAAGAAGTGCCGGCAGAAAAATGACAATAGAAAGAATTGGTCTTTTTCTAATAAAAGAAGCGACAGGGTTGGTAGTCATAACTATCTCCTGGATTCTATTGAGAAAATACCACGCTGATACCTAATGTCACAGCCTTTATACCGGGTCAACTTTTGGGGCGCACCTCAGCGCATCTTTTGAAAACCATTATCCTTATCCTTAAGATATTCATAACTAATAGGTTCTGGGATAGCGTCAGCGAACTCTACTGCTTCGTTACGAGAAGGAAATTTATCCTTAACAAAATAAACATCAGAACGAAAACTAAATCTTGACCAACAATCAACTTCTACTTCTACTATATGACCGTAAAACTGATGAGTCATAGTGTTCCCGTACGCATTTATATCGTCTATTTCATCTGGTGTACCTTCAAATGCATATATTGTAATTTTACATCGGGTATCTGAAGCATCCCTATTAGGCCAATCATCTTTTATCGGTAAGGGACGAGAAGGATAACAGTAACTAAATCTCCGAGCTTGTGCTCTTTTCCGATTAACTTCCGAATCAAATCTAAATCTTACTCTTCTAAATCTATTACCATCGCGTCCACTACGAGAATAAGAACTTCTTCTACCCACGAGAGAACCTCCTTTTCAAATTTTATGTCGTCAATCAATCTGCACATTTTCTTGGAGCCTCTAATATTTCAACTAAGATCAGCACAATACCCTCGTGCGGAATAGAGGGCGAAGTTTTGCGAGGATGGCGTCGAGTTCGCGGTGGTCGTCTTCATCCATTTTTGTGCTGCCGGGTGCGCGCATGCCGCTCGTTTTGAAGATGCCCCGGCGAATGAGTACTTCTTTGACCAGACGGAGACCGAGGATTTGGATCAGGTTGGTGAGGGGAAGGAGTTGATCGAAAAGGTCGCGTGCCCTGTCTTCATCGCCTGATTGAAAGGCATCCCAGATGTCAACGTGAATATCGACAACCGGGGCGCCGGGCATAAAGCCGCTTGCACCTCGTCGCATTTCTGAGATCATCCAGCGGCACCATGCGCCACCAAAAACGCCCTGACAGTGATCTCCTGCTTCGGCGACAATGGCGCTGATGTGATGTGCGCTGGGATTGGCTTCTTCTTTGACGTAGATGAGGTGCTCGACTTCGGTGAGGAGGCGAACGAGTGCGGGAGGTTGCATGCCAGCACCTGCGTTCTGGATGAAAATGGGCACTTGTCCCGCACTGGAAATGGCCTCGAAGTAGCGGAGGTTTTCGTCGGGTCCTCCGCTGCCCATATAGGGTGGCATGGCGATGACCGCATCGGCACCTGCACGTCCGGCATGGGCGGCGTGTTCAGTGGCTGTGGAGATATTGGTGCCGGCCACACCGACGATGACGGGAATGCGTTTGTCGGTTTTTTTGACGACGATTTCGACCAGGGTTTGTCGCTCGCGGTCAGAGAGATATTGAAATTCTCCTCCGAGCACGGGAAAGACCAGGCCACCTGCGCCAGCGGCGATGCAGAAGTCGATTTGCCGCTCCATGCTTTCGATATCGAAGTCGCCGGATTCGGCAACGGGGGTTTGTAATACGGGCAAGATGCCGCGAATGGGATCGCTCAAGGTGGGTCTCCTTAGTTAGAACTGCTGGCTGCTAATAATCGTACGATAGCGATATATTCCAGCGGCGCGAGAGACCGAGGAATACGCGGGCGCTTGCTGCGTCGTGATCGTTGCCGTCATCTGCATCGGACACATAGCGTTCGTCGAGCAAATTGAAGACGTGTAATTGCAGTTTCACTTTGCCATTGCCAAATGTATCGCCGGGCAGGGTGTAGCCCGCATGCAGATTTATCAGGTTGTAATTTGGGAGTTGCCAGGATTGTTTTCGGTCATTGGCATCTGTTCGGTTGGCGGGGTCAAATTTGGCGTAGTGATCCATAAATCGCCGCAGGTTCACCGAGGCGTAGAGGCCGCGTGTGGGAAATACTGTACCGCTCAGCGCAAGGGTCTTTTGTGCTGAGTCGCCCACTTTTAGCCCTTTGGCATAGACTTGAAAATTACCGATAGCCGATGGGTCTTCTTCGGGCGAAAATGTGACATTGGCATCGTTGAGCCATTCCCAATTGCCCAGGGATAACATGCCGCGTACTTCCAACTTGGAATGGGGACGCGCTTTCAGGTCGAATTCTATACCTGTATGCCGTGCGTCAATGCCGTTTAGCAAAAATCGGAAACTCTGATCGAGTTTTTCGCTGTAAATGCTTTTGGGCCACGAGCGGTCTATCCATCTGGTGTAGTAGATATTTGTGTTTGCCGTTACCACGCCGCGTTTGAAATAACCAGTACCCAACTCAAAGGAGGCGACTTTTTCATTAAATGTGGGGTCGTAGAGGCTGTTGTCGTAATGATAAACTGAGTCGAATTTGGGGGCTGTTGAAAGCCAGCCGATGTTGGCATATATATTGACTGCGGGGGTTGCATTGTAGTTACCGCCCACTTTTACGGTGTAGCCTTTGAAGTTTTCCCAATCTGTCTGATCCCAGTCGCCATTGACCTTTGCGCGGAAATAGTCGATGCGTTTATAACCAGTTAGGGATGCTGATGTGCTCAAAAATGTCGTGAAGTTGTTAAATCGACCTTCGAGTTGGGCAAAACCACCGCCCCAGCGTGTGAGGCCGTCGTTGTGGTAGGAGACTTTGTCACCGAGTCGCTTGATGGAGGTCGTGGCGTTTCTGTCCCAGGGGAAGACGTAATAATCGGCGCCGAGCAGATTGCGCACTTCGCGCCAATGTTGCCCTCTGTAATAGCGCAAGTCTATGCCAAAGGCCAGCGTGTAGATGTCACTCAAACGATGTTCAGCTGTGCCCAAATACCCATACCAGAAGTGCTGATTGACCGAGTTTCGAATGACGGTTCTCGCCGCAATTTCACTGCTGCCCACTTCGCCTGCGCCCACCAGATCGGGATGGGCTTCCGACGCTGTTTGGGTGTTTAATTCATCGGCAACGCGTTGCCAGTTGATGCTGCCATCGGGTAGCGAGCGCGGGTTGGTACCCAAACGCCCTGTGCCGCCGCCTTTGCCGCGCGAAAAATAAAATACATTGGACAGGATGAATTGTTCGTTGGGTGTCCAGTACCAGTTCAAATTAATCTGGGGTTTGTGGTAAAAATTCTCGCGTTCCATGATGATTCCACTGTCGCGCGCGTCGTGTACCTGGCCGTTGTAGTACTCCTGATAGGATGAAAATGGCGAGCGTCCCCAGTTGGGGTTGTAATCGATGCCGTAGTTTATAGCCTCCGTAACATCAATCCCCAGGGAGCGGGCGTAATCGGCATCAAAGGTTGCGATAGATTGCTTGTAGAGGCGATGCCCGTGGCGTTGTGGCGCGCCTACGACAAACAGGTCAATTTTGTGTGTCTCAGACGCGAAAAAGCTCAGTGCGCCAAAATAGGACCACGCCGATGTCCATGCTTGATCGGGCAGGCCGTCGCCGATTTTGCGCGTGAAACCCAGGGTGAAAGCGGTTTTGTCGTTCATCAGACCCGATGAAAAATTGACTGTGGTTTTGTAAAAGGCGTTGTTCCCCGCCTCCTGTTTGATTTTGAACCCTCGCTGTTGTCGGGCGATGTCGGTGACAATGTTCATGGTGCCACCCACTGAGGCTATTGCCAGATTTGAGGC
>JAJEAX010000373.1 GCA_022822565.1 Candidatus Latescibacterota bacterium
CGATCTGGAACTTAAGTTTAGCGGGGTAGGACTTCTTGGATCTCTTCGACATGGTATCTCCTCCTGTTGGTGAGAAAATACCACGCTGATACCCAATGTCAATTAGCCTTTATACCGGGTCAACTATTGGGGCGCACTTCATTTGACTTGCCTCGAACACTTGCAGCCCGTTGTTCGTGACAAGTCTCTCTTCTGACATCTTTCTTTTTTATCTAATCCTTCACGGATTACTTTTGATATTTACTCCTCCTTTCAAATCAACTTCAATCTCGATCTTTCCCTCTGGGGCAAATGCAGGTGAGTGGCCAGAGTACTTGTTGCGCCATCGTAGAGAATCAATGTCACTCAAGCGGGATATATTGTCCTCTCCTTTAGGAGATTCGGCGATACTATTACCGAAAGCTACACCACCGATGTTAGTAAGGATATAGCGATTATGAAAACGCTCACCTCCCTTCCTGTTCTTCCAACGGCGGATGGCGAGCTTGAAACCTTTGGGAATGAGATGCGGAAGACAATTTTTGCAGTCCTTTTGAAATTTATCCCAATCCGGTGCGTCGCTGTAGCTGGCCGAGGTATGGTATTCGAGTGTGACCTTACGACTATCGTAACAAATGATTTTTAGGAATTTACGTAAAGGATTCTTGAATCTATCTTGCAACGGGCAAAAATGCGGATCAATGAAATGAATTTGAGTTGCATATCTCAGCAGAGGCTCAATATAAGTTGCCATTTTAGCAGCAGTCCGATTTACTGTGACTGAAGGAAGAGGATCGTCCAAAGCACTATTAGCAGTTCCAGATGAAATGTCCTCCGCACGCACGACATTGGACTGATTTCGCGGATTGTCGCGAGCCAAGATTACATGAAACGGATGGAGACCATTTTCCTGTTCAGCATTTTCAAGCCAGGTGAACGAATCGTTCCATCTTGAGGCAATTCGAACAACCTGTGTTCTAGGCAGCCACGCCAGCAACACTTCAAGCCGTTTCTCATCTCCGACCAATTTCTCAATCAGTTTCCGCCAAGTACTGGGATATTGAACCACCACACGGCCTGTGTCCCAGCTAAATTTTTTGTATTGTGTCAAGTATCGATATAAGAACGGATCGCCTTCTGCGACCAGTTTGGGTTCTAACGCATAATCATGAATCAGCTTTTCATTATCGCGCTGTTCTTTTGTCATAAAAGCTCCCCCACTCGCTCGTCGAAGAAGCCCTCTGGCCATGGTCCATCAAAGTCGCCATCATCAGTCACAGTGAGTGGAATGAATTCAACTCCTTCTGATGTTGGCAAAACATAGACTATTGATAGATCGTCCGGCGTTAATTGGTGGTTTTTTGAGTCTTGATTTTCCGCATCACGAATAGCGACCTCTGACATTTCTCTGTGTAGAGGGGGCATTGAACTTTGTCGCCATTCGTACTTTTTTGAGTTACGGACGTTAGTCTCGCGCACACGTCGTAGCAATCGCAACAGCAAGTGCTCAGAATGCGTTTCAATCAGCATGGTGCGATTGCTGTTTTTTATGCCGTCAATGAATAAGTCGCCCAAAGCCACTTGAACGGCAGGATGGACGTGAAGTTCTGGCTGTTCAACTGCAAAAAGCTGACGAGAATTTTCTAATGCACCTGCTAAAACTGGAATGACCTGGGAGATTCCAGTACCAACATCTGAGAGTTGAACGTATATCTTATGGCTTTCATCGTAAAGTTTAATCTCATTTTTACCGTCTTTAGATCGCCTGAGGCTGTATCCAAGAGCTAACTTTTTCATATAGTGGTTTGTCTTTTCGACCAATTTAGAGTCTTGATTAAGAGCATCCCAAGCCGCTAACCCCGTTTTCCATCGATCGGCCTCTGACATTGAATCCCTTAAGGCCTGGAGAATTTCCCATTGATCGGATTCGGACATTGAATTCGTGAAGTATTGGAAAGGTTCCATAGTTCGTATTGGTCCTAAATGTCGTAGGTCCCGTAATTCTCCAAGCACAATATTTTTTAATTTAGCCTTCTCATTGGAGTCGGAGAGCAATCTATTTTCATCCAGCCCCACTGTTTCTTCAGTAGTCTGCTGTTTTTTGTCCCAACCTGTTATTATTTCTACCCATGCGGACTTCGGTTTCGTCCTTTTCAAGTATTCGGGTTTTATATTAAAATCAAGGCGAATGCGAATTTTTCGACACAATTCTTGGCAATGGACCAGGGAAAAAAAATCGTCTTGAGCAGTCCAGTGAGTCCAGGGATATAGATCTATTTCTTTATTTTTCAAGCCATCACCGCCAAAGCCATCATCACCGCTACTACCACTGCCACTACCAAGACCACCGCCAAAGCCACCGTCACTGCCACATATTTTTTTTAGATAGCGTATTGCATGCAACACCGTTGACTTACCCGAACTGTTTTTGCCAAAGAACAAGGTGATGGGGCGAATGGGAATGGTCACAGCATCGCCAATGCATTTGAAATTTTCAATAGTGATAGATGTAATAGCCATGATTTCTCACAAGTTGGTAAAAGCGTTCAGATTTGTCTGAAACGCTTGGGGTTGACAAATTTTTGGAATATCTAAAACACTTGTAGCTCGTTTTTCGTGACAAGTCTCATTTTTGTGGTATCGTATTATCCGACGTTAATCACGGACTTTTGGTACCGTTAATCACAAATTTGTTTCCCTCCTCAATGTGGACCATAGGAAATCCCTCATCCCGAATTTGGTTCCACAATTCCAGATATATCTTATGGTCAACAATCTGAAGGACATCTGGTGCATCAGTCGGTGTTTTTGCACTATCCGTACCATATCCCGCAATGACACCGCAATGATTAGACAGCACATAGCGATTGTGAAAGGGATGAGCACCTCTTTTTATTCTTGCATCTTGCTCTATCTGCCACAAAAGAACCCTTACAGATTTCCCGATTGGTATTAAGGGCGCGTAGTGCTTGTTCAGTTCATTTTCAAAGTAACCTGAATCAGGCGTATCATTTTCGTCTGGGCAGAAATGGATTGTCAGTGATGGAAAGGGATCACAGTAGGAGGCTAAATCCCGAATAATCCGCATGTAATTTTGGGTAAATGAGCTGTTGCTGTCCACGTTAAAATATCGATCCAAAAAGTGAATATTCGAAGCAACTCGAAGCATTGGCAGAATGGCATTTACAAATTCACCAGGGCTGCGCGTGATTGAAACGCCACTGGGCGTATTCCACGCTTCTACGGTCCTATTGAGTTCATCGGGGTAGTACTTTAGCTCCGCGTCGTCAGCCCCCGCGTAATCAGGGCTGACGACAGCAGAAAAAGGCTCTCGTTGATGCTCCTGATCTATTTCGGCAGTCCAAGAAAATTGTGAAAAATCATCATAATACCAATCAGTCCAAATATTTCCTGGTCGATCTACCAGTTGACCTCGCACCATATCCAAACAGCTTTTCAAACTGCGTACTTTTATGGGAGGGAGATTAAGGGCTTGAACGTGTTGATCAAGAATCGCGTTTGCATTTTCATACCACTGACCAGATGGCAAATCTGCAATTACACGCCCCCGGTATGGCTGGCAGTGCTCAGTGCAATATCGGAACCAATCTAAATTTTCACATATTTTGGGATCAATAGCAAAAATACTCAGCATAATTAATACCACTCCGAATCACGTTCTTCGAAAAAGCCTTCTGGCCATGGTGCATCAAAATCGCCCTTATCTGTTACAGTGAGTGGCGTAAATTTAACGCCTGCTGGCGTTGGCCGGACATAGACCACAGAAAGGTCATTGGGTGTCAATTCGTGATATGTTTGTTCCAACTCGGTGGTTTGGTGTCTGTTGCGACGGGTTGTTTCACGCACACGTCGCAGCAATCGCAACAGCAAGTGCTCGGAATGCGTTTCGATGAGCATGGTGCGATTGCTGTTTTTTATGCCGTCAATGAACACATCGCCCAAAGCCACTTGAACGGCGGGATGGACATGAAGTTCTGGCTGTTCAACTGCGAAAATCTGAGACATGTCATCTAACGCCCCCACCACAACTGGAATGACTTGGGAGATACCAAAACCAACATCTAAGGGATGATGGTATATCTTATGGGTTTCATCATAAAGTAGAATCTCATGTTCATCGTCTTCAGATCGCCTGATGCTATATCCAAGTGCTAATTTTTTCATATAGCGGTTTGTCTTTTTCAGCAATTGAGGTTTTCCTAACAGTACATCCCATGCCTCTAACCCTATTGACCATCTCGATACATCGGCTTCGGACGTTGAGATTGAGTCCTGATTGCGAAGGGGCACATCTCGTACTGGTCCTAAATGTCGCATGCCATCCAATTCTCCAAGCACAATGTCGTGTAATTTTTTCAGTATATTCGTTGCTCTATCTTCGAACACACACTTTTCCAACCAAGATCTTATATTTTTTAATTTCTTTTCACTCAGTCCAAATTTTTTACCTTCACTATTATCAGTGCCCAGAAGCCAAGAAAGATCTTTCGTCCATTTACTCAGACCGAACTTTTTTGAATATATGTTTAGATCTATAAATCTCTCTTCATAATTCCATTCTGCTTCATCGGGCATTGGTCTGTTCGGTGGTGTGAGACAAATCCATTCTGCACCGTTCAGAGCATACTTGTATGAATCGAGATAAATAACTTTTTGCTGTTCGTCCCAGCCTATTACCATTTCTATCCACGCGGACTTCGGATTCGTCACACTCTCCGATTTCATCGCAAGAGTCAAAATATCATTCAAACTTTTCCACTTTTCGGGTTCTATGTCAAATTCAAGGCGGATTCGAATTTTTCGATCCAATTCATGGCGATGGACCAAGGAAGGAAAATCGCCCAGATCAGTAAAGCGACCTGGATAGATTTCTCCACGCTCCCATGCCTCTACTTCTGCTTGAGATTGCCAATCATCTTTTGATTCGAATAGATCAGCTACTTTTTGTATGGCTTTTAGAGCTTTGCCACGTCGAGAGTCAAAGGCAGATAGATCATCATTTGATATATTTTTTATTGTATCTTTTTGTATGGATTTTAGGACTTCGGGATCAACGCGATCGCGTAGCCTGTGCGCTGCCTTCAACAATTGGTATGCCTCGCTTAGAGGGCGTTGTTCCTGAAATTTTTGTTCAAGTTCTGGCAACTTTTGTTCAAATTTCAGATCATCGCACCTTTCGCTCATATAGCGCAGTGCCTGCAACACTGTTGATTTGCCCGAGCTATTTTTGCCAAACAATAAAGTGATGGGGCGAATGGGAATGGTCACGGCATCGCCGATACCCTTGAAATTTTCGATGGTGATCGATGTAATGGGCATGATTTCTCACAAATTGATAAAAGCGTTCAGGCTTGTCTGAAACGCTTGAGGGTGACAAATTTTTGGAATATCCAATCCCATCCGCTTTGGAATGGGATAGCATACAACCCATTCTTCAAATAAAACGCAGAATTGTCAAAAGGGGAAAGATCATATTTCGATATCCCCTATCCGTGATAAATCCCAATTTTACGGTATCGTAAAATTAAACTGCAGTTTGTGTTTATTACTCTCGCGAGCAAATTCGCGCTGTACATCATCTCGAACTGATCGTCCAAGTCGTGACCAGGTTGTTAAGTCATCAGGCTTGTTTGACGTGTCGAATCCATAGGGGACCAATATTCCTCCTAAATTGCTGATCAGATAACGATCATGAAAATCGTCCCATATAAAGACTTCTGCTTTTAAGTTTGACTGCGAAAGAACTGGGCCAAATTCGTTCCGAAAAGTATTCTCCATATCTTGTTGATCCCATAAGGGAGCACTTTTCCCAGATCCACGAAGACTTTTACGGTGTATCTCAACGAGTGGCTGGGATGATTGTGGTGGTCTATTACCTGCCGCTTCAAGCAATTGTATAAAATCAGCATAGTTGCTCTTTGCTGGATCAATATTGGGGTCTATAAACATAATGGATTTCGCATGTTTGAGAATCAGCGTAAGAGCGTCTTTATACTGGCTGATAGTACGTTCTAATCGAAGTGAGCTATTTGTAGGTTCCCACCATGCGCAGGTAGATTGCGATAGTCTATTGACACTTTCAACCAACGGATTTCTGCGATAGGTCCTTTCAATAGCATCACTCACTATAATGCCATTCAAAGGTGTGGTTTTATGCGACTCCAACGCCTCGTTGCACCATTCACGATCAGTCTGAGGTGTATGATCTAATGCTGAATTACCTGGTACTAAACGACCTGCGTCTGTCAAATTTTTCAAAATATGCTTTATGCGTGAGTGCCAGGGCCTTGCATGGGTTGAAAAGAACGCTTGCCATTCGCCGTTGCGAAGATTTCGGACGAGTCCCTCACTAAAAAAAACTTCCAGCAATTGTCTAAAATATACATCACACAATGCTGGCGAATCATAACAACTCTCATTAAACACATCAGGTGTTACGGCATACTCAGAAAATAAAGCCATTAAGCAAATACCTCTTCTATATCTTCCTCGAAAAAACCGCCCGGCCAGGCTTTTACCAATTCTCCTCGTTCATTAACAGGCATTTCTCGTATGATTGTTTGTGAATCATGCCATTCGACGAATAGTACGGCAATATCATCCGGAGTTACAGGAAAATGGTTTTCTTCAATCCTATCTTCAGAAGTCTCACGCATCCGCCTCATAATCCTCAGTAACAAGTGTTCTGAATGCGTTTCAATGAGCATGGTGCGATTGCTGTTTTTTATTCCGTCAATAAATACGTCCCCCAAAGCCACTTGAACGGCAGGGTGAACGTGAAGCTCTGGTTGTTCAACCGCAAAAATCTGAGACGTGTCATCTAATGCGCAGACCACAACTGGAATGACTTGAGAGATACCAAAACCAATATCTAAGGGATGAAGGTATATTTTATGGGTTTCATCATAAAGTTGCATCCTCTGTTTGCGGTCTTCAGATAGCTTGAAGCTATATCCAAGAGCTAAATTTTTCATGTATTGGTTTATCTTTTTGACCAATTGAGGTTTTCCTACCAGTACATCCCATGCCTGTAATCCTGTTGTCCACCGCAATTCGTCATATGAGTATGGCGCATAATTCCGGCGTGGAATATCTCGCACAGGTCCTAAATGTTGTATATCACATAATTCTCCCAAAATGCCATTTAATTCTTTAACTATATTCTTTACGAGATCTTCGCGCGCATACTCCTCCAACCAAGATCTTATCTTTTTTTCTTTATCTTTACTCAAGCCAAATTTTTTACCCTCATTATTATCAGTGCCGAGAAGCCAAGAGAAATCTCTCAAAAATTCACTATGACTCAGACCAAACTCCATTGCCTGGGTGAATGTGAATGGATGATTAGGATTTGAATATATGTTTAGATCTGTAAACCGCCTTTCATAATTCCATCCGGCTTTATCAGGTAATGGTCTGTCCATTAGTGTAAGACAAATCCATTCTACGCCGTTCAAAGCATACTTATATGAATCGAGATAAACATTTCCGTCCCAACCAGTTACCACTTCTACCCACGCGGACTTTGGATTCGTCATTCCCTCCGATCTTATAGCACGATTCAAAATACTATTCGAACTTTCCAGTTGTTCGGGTTTTATGTCAAATTCAAGACGAATTCGAATTTTCCGATCCAACTCATGGCGATGTACAAGAGATGGAAAATTTCCCAACGAAGTAAAGTGATCTGGATTGATTTCTCCATATTCTCCATAATCGTCATCTTCGTTAAGACAATTGTCTTCTTCGGCAAGCCAATTGTCTGATAAGTAGAATTCTTCTTGCATGGATTTTAGAGCTTTGGCGCGTAAGGGGTCAAAGTTAGATAGATCAAGATTTAATATCTTTTGTGATATAATTTTGCGACGTGCACTATGACTGAGGTCGCGAAGAGAGGGTAATATCCGCAACAAATCGAGTATATCGTATTGGGCCTTCAACTCTGGTTCATCTTTTTCGTGAGCTTGTAGTGTCTCTAACTTTTCTTCAAATTGTAGATTTTCGAAAATTTTGCGTAAATAACGCAATGCCTGTAGTACCGTTGATTTACCCGAGCTGTTTTTACCAAACAACAAGGTGATGGGGCGAATGGGAATGGTCACGGCGTCGCCAATGCCCTTGAAATTTTCGATGGTGATAGATGTAATAGCCATAATTTCTCACAAGATGAAAAAAACGTTCAGGCTTGTCTGAAACGCTTGAAGTGACAAATTTTTGGAATATCCAATTTGGAATAGATCAGGATACTAATTTTTTAGCTAATATAGCAGCTTTGCCAAGAAATTCTTTCAGGTGCCGGGAGTCCCTCTCCGCTGTCACGCCCATTGTTATAGCATATTTCGTGCCAATACACACTAAAATTTGATATTTTTTTAAATTTTTTTTCTATTTTCTTTTTTTATTCATTGCTACGCCGTGCTTTTTTGCCCAGTTGGTAAAGGTCTGGGGACTGGGCAATCCCACGAGTTCTGCGGCTTCTTTTTTTGTGTTAGATTTTTTCAGGGCACGGTTAAGATAGTGTTTTGCAACTTCATCAATGAGAGCGGGCAGGCTAAACTCTGCGTCAAGGGGGCGATTCAGGATACCGTCATCTTGTTTTTTAAACGCGGGTAAGAGGGCTTCTTCAATGTCTTGTCGCGTAAGGGTTTCTCCATCTGTCCACACCATTGCACGTCTGAGCGTGTTTTGTAACTCGCGTATATTGCCGGGCCAGTGATGATTGAGGATAAGATTTCTTGCACCGGAAGAAACGTTTTTATGTTTGTAGCCGGGTTGTGTTTCATTTTCCTGATTGATCAGTTCGAGCGAATGGTCAATCAGGAAACCCATATCTCCCTCTCGTTCGCGCAGTGGGGGCAATTTGAGATAGGCCACTGCAAGCCGATAGAACAGGTCTTCGCGGAACCGTCCTTCACTAACTTCCTCAATGAGATTTCGGTTTGTCGCCGCAACAATGCGGACATCTACTTTTCTGGGTTTGGATTCACCGAGTCGCACGACCTCTCCTTCTTGTAAGACGCGCAATATTTTTACCTGTATATCTTTGGACAATTCGCCAATTTCGTCTAAGAAGATGGTGCCACCATTTGCCTCTTCAAAGTGGCCTGCGCGATCTGTATAAGCATTTGCAAATGTGCCTTTTTTGTGTCCAAACAGTTCAGATTCCGCAAGGTTAGGATGAATCGCACCGCAGTTTACAGCAATAAACGGCTTTCCTTTTCGCGGGCTGTGTTGGTGTATGGCGCGTGCAAAGAGTTCTTTTCCGGTGCCAGATTCTCCTTCAAATAAGACAGAGATATTTCGCAAGGCAGCACGCCGCGCTTTTTCGACCACGCGAGCTATGGCCTGGCTCCTGTATATTATGTCTCCAAAGTTCGCTGATTCTGTGGGTTTTTCTTCGCTCAATGAGCGGAGTTGTGCATCGGGTTTGTGCAGGAGGGTGGGCAAAAATTCTGCAGATATATCGAAGGGAACGGAGGCGGTTTGAACGCCGTGCTTTATTGAAGACTCGATCAATTCAGCGGGAAAGCGCGTTTTCGCCAAAATGATCCATACCGCGGCCATTGCCGGCGTGCCAGGGCTGAGGTGAAAGGTCAGTTCTGTTTGATCGTCATATTGGTCCAATGCTTTTTGGCAGACGCTTGCAGCAGCCTCGTAAATTTCCCCAAAGTGGGTGGGGCTTGAAAGTTGCCGATGAAATAGTTTATGTGGCGTTGGAGTTCTTTTTTTTATCCAATTTATGTAAGGCTTTACATGAGCAGTTTCATAATCTGTGATGAAAAAGACCTCATCAAATTCGCGCTTGTCCAGTGCCTGGGCGATAGGCCCTACACCTACATCTTGACCTTCAGAGGCTTGCAAGTCTGTGTTGCCGATCCAGCATATTAAAATTCTATTCATGGTCTTATAAGCTTTCAGCAGTCAGGCTGCCCACCTTCCTGCCGGAAAAGTGTCAAGAGCCTATATCCTATTCACCTTCTATCCGTGTTTATCTGTGTTCATCTGTGGTTGCTTTTGATTCAACTAAACAACAATTTCAAATAAAACAGGGGATTGGTGAGTTGTTTTTTGGGGACGGCATTGGCCATCATGCCGCAGATTAGATCGCGCACTTTGTCGTTGTGTGCGGCTTTGTGGATGGTAAAATTGAGGAGGGGACGCCATTGTCCCATTTTTTGCATTCTCGTACTTGTCGCCAACTCATCGCCTATTGTATCCCATAATCGGTCTTCGTATCGCTTAAAAAAAGCCGCTGAATAATTGTCTGCCTCCATGGCTTCCTGCACGGCATCTACGGCAAAACGCGCGGAATACAGTGCATTGCCAATTCCCTCGCCCGTAAAGGGGTCGATCAATCCCGCGGCATCGCCCAATAGCAATACGCCATTCCCATAGCTTTTTCGACGGGTGCTTCCCACTGGGAGATTCCACCCCACCGGGTCTTCTGTTGGACGCGCATTTTTGAACCGATGGGCATAAGGCGAGCGGTTGATCACTTCATTCAACGCCTCTTTCAAATCCACGCCCTGTTTCTTCAACACATCGTGACGCATGCCAATGCCCACATTTGCCGTTCCATTTTCCAGTGGGAAAATCCAGAAATAACCCGGCAAGACTTCATCTACAAAATGCAACTCGATTTGATCCTTCAGACCCGCCACATTTTCGTAATAGCAGCGAATCGCTACGACCCAATGTCTGGATTCATGGGCGTATAGTCCCGCTTTGCGCGCGACCATTGAGTTAAAACCATCACAGCCGAGAACGACGCGGCTCCGCATTTCTCGTTCTCTGCCATCCACGATGCCGCGCACACCCACAATTTGTTCGTTTTCTCGTATCAGGTCTTTAACGGCAAATCCCTCATAACAGGTGTTCACGACTTTTTTTGCTTCCTGGAAGAGAAAATTATCCAGTACCTCGCGCCGGATTACAAATCCCTCCATTGGCAGTATTTTGCCCGTGGCCTGGTCCCGATGGTCATACCGCCGCAAATCCACACGCGCATCCACGTGATTTGGGCTGCCAAATACGACTTCTCGAATAGCCGCGCCAGGCAATCGCGCGACCTGGTCGAACAGATTGAGTTCGTGTAAAATCGACACGACTTTGCCCGATAGCGCGTCGCCGCAGATTTTATCCCGCGGAAATCGCGCTTTATCCACCAGACAGACATTGAGTCCCGCGCGATGGGCGTATAATGCCGCTGTCGCGCCTGCTGGACCTGCCCCAACGATGATCATGTCGTATATCTCAGTCATATATCTCCCACATCTGAATTGCAATTGGCGTCATCATATATTATCGTTTGGTGCAGACAAGACTTCGGCATTCCATATAGTAACGCTTTTCGTCGGCGTGTCCAATGGATATGGATTTTCGGGGATAGGCGCCGTAGCGAACAATGGATTCGAATACGTTGTCTTTTGAAATGGGTGGCATGTAAAAACCGAGGGCGCCGGGTTTGTTGCCCAGGTTGTCGATTACGTCTTCGCCGTGGATGAATCCGACTTCGGCTTCGGTGTTTTCTCGCGTGAACAGGTCGAGCG
Source organism: Candidatus Latescibacterota bacterium (assembly GCA_022822565.1). Lineage (GTDB taxonomy): Bacteria > Latescibacterota > UBA2968 > UBA2968 > UBA2968 > VXRD01. Next base: position 11,550 of record JAJEAX010000373.1, read on the forward strand.
CGGCTTCCATTGTTTCGGGTATGGTTCTTTGAGATGGGTTTTCAATTACGAGTATGCCCAGGTCTCCTGCCGCGCGATAGGGGAGGCAATGGGTGGATGGCGATGATAGGGCTGCAGTGCGCTGATGTTGCGCGTCGGGCGATGAGACTTTTTCCAGATGCGCCCGCGCGCCCGATGCATTGAGGAGTGCGACGAGGGTGTTGCATGCGATTTTTGGATCAACGCGGGTGATCAGTCTGTGGATTGGCTCTATATCTATCGCGTCGTCGTGCAGATTGATCAATTCGACCATGGCGTGTCTGGCTGGATGCCGTACTGATCTGTTGTTGCGTGTTGATTTGATTTCTTCCCAGGCTTTTTGCGCGGCGGCAAATGAGTGGTTGCCATCGCCCATGGCGTAGAGGAGTGTTTCGTTTTCGACACCGTATTTTTGCTGGATGTAAGCGGGTTCAATGCGTTTGGCGAGTTTTTGGGCAATGCGCGCAATGTCTTTCTTATTGTCGATTAAGTGATATTTGAGGTGTCCCCCATTCATCATGAGTTCGAAATCGACGATGTTGGGATGATCTTCTTCAAAGAGGGGTTCGATAATTTCTTTTTTTGGATCGTCAATGAGCACTAAAATATGAGGTGATTCGAGTGAGGCATTGCCCCGAACTTCAAAACGCGCTTCGAGATTTTTGGGATAGGTGCCCTCGGTTGTGCGGATGAGGGTTTTGGACTGGCTGCGGCTGTCGTAATGCTCGAGGTCGAGGGTTACGACGAGTCCTTTGCGCGATTTTCCCGAGGGGAGGACGCGATCGACGAGCAAAAAGCCTTCGATTTCGTCGCGAAAAATGCCATCGGTGACAAAGCGTTTCATGTTGTTATGGACGCGGGCAATGCGTTCTTCGTGTTCGTCGTCGTAGAGATAGACTTCGGGATAGATGAGGTCCAGAGTTGATGGGGTATCTCCGACAATGTTTTTGACTTCTTCCCAATACGAAATGTCGTGTACATACTGATCACAGGCGATGATTGCCCATTTTCTTAAGTCGATTTCGGGATTTGGAAGCAAAATTTTGGGTACGCCGAGGGCGATGTTGTCAAAAAACATGGTGTTTTCTCCTGCAAGAGATCGATTTATTCTTATCAAACAGAGACAATTTAATGCTTTATCTCACAGTCTGCAAACACATACATCTTGAAAGGAGAATTTTATGGTGCGAAGACCAAATGTGTTGTGGCTGATGTCGGATCAGCACAATGCTAATTGTACGGGATTTGCCGCGCATCCAAATGTCGTGACCCCGAATATGGATCGCATTGCGGATGAGGGGGTGGTGTTTACACGCGCTTTTTGCAATAATCCGATTTGTTCGCCGTCGCGGATCTGTTTTATGACCGGGCAGTATTGTCATACGCATCGGATGTTTGGCAATGATCATTCGGAGATTCCCGAGGCGAATCCCAATACGCTGGCGTGCCAATTTCGGAGATACGGATATCAAACGGCTGTGATTGGCAAGGCGCACATGGTTCGGCGCTGGGATGAGGATGGTTTTGAGCGCATCCGATATACGGATTTGTGCGATGCGACGCATTTGGACCCGACGGAGACGCACTATTTTAAGTATTTGGAAGATCTGGGATTGTCGGATTTTTACGAAGAAGGCTCGGCCAGACCCGGGCAGGAATATACGATGGATGGCAGTGCGCCAGCCAAGTTGCCCTATCAGCATTCGATTGAGCATTATACGGGCAATGAATCGCTGGCATTTTTGAAGGAGCGGGACGATGAGCGGCCGTTTTTTTTGCACATGAGTTTTCAAAGGCCCCATGCACCGATTGCGCCTGCGGCAGAGCATTTTGATATGTACAATCCCGATGAAATGGTGTTGCCCGATAGTGCGATTGATTATTTTGAGCGTCGCTTTGCCAGCAAGCCCGAGTTTATGCAAGCGCGGTTGGCCGATGGGTGTGGGTATCCACTGGCCGATCCAAATCCCGATCGCTTGAAGCGTTGTTTGGCGAGTTATTACGCGCTGATCACGGCGATTGATTCCGAGATTGGGCGGGTGCTGGATTATCTGGATGAAGTGGGGGAGTTGGAGAATACCGTGGTGTTGTATTGCGCGGATCACGGGGATTTTGCAGGTGATCACGGGTTGTTTCACAAGAATTTTGGGATTTACGATTCGATTCACCGCATTCCTTTTGTACTGCGCTATCCGGATAGTCCATCGGGCGCGACATGTGATGCGATTGTCGAATCGGTCGATTGGTATCCCACGCTGTGTCGTCTCTGCGATATTCCCATTCCGGATGGGCGCGATGGACGCGATTTGATTCCCTTTGTGAATGGCAAGTCAGATGGTAAAGGCGCGGCATTTTGTGAGTGGGATTGGGGCAATCCCGGGGGCAAAGTGTCGGCGATTCGCACGCGCGATTTTCGGCTGGTGTTTTACGAGAGCCTGGATGAGGGGGAGTTGTACGATCACCGCAATGATCCGGGGGAGATCGAAAATGTTTGGGCTGATCCAGAGTATGCAGATACGCGTTTTGATTTGCTCGCACAATTGATGCGGTTCACGTTGCAATATAGAACCGATACGGGGCGGTCGAGTCACGAGAGGGTTTTGAACAAGCGGTTTGCGCCGACAAATCTGGTACACAAAGGCAGGCGGTATTGGAGCGATCTGAAAGAGGCATATACGAAAAAGACGGTTTGGCCGCCAGGTGATTAACGCCTTGTGATGGCGAGTACGACGATCAGACCGATAAAGAGGCCGGGTATAACAGAGAAACCCGCTTTCAGGCCAGCGCTGTCTCCGATGACGCCCATGATCCAGGGGACAGTGCCAAATCCGGCAATGCCAAAGCAGGCGAGTACGACAAAGAGCATGGTGGCGTCAAAGGACAGGTGTTCTGCGGCTTCGGCGAGTATGGTGGGCCAGAAGCAGGCGGTTGCAAATCCTGCGAAGAGGAGCAGAATATAGAATCCTATCAGGTTTTCGGAGAAGGGAATACCGCTACTGACGACGACACCGAGGATGGCGGAACCGAGCATCAGGGTTTTCAGGCGGATTATCTGGGACAATTTAGCGGAAAGCAAGCGGCCCAGTGCCATTGTGATCGCAAAGACGGCGACTGCGATTGCGCCAGCGCGGGGCATGTCTTGTAGATAGGTTTCCACATAGCTGCGGCTCCAGAATGTGAATGCGGCTTCGACACCTGCGCCCAAAAATATGGCGATGGCAAAGAGCCAGAATTTGGGCGTTTTGAGGATTTGTGCTATCAGGTGTTTGGATGATTGCTGATCTGCTACGGGTATGGGAAAGCGCGATAGGTGGAATAAGATGCCCATGATAAGCGCGCCCCCTGCAGCAATGCGAAACACGAGCCGCCAGGAATATCCGAGGGTCAGGAGTTCGCCAAAGAGGAGCGCGGAGATCATGACGCCGATGGGGTAAAAGGCGTTGGTGATGTTGAGGTATTTGCCCGAGTCTTTGGGATGAATGTCGATGATTAGGGGATTGATGAGGGCTTCGGTGAATCCACCGCCAATGCCGGTGACCATGAGGGACAGGATGAGCATGGGATAGCTGTCGGCATAGCTGATCAT
>JAJEAX010000114.1 GCA_022822565.1 Candidatus Latescibacterota bacterium
CACCACCGTTGTAAAAGAAGCGTGCATCAGTGCTGCTGCCTGCTCATTCACGATAGAAATGAGCCGGTTCCACAACACTTCCAACTCAACCGCATCAATTGTGCGAGCCTTCATACATCCTCCCTGACGAGAACCAAATTACCCGTATCATCGACATGCAACACCCATCCGGGTGGCAATACCGTGGTAGATTCAACTTCCTCGACAATAGCGGGACCTTGCAAAACAGCCCCCTTTCCGAGCTTGTCTCGCCTGTAAACCGCAGTCCCGTATTTCCCTTCCGAAAAAAGAACTTCGCGTTGTCCCTCAACCCCCTGACCGCCTGCGTCTCCAACAGATGCAACATCGCAAATTTCCGGCTCTGGACCCGAAACCGTCACCCGCCAGTGAATGGCCTCAACGGGAACCCCCTCACACAGACGCCCGTATAATTTTTTATAAGACGCATCAAAAGCCGCTTGTAGCGCGCCATCGGAACTTTCAGTAAATTCTCCCAAAGGCACGGGAACGCTTATCTCGTGCCCCTGCCCCACATATCGCATATCTGCCGTGCGCACCACGCGAATCTCAGAATCATCGATCCCCGCCTCGCGCACGAGCGCCCTGCCTTCATCCTCCATCTCCCCATAGAGCTTATTGACAACCTCGCGATCCAGCACGGCAATCCGCGATACAAAACTCCGCACATAATCAAAAGCAATCGGCGCCAGCATCAAACCAAAAGCCGACCCAACCCCCGCAGCCGGCGGCACAATCACCCGATCAATCCCCAACCGCATCGCAACGCCGCATGCGTGTACAGGACCAGCCCCACCTGTCGCAACAAGTGCGTACCCATTCAAATCGATCCCGCGCTCGGCAGCGTGAACCCGCGCGGCATTGGCCATATTTTCATTTACCAAATCGTGAATACCCTGTGCGGCACGCACGCGATCCAGGCCGGTAAAACGCGCAAATTCATCAACCGCATCCGCAGCGCGATCTACATCCAGATTCATCTGCCCACCCAAAAAATACCCGGCATTCAAATAGCCCAGCAAGAGATCGGCATCCGTCACCGTGGGCAACTGCCCACCGCGCGCATAACAGGCAGGACCGGGATCTGCCCCCGCACTTTGAGGACCAACCGTGGGCAAACCCAATTCACTCGCATGCGCGATACTGCCCCCACCAGCTCCTATTTCGATCATATCGAGCACGGGCACGAGCAAGGGCAACCCGCTGCCGCGCTTGAAGCGATAAACCCGTGCGACCTCTGATTCAGTCGTAATTGGAAACGATCCATTTTCACTCAAAATGGCCTTTGCCGTCGTGCCCCCCATATCAAACGCGAGAATTTGTCGATACCCCGACCAATTGCCATAATGCGCCGCGGCAAGCGCGCCGCCGCAAGGACCGGATTCCACGAGACGCACGGGAAAACGCACCGCGGTCTGCACAGAACACGATCCACCGTTTGACAGCATAATATGCAGCGGTGCCAAAATCCCCAGTGCCTTCAACCCATCTTCCAAACGCGCGAGATATTTTTCCACCATAGGCTGCACATAAGCATTTGCCACAGTCGTGGACGTGCGCTCAAATTCTCGAAGTTCGGCGGCCACCCTGTGCGAAACCGAAATGCCTACATCGGGCATAAGAGAACGCACAATTTCCTCTGCCCGGTGCTCGTGATCGGGATTGACATAAGCGTGCAAAAATGCAATGGCGACCGCATCCACCCCGCCCTCGCGCAACACCTCACAGGCTTTGACCACATCATCCTCATTTAATGGCGTCATCACCTCGCCACGCGCGTATAGCCGCTCCCGCACCTCAACGCGCAACCGCCTTTCGACGAGTGGTTCGGGCAATTTCAAAAACAAATCGTATATATCGTAACGCCCCTCCCGCCCAATCTCCAGCGCATCACGAAAACCCGCCGTCGCAATCAGCCCGGTCTTAGCCCCCCTGCGCTCAATCAGCGCGTTTGTCACCAGCGTCGTGCCGTGAACTGCCCGGGAAATCGCGCCGGGCGACACCCCATTGAGCACCTCCTTCACACCTTCCAGCACACTGACCGAAGGATCTGGAGACTGCGTCAACACCTTCGCCACAGACAAAATACCCGAAGCGTGTTCTCTCAACACAACATCTGTAAACGTGCCACCGATATCTATTGCAAGCGTGTATGACTCCTCACTCACCCTCATCTCCTTGTTAATTTTTAATTTTTAATTCCTAAAATTGACCTTGACAAGCCATGATCCTTTTTGTAATTTTTGATCCCTCACAATGAGCGGGAATAGCTCAGCTGGCTAGAGCATCTGCTTGCCATGCAGAAGGTCGCGGGTTCGAATCCCGTTTCCCGCTCCATTAACTCAACCCGTTAAATTAACGGGTTTTTTTTTGTGGAGCAAACCGCTTGTCGTCAGCCTTTGCCCGAGAAATAGCCAACCTGCGCCTGCCTGCGCTTGCCCTCTGGGCACCAGGCCCGCACATGCTCACCCCGGCTGTCCGCCGAGTTTTGCAAACATATCAAGCGACCTATTCTCACCGATCCGCTGCATTCCAAGCCTGCTATCAAAAAACCGTGGATTTGCTGCGCGAGGTCTTTCAAATTCCGCACGGATTTACGCCGCTCATCTTCGGCCACACCGGCAGCTACAACTGGGAAATGGTCGTCACCAACACGCCTTGCAATAGTACAACACTGGGCATGGACATCGGTGCTTTTTCCCAAAAATGGGCACAGGTCTTCACAAGTCACGGACGCGACATCGACATCTTAAAAGCCGACTGGGGCGAAGGCTTATGCGCTCGGACATGGTCTAATGCCATTGCAAAAAACTACGACCTCGCCCTTTTGACCCACAACGAAACATCTACCGGTGTTATGCTGCCCATACAGGAAATGCGTGACACCGTTCGCAACACATCTCCCAAAACCCTGATTGCCATCGACGCAGTCAGCATAGCAGGGGCATCAGATACACCGATTGAGACCCTGCGCCCCGACTACTATCTCTGGAGCCTGCAAAAAGACTTTGCGTGCCCAACCATCGGCTCTGTCATGATCGTATCAGACCGCGCGTTTGACATCGCAGCCAACACGCCAAACCGCGGTTATGTCCTCGACTTGATCGAATGGCGAACGCGCGCAGAAACAGCCCAAACCCCGATGACCGTAGCCGACCTGACCCTACAATGCCTGAATGCGCGTCTCAAAGAAATGAAACGAGAAGGCGACCAGCGCTTCAAACGCCACCAGAGCCTCGCCCACATGCAACGCGAATGGGCAAAAAAACACGGCCTGAACCTCATCGCCAAACCGGGATACGAGAGCCTGACCGTAAATGCCATCCTCTTGCCAGACCACATCTCGGGTTCCGATTTCGTCAATCGCGCAAAAAAATTGCTCAATGTTCAACTCGCCCCGGGCTATGGCGACACCAGAGACAAAGCCTTTCGCATTGCAGCTATGGGCCACACGTCAGAACGCGATATGAGACGCGTACTCAAGGGCCTCTCGCTCATCCTCAACAACTGGTCAAAACTCGAGTAATCCCATGCCACCTCCCACCTCCATGATCTGCCCAGGCTGTGGCTACCTCATCAATACCGATGAGAAAAAATGCCCCCATTGCGGCGCTTATAATCCCAACCTATGGGGTCTCGGTCCCGCGCTGAACCGACTTTTTGGCGGTCGCATCGACGTCCTCACCCTGATACCCACCGCGTGTATTGCCCTCTACGCAGTCAGTCTATTGCTCGACCTCGGCGCCGCACTGTCTATGGGTGGTGGGCTTTTTGGCATGCTAAGCCCTGGCAATATCCCGCTGATCGTTCTCGGTATGACCCACGGCGAAGCCCCCTGGTGGACAGTACTTACCGCGACATATCTCCACGGCAGCCTCCTCCACATCCTGTTCAACGTCCTGTGGATCCGGCAACTCGGTCCCGAGGTCGGACAGTTTTTCGGTCCAGCGCGCTATTTTATCATCTACACCATCGCAGGGGCTATCGGCTTTATCCTCTCCAATCTGATCTCAGGCTACCCCACCGTAGGCGCGTCGGGTGCGATCTTTGGACTTTTTGCCGCCATCATTGTGTACGGCCGCAAGCAGAAAACGCAGATGATGTCACTCATGACGCGGCAAATGTGGCAATGGGCCATCATGCTATTTGTCCTGGGCTTTCTCATGAGCGGCGTCAACAACTGGGCGCATCTGGGCGGTTTTATCGGCGGCTGGATCGCAGCACAAATCCTCGTTTCAAGCGCAGAATACCGCGAAGGACGCATCACCATTCTCATAGCCCTGATCTGTCTTTTGCTCACCGTCCTCGGCTTTGTCCTCTCAATTTTAGAATACTTCCCACTCCTCCTGTCCTGACACAAGCTCACTCCCTCAATATCCCATCCACAGGCTCAGGTATCCATGAAGCAGTAACGCCCAGATCGCTGTGAATGACCTGTGCCGCATTATAACCCGGCAACCCGGTCACATTGCCGCCGGGATGACAGCAAGACCCACAAAGATACAGCCCTTCAAAACATCCCCGATAATGCCCCGCACCGGGAAAAGGACGGTTATAGCCCGTCTGCCCATTTGTAAACGCACCAACGAGCAAATCCCCCTCCCGCATATTGGGCAATGCACGTTCAACATCCAGTGGACTGCGAACAAAAGAATCGATCACACAATCCTTCAAATTCGGCGCGTATTCAGACCACATATCCAGCATATCGCGGCCAACCGCATCCCGCTGGCGATCCCAGTTTGTAGAATCGCCGTACAGGTGAAACGGCAACTTCTGCCACATAAACGCCGTGTGTTTGCCCAAAGGAGCCTGTGTTGCGTCAAAATGCGTCGGACACGCACCCCACATCACAGTCGGCGGAATCGTCCCCTTCTCGTGATGGGCAACGATATCCCCATATTGATCCGCGTGTTCCAGCCCCAGAATAACCATCAGCGCATCCGCCACCTCCGGATGTTTTTCCACAGCGCGATAACGCGGCGGTTCACTCAAATTCAAATGGAGTGCAAACAGCGGCGCCAGCACATTATACTGAAATTTCTCGACCCGGTTTTGCCACGCCCCGGGCAACGCCTCGCGGTCAATCAAATCGAGAAACGTCTGATGGGGATTCAAGCTGGACACGACCACAGGCGCTTTGATGTACTTCCCATCCGCCGTTTCAACACCTCTAACGCGATTATCCTCCACCACAATGCGCCCAGGCTCGGTTTGCAACCAGATCTCCCCACCCATCTCAGAAATAGCAGCAACCAGTGCGCGCGCCAGCCCCGCTGACCCGCCCACACACATCTGCGCTTTCCCCTTGCTCGCCAGCAAAGCCGGTATATGGTGTCCAAATCCCCTGGCACGCAAATCCACTTCGCGCAGCCCATTAAAAAACAACAATCCAGCCCGAATGACCGGGTGTTCAAATTCCCGATTCACAAACTCGTGCGGGGAAAGCGCACTGACATCGAGCAACATCTTCCCCTCTCGGGTCTGCGACAGAATCTCTTGCCTCAGTTCTTGCGGCAAAGGCGGCGCCTGCGCCTCTACAGACAGAATATTTCTCACAACGGGATCAAACGCATCCCGCCATCGCCGAAGTGTCTGTGCATCCCTCTTGCTAAACCGCGCAAAACTATCTTCGGTGCGTTCAAAATCCGTGTACCATTTCAGCACATCGCTATTTCGCAGCACAAGAGCCACATTCAGTTCAGGCTCAATATAGCGCGCGCCATACCGTCTTAGGTGCAAATCGTCAAACCACGGCATTTCCGTGATGGCGCGATGAAAAAAAGAATGCGTATTGTGCAAAAAACCCGGATAACGGGGGTCTTCAACAGTCGCCAGCCCGCCTCCGGGTTTATCCGATCGCTCCAGGCAAATTACATTGAGTCCTGCGCGACACAAATACGCCTGCAAAATGAGGCCATTGTGTCCAGCCCCCAGCACAATCGCATCAGTCGTTATATCCTCTCTCATAGCTATTACCAGTAGCGTTCTATATGTATCTGCCCGGGATCTCTCCGCTTGTGCTCCTTAAAACCCTCTGAAATCAAAATTTCTGTCACATCATCGCACATATAGGGATTACCACATACAAACACATGCGTATCCTCAGGCGTTGGATGTCCCCCCCAGACCTTATCGAGCGGACCGTCTGTCCACAAATTCTGCACATAACCCGTATGCCCGGTCCACGCCACATGCTCATTTGCCGGACGGCTAATCTGGGGAATATAAATAAAATTGTCGCGTAAATCTTGCATCATCTCCAATTCTGACCGATATCCCAAATCCCATGAATGTCGCGCCCCGTGCAGCACCACAAAACGCCGCTCCGTATTTTCCTTCAAATAAGTTCGCAACATACTCATATAAGGCGCCAAGCCCGTACCCGTCGCCACCATCACGACATTTTTATTTGGCGGAACATCTTGCAGCGTAAACATACCCGTAATTTTTGGCCCCAACCAGAGACGATCGCCAATTTCGAGCGCAAAAAGCCTGGGCGTCAACGCACCCGACCTCACCAGAGTAATATAAAACTCGAGGTACTCTGTTGCCACCGAAGAAGATGCAATAGAATACGCTCGCCGGATCAAGCCTCTCTGCGGTTTCTCATAATCTTCGGTAGGATCTGAATACTCGGTGCGGGGTGCCTCGGGAGGCAATCCGATCACGCCAAATTGCCCAGCCTCAAAAGCTGGCAATTCCCAGCCGTCGGGCACAACGCGAAGAATAATCAAATCGGGGGTCACTTCGAGGCGCTGTGTCACAACGGCATTGAGTTCATCCTTCGGCAAACCACCCTCCTTGTGCTAAAGTTATACCAACTGCCTGTCCTGTTTCGCAAATCTGTCGCCAGGTCTCATCATCTATATCCACACCATGGGCTTCTTTCTCCCGCCGCATGCGCGCTTCCATCTCACCCGGCATCAAAATCTCATCGAACCCGGGTGCGAGCCGGGCACTCTTCAAAAATTGTATAAAAGTTTGCATCTCATCGCTAAATTGATCGCGTCCGACAAAAGCCCCAATATCCAGCGCCATGATAAACACCCCATTGCCGCCAGAAAGCCCTCCCTCGCGACTGCAACCACCGCCACCGAGTGCGCCAGACAAAACATCGACCACCACAGAAAGCGCGTAGCCCTTATGCGCTGAAATCCCGCCAAAAGGCAAAATAGCCCCTCTGGGCGGACCGTAAAATTTTGCGGGATCCATCGTCGGATCGCCCTCTGCATCAATAACCCAGCCTTCGGGTAGCGATTCCCCCAAATTGCGCTTCACCCGAATCTTCCCCTCCGCGACAACACTCGTGGTCAAATCCACGACAATCGGAAAATCGTCCCCTGTGGGAATACCCACGGCAATGGGATTGGGCGACATGCGCGCGTCAATGCCGCCAAACGGATGCTGAAGCAATCCCCCGCCGTGATTGTTGCACATCACAATACCGATCATCTCGGCCTCAGCAGCGACCTCCACATATTCACCCAAACGCCCAATATGCCCACTATTGAAAAGCTCGACCACGGCAACCGACCGCTGTTTTGCCTTCTCCATTGCCAGGGCCATAGCCTGATGGCAAACAGTTTGTCCAAACCCCCAACCCCCATCGACAACCGCCGAAGCATCGGCCTCGCGCACAACCGCGATCTCCTGCCCGGCGTACACGCGCCCTTCACCGAGTGCCTGAACGTATTGCACCAGGCGAATCACACCGTGGGAATCGTGCCCCATCAAATTGGACAACACCAGCGAATGCGCAATCTGCCGCGCTTCTTCCGCGCCCAGACCCGCGCCCTCAAACACCTGTGTACAGGCCCCTTTGAGCCTTTCAACAGCTAAAACAGGCATACTACACCCTCCTCACCAAATTGTGAACGGGCCATAATCTACACCTCGATGCCATGTTGGTCAAGATTTTCAATAAATATACATCGTTACTCAAGTCCACTATTTCAGCAGGCCAATATCCCTTTATATCGCCACTTGATCAAGTGATGTCACCACATCGTAATCGACATTGAGCGACTCAAAGTGCTTTCGGCCACAATCAATTTTCCAATTCTCTCCCATCCTGCGATCTTCTGAATCGAGCGTACCCTTGGTCTCGCGCACAAAATAGAGCTTCTCGTCCCTCTCTGTGACAAAAGCCCAGTCCGGATTATATGGGCCAATAGGCGTGTCAATTTTGAACCAGGAAGGAAGTTTGAGAAATAGCCTGACATTTTCATGATTATCCAGATCGTGTGCAAATTGCTTCTCAACCTCAGACTCGTACTCGATGGTGTCGAAAAGCACCTTATTCTCGTTCTGAACTTCGTATAAGTTGTGCAGATAACGCACAATGCCCTCTTCAGCCTCCTGTTCAATACGCCTCATTTCCCAGTACTGGCCTTCGACCTTTTCGTACTGAATGCCCTCAAGCATCAGATCGCGCATAGCACGCGAAATCTCCTTTACCACTGCCGCCATAAAAACTTGCGGATTGACTTTGAAGGCAGGTAAACGTCCCGACTGTTTCAGTATTTTGACAAGTGCGTGGCGGGTCAGTTCAGTCTCCTTCTGGAGAAAATTCAGGATATCGGGCAAGATAGTGACCGGGCTTACATCGCGGCGGCGCGTCGCAATTTGCCTGTCGGCTGAAACACCCGCCTCCGAAATATCGACCTCAACAACTGTCGTTGCAATTTCAGGAGATTTAATGGGCGCGAGATTTTTGATGCGCTCAACTGCTTTGCCGATTAGTTCGTCGGTATCAAAGTCCACGCGATAACGCGTACGATGCTTGATCTTATCCCAAAGTGCCTTAAAATCATCGCTCAAATAAACTTCCTTTCGCAATTTGAGCGTGCGTCGCTCACGGGCATTTACCACGCGATTTTTGAAGACCTTATTGCTCACCTCGTCAATGATCTCATGCACCAGGTCCTTAAACTCATCAGATATCTGAAGTTGAAAATGCGGTGCTCTTGGATTGAACTCATCCAGAATTTCACCGGACGCATTGAGATACCCATTGGCAACCAATTCGTCCCAAATTCTGGTCGAAGCGTCCTGACCAATTTCTTGCTCTGTCCCATCCGGTGCTGCCCGGACCAATTTGGCGAAGGCGATCTTCTCGACCATACCAAACCGAATCCCGAAATCTTCTTCAAACTCCGATTGCAGCGTACGGGCAAATTCCTCATAAGATTCATTGGCAACTACAGTGAGTTGGTTAACGGTTTCATCATGAATCCGCTCACCATCCTGATTCACTGGTAGGCGCAGACCTCGCCCGATTTCCTGACGCTTCTTTTCAAATGAATGGGTCTCGTTGAGCGTACAAATTTGGAAGACATTGGGATTATCCCACCCTTCCCGCAACGCAGAATGCGAAAAAATAAAACGAAGTGGCTCTTCAACATCGAGCAGACGCTCCTTCTCCTTCATGATCAAATTATAGGTGTCTTCGTCTATTTTCGTGTTGCCCCGCGTATCTTTGGCGCGGCCCTTGTCCATAGAGAAGTAGCCGTTGTGGATTTTGGAGATGTCTTCGGTGGCGAATGCGCTATAAATCGGTTTATCTGTCAGTTCTCGGTACGCATCCTCAAACCACTGTCCGACCTTTCCAATCGTGGCGCTACCATCCGTGTTGTACACCCGATAACTCGCCACTCGATTAATAAAAAACAGCGAAAGCACCTTGATGCCTTTTTGAGTCAGAGAACGCTCCTTTTGTAAATGTCTCTCTACAGTCTCATAAATCTGTGCCTGCATAATCTCGTCGCCAAGTCCTCCTATTTCCTGCCCGATTTCCAATAAGTGTCCCTGATTAAACTCGAGATATTCCACACCCGGAGTACAATCGATATTCTGAACAATATACCCATCCCGATAATTTTCTCGCCTGCCGGATTTCACGTATAAATCGTCACCCTGCTTGACCCAAATTCTGGATGCTCTCGGTCCTTGCGAACCTTCCTTGTGAATCTCCACCTGTGCCCTAATGCCCTTCGTGTTATCGGTCTTTAACAGTTTGACATAAGCCTCATTAAAACTGTCTTCAGAGCGCACTGATGCCACCTCAATGCGCTTGACCAGACGCATGTCATAAGCCTTTATGGGATCGAGTTTATACAGGAGATTATAGGGATTCCGATGTGTGGCACTATAACGCAGTATGGCGGATGGATGCAGATTTTCTATCGCCCGCTTCGATTTGGGCGTATTATCCACGCTTTGCGGCTCGTCAATAATAACCATCGGTTGCGTGGCCTGAATAAACTCAATCGGTCGGTGACCAGACATACGATCATTTTCGCGGTTGATCACATTGAGTTTTTTCAACTCATCTTCGGTCATGTCCGCAAGTGCTTTGTCGGCAATATCCTTCTGAAAGGACTGGATGTTGATGATCATAATTTGAATTTGATTACTCGTGGCGAATTGCCGCACCTGACCGAGTTTTTTAGAATCATAGACAAAGTAATCGAATGGGACATTATCATAGAGCGTCCAAAAGTGCTCCTTTGTCATCTCAATGCTTTTTAGCACCCCCTCGCGGATAGCCACACTGGGCACAACAATAATAAACTTCTTAAAGCCATAAGCCTTGTTCAATTCGAAAATTGTGCGGAGATAAACATAAGTCTTGCCGGTGCCTGTCTCCATTTCAATAGAAAACGCCCGGTCTTGAAGCGCAGATACCTTCTCAATATCATTGGCTTCCTGTATCTTGTGAACATTGGCAAGGATCGCTTCATCGTTGAGTGAAAGATTATTTTTCACGCCGAGTTCAGATTGAAAAAGCCCTGCATCAGCTGCAAGGCTTAACGCAAATTCGGTCTGAGAAATAGGCTGCCCGTCGAACACATCTACAATGGCATCGATCGCATCGCGCTGATATTCCAGTGATGGGTCAAACTTAAGTTTCATGGCAATTAATCCTCTTAAACTGTCCTAAATACCATTTCTGTTCCTTTGGCTTCTGCCAGGGACTTAAAAGTCAGTGCCGCATTGACTTTCAACTGGTCGTTGCGTTGGAAAGCAGCGTCCAAACAGATGACCTGCGATGGGTTGGCACTGGCAAGTGCGTCAATCAACTCAGATGTCACTTCTTGTTCAAGACAAAGCAGAACCTCGCCATCCGCGATGGAAAACACCTCTTTTCCAGCCATATTGCGCTTTTCAACTTTGGTCGTCAGTGAGAACCCAGCCTTCAAAAGCAGTTCGTAAAGAATACTCTCTGTACTACTTTCCTCTGCGATGTGGTCAACGTGAAGTTCAAGCTGTTTTATAAGAGCATCCTCATCTTCAACTGTGCCATCCCATACTCTGAAATTGGACTGATCGAGTTTGAACGCCTTGAAACCCAAGTCTAGCTTCCCATTGCCATTCAGATCGAGTTGACCATTTTGATCATCCTTAATTTGCCTTGCAGCACGACGGATACGTTCTCTAGCAATATCAGCAATCGTTTTATATCCCATTTTATACGCTTCTGATTTTTCTTTCGTTGGTTCAGGTAATTGCACACAAATATATCTTATTTTTTCTACATTCTCCTGGTTAAACTCCATTATAGCCTGTGAGACTGTTCCCGAACCTGCAAAAAAATCCAGGACAATATCGTTGCCTTTAACACTTTGACTTAAAAGTTCCTTGAGAAGATTCTTGGGTTTGGGAAAATCAAAACTCTTGATTTCTAAAAGATTTTCAAAATCAGTCGTTCCATGTCTTGTATAAATATCTCTACCTATGATTGATGAGTAACCAGTGTATGGATTGGATAATTCATTTAAGAAAACCTTCCTGCGAGGTCTTCCCTCGGGGGATTCTGGCCAAAGAATACGCTTATCTTCAATAAGTTTTTGCATAGTATTCTTATCGTAACGCCATCCAAGAGGCGGCTTCCCATAGTTAATACCAGTTTGGGGATCTATTAGATCATAATGACAATTTGGTCTTTGATCTTCTGGAAGTAAGCCAACCATATTTCCACTAGACCAAGGACCTCTGGCGTCATTATCAGGGTTTTTATACTGGTCTCTTTTTCTTTCATCACCCCTAATAACTCTTCCTTCAAGAGATTTGGTATAGCACAGAACATATTCATGATCAGTAGAAACACCAGAAATACTTCTATTATCTTTGTTTTGTCTCGATTTCCAAACAAACTGTGCCACAAAACTCTCTTCACCAAATATTTGATCACAAAGAAGTCTTAAGTTTGCTTGTTCATGATCATCAATAGAGATAAAAATCACCCCATCCTCGCGCAGCAGATTATAGGCGAGATAGAGGCGGGGATACATCATATTCAGCCAGCGCGAATGATAGCGACCATCGGTATCTGTATTCGTCGAGAATCTGCGTCCATTATCATCAACTTGCCCCGTATATGCCAAATACGTTTTCAGTTCCTCGCAATATTTATCGGGATAGATAAACTCCTTGCCCGTGTTATAGGGTGGATCAATATAGATCATCTTGACCTTCCCAAAATACGCCTTCTGCAAGAGCTTGAGCACCTCCAGATTTTCGCCCTCAATAAACACATTTTCCGTCTCGTCAAAATTGACGGATTCATCCCGAACAGGCTTTAACGTGGCTATGCTCGGCTTTTGAATGATTTTCATACACTCGGCCTTGCCCGGCCAATTCAGGCCAAAGCGTTCTACATCGGAATCAACCCACTCGCCCAAAACACGCTTGAGTTGGTCAAAATCAATGCGCTCCTCGGTGAAGACCTCCGGAAATATCCTTTTGAGTGCCTCGCGCTTTTCTTCCGTGATATCCATCGACGCCAGCATCATCTTTTCCATTGTCACCTCTATTTTTAAAATAGTTACGACACTGCCTATTTTTAAGATAGTCAAACCAAATTTCTTTTAATCTGGAGGGGGCTTAAACCGACACAGTCAAATCATGTGCCTGTGACTGTCTCCACATTTGAACGGTCTCCTGAATTTTTTTTCTTTCGAAAGGAATAAGAGCAAACCTGCTGTTAACAGCTTGAACCCCTGCTTGAGCTTGCCCCTTTCGCCCATTTGTCTGTGCATTAGGATCATTCCACAACAATCGCCATAGGTCGCAACACATATCCTCAAATTCTTCCCATGATGCAGGTGGCGGAATTTGTTTGTTAAGCAAGGAACTCATTGATTATCCCTCTATTTTTTCGAATTCAGACCTCTACGGTCGAATATTGCTGTGAACCTGAGCTATAAACTCAATATATGGTATTTAAAAAAACCTGACAACCAGATATTGCGTTTCTATGATTATTTTTATTTGCACTGTTCCATTACATCCGGCTGTTATCAATCCCCTACTAATCAATTATAGTCCTAAAATAAAGAATGACAAGAACCAATTTTTCAAAATTTAATACAAAAGGCGTAAAAACAATGCTTTACGCCCTTTGTATAATCAAATATCAATCAGGATTAGCTATACCACTTTCTCTTTTCACTCCTCTGGGCATCTTCTCCTTGCGATGCACCAGTTGCACGCATTCATCCTAGGGATCGCATAGCACAACGCCAGTAAAGCTAAAGGGAAATATATTACAACTTGACAGAACCCTGAAAAATAGTTTTTAATAGTCCCCATTCACCGTTCAACCAATCCCCAATACCAGATCAACGACCATGACCTCTTCAGACCGCATCCAACCCTATCAGAGCAACCCCTTCTACTGGCAATATAAGGGCAGGCCCATCCTGCTTTTAGGCGGCAGCGTCGAAGACAATCTCTTTCAGATTGCCGAAATAGAAGCTCATCTCGACCTCCTGCACACAGTTGGGGGAAATTATGTCCGCTGCACCATGTCTAGCCGCGACGAAGGCGATGCCTGGCCCTTCGAGCGCGACGCCGGGACTGGTCTCTACGACCTGGCGCAACCCGGTCAGATTTACTGGAACCGTTTCGAGCACTTCCTCGCGCTGTGCGCCGAGCGCGATATCATCCTCCAGATCGAACTGTGGGACCGCTTCGACTACGCCCGTGACCCCTGGCAGGAC
>JAJEAX010000091.1 GCA_022822565.1 Candidatus Latescibacterota bacterium
GACCTATTTTGGCAAGCGCGCCGCGGATCTTACGCTTCTCGAGTCTGCAATACTTGCGGGGCTTCCCAATGCGCCGAGTGTGCTCAATCCGTTCCGCAAAGACCAATCTCGCGTTCTGGCGCGTGCCAGGCTTGTCTTAAATCGCATGCAGGCATTGGGTTTTATTAGTTCAGAGGAAGTTCAAAATGCGCTGGACTCGGAATTGCAACTCGTTTCTGATCGCATGCCCCAAAATCGAACGCCTTATTTTGTCGAGACGATTAAAGCCGAGGTTACACGCCTGTGGGGTGCTCAGGCGCTGAGTTTTGGCGGTTTGAATATTTATACGACGCTCGATTTGTCTATGCAACAGGCTGCAGAGCGTGCCGTGGCCAGAGGGTTGGCGGATCTGGATGCGCGTCTGGGGTTTTCAGACTATGGCAGTGCATCATCTGATCAGCGCGCCGATTATGTTCAGGGTGCGTTGATCTGCCTGGATCCGCGTACTGGATATGTCAAAGCGATGGTGGGTGGGCGCGATATTTTTATCAGTTATTACAACCGGGCTACGCAAGCGCGACGTCAACCGGGGTCGGGTTTTAAGCCTTTTGTGTATCTGGCGGCTTTTGAGAGTGGTGCTTTTTCGCCGGTTTCTCTTTTTAATGATACGCTGCGCACCTATCGCGTGAACGATGAGGACTGGTCGCCCAGGAATTTTGCAGACCAGTATTTGGGGCTTACGACTGCGGCGAATGCACTGGTCAAGTCGGCAAATGCGACGAGTGTGCAGATTGCAATGGATATTGGTCCCGAACGCATTGTCGATCTGGCTCAGCGCCTGGGTATTCAGAGCAGGCTCAGACCGTATCCCAGTATTGCTCTGGGCGCACAGGAGGTCACGTTGCTCGATATGGCTGTTGCCTATGGCGCGATTGCGAGTTACGGTTTTCGCGTGATGCCGACGTTTATTGCGCGGATTGAGGATGCTACAGGGCAAATACACTATGAGCATCGGCCAGATCCCAGGCTTGTTGTCGACCCCGAACAGGCGGTGATTATGGTCAATTTGATGCAGCATGTTGTCAATCGCGGTACGGGTCGCGCGATTCGCGCGTTTGGGTTTCAGGGTGCTGCTGCGGGGAAAACCGGGACTACAAATGACAATACAGATGCCTGGTTCACGGGTTTTACACCCGATCTGGTGGCCAGTGTGTGGATCGGTTTTGACAACCGCGAGGGCGGCCGTCGGCTGATCGAGAAGAGGAGCAGACGCCAGATTACCGGCGGGAGTGGTGCGGCACCGATATGGGCGGCGTTTATGAAGAGTATAGGTAAACCATCACATGACTTTGTCACACCCACAGGTGTTGCCGCGCATACTGTGAACTTGCGGAGCGGTATTGTCGATACTTCTGATGGGGCTGTCACCCTCGTTCTGCCCGAAGGCGTTGCACCCAATACACCGGCAGATACGTTGCGGTTTTTCAAGGAAATTGAGATCGAACAATAGCCCTAACACAAAAGGAGACGCTATGAAACCCTGGTCCTTTCTTCATATTTGCGATATGCAACCCGGTTCGCCCCGGTCTTATCGCTTCAATCAGCGAAATATGGACAATTGGCAGACGGCGTATCGGCAGATTCAAGGTATTACCGATGTCGATCTGATGCTCATAGGTGGCGACCTCACGCGGGATGGGGCGCTCCACGATTTTGAGTATGAAGTTGCCAAACGCGAACTCGATGCTTTGCCTTATCCGTATTACGCGATTCCCGGCAATATGGATACGTGCAACAAGCATACGGATAAAGATGGTGCTACCGGGCGCGAGGATATTCGCCTGAATGTCACCGCCGAGCAGTTGGATCGGTTTGTGCCCTTTTTCGGCGATTTTCCCTGGAGCTTTGTACACAAAAATGTGCGCTTTAGCGGTTTTTATGCGGCTGTGGCGGGTTCGGGGTTGCCCCATGAGACGCGCATGTGGGACTGGCTGGAGAGTGAGTTGCCAGCTCTTCCACGCGCGGCGCATCACGTCGTGACGATGCACTATACCCTTTTTATGGATACGCTCGACGAACCCAAATGGGATATTACAAAAGCGGACGAGTATAGAGACTGGTATTTTTCGATTGATCCACCACATAGACAGCGCATTTTTGAGGCGTTTAAAAATTCCGGTGTGTCCATTGTGCTGAGTGGACATATTCACTGCCGTCGTCCACCCCAGGTTGTTGAGGGTATTTCTTTTTACCGTTGCGCTGGTATAGCGATGCCCCAGGCGGCTGACCGATGGGACGATGGCGATCCCACGTTGGGGTTCTATCGTTTTGACGTGACAGATACTGATATAACCCCTACATTTATTCCTCTGACCGAGGAATCACAATCCAACGAGGGGTATGGTCCCGGGGGTCATCCCAGACTTGAAGAGCGCGATTATTCGCTCGCGTGGGAAAGAGGTTAGGGGCTGGGACAAAAAATAAAGAAAGAGGAGTGTTTTATGTCTGTTTTACATATTACGTCACCTGCCGCCCCCCCTGAGTGGGCGCTTTTGCAACGGGAACTGATGCGCGCGCAGGCCACGGCTTGCGAGGTTTTTTATCATCGCTATTTTGATAGTCGGGGGTATCTGAAGTGCATTCCGCGCTGGGGGGGTAATGATGGTCCGGATGATGCGATAGAAAATCTCACCGGGTATTCAATGGTGCATACGCTGGGTGGTCCGGCGCTTATGCTCGATCTCTACAAGCAGGCGTGGGAAGGGCATATCGATCAGTACTCTGAGGCGAAAACCGAGGTTGTGCCCATTGGCCGCGATGGTATGTATTACAAGGAGTTTCCCGCTTGCTTTGATTGGTTCCACCACGGGGAATCGCTCACTATTTTCAATTTGCAGGGGCTGTCCGATCCGCATGAGGTCACTTTTGGTCACCGCGTGCGTCGGTATGCCGGTTTTTATATGGATGAAGATCCACAGGCGAAGAATTACGATCCCGAGTACAAAGTAATCCGTAGCCTTTTCAATGGCAGTCGAGGACCTTTGTTGCGAAAAGCCACGGGTCTGGATTGGGCAGGGGATCCCTTTGAGGTTGAGGGGCGCTTTCCCGCGCCGCGTCATGGTGAACGCAATTTTGAAGAGATGCTTATGCATTTTGAAGATTATACCGATGTAATTGGCGATCATCCCCTGAATCTCGCGGCTACTACGCTGGGTCTCAATGCGTTTGCGCTGGCTGGTGAGGAGAAATACCGCACATGGTTGCTCGGATACGTGGATGCGTGGGCTGGTCGCGCGGCTGAGAATAATGGTATTCTTCCATCCAATATCGGTCTTGATGGTACGATTGGCGGTGCGTGTGATGGCAAGTGGTATGGCGGTTGTTATGGCTGGGGATTTACGGTGGTTGTGCCGCAAACGGGCGCGCTTTCCAACCGCAATTCCATAGCCCGCGGTATTGCGGGTTTTGGCAATGCTCTTCTGCTGACGGGAGACCAAAAATATCCGATTGTCTGGCGCACGATGATCAATGCGGTGAATAGCAATAGCAAGAATGTCGATGGGGAAATACAATATCCGCATATGCACGGGGACGATGGTTGGTATAGCTATAGCCCCCAGCCCTTTAATCAGGGTGCGCTCGATGTGTACTACTGGACAATGGATGATGCCGATCTTCAATATATTTCCGCAGATCCCTGGATAGACTATCTTCGCGGGAATAATCCCGATCATCCCACACGTACGTTGCGAAATGCGTTGAGCGCGATTCGCGGGAAGATGGAGAGTGTTCGCAACGATACGACCTCTACGGATACCCGTTTGTCCGACGATCCATTGCCCTATAATCCCGCAACTACTGTTAATGCGCTCATTCAACTCCAACTGGGTGGTTTGGCACCGCGGCACGGCGAGCCACTGCATTGTCGCGTGCGTTATTTTGATCCCGAGAATCGCCGTCCCGGGCTGCCGTCTGATGTGGCTGCTCTTGTGGAGACGCTGACCGCGGATGGTGTTGTGTTGTCACTCGTGAATGTCAATCAGACCGAATACCGCGATCTCATTATACAGAGCGGTGCTTATGCCGAACATCAGATTACTGGCGTTGAGGTCGATGGCAATACATCTGATATTGATGCATCGTGGATGTCGGTTCGCCTTGGTCCCGGTTGCGGTGCGCGACTTACACTTAAAACAGAACGCTATGTCAATCCGCCCACTTTTGCATTTCCCTGGGAAAGATAAATTCAGCAGTCAATAAAAGGAGTCTTTTATGTCCAGAATTAATGTTGGTCTTGCCCGCCGCGAGAATCGCCGCCAGAATGTATTTGGCGCGCTCGATCTCATCCGCGATGATGTTGTTCCCAAGCTGGCTGAGCAGGTGATGCTCAAGCCCAATTTTCTTTCGTCTAAAAATCAACTGGCGTCTTCCCATCCCGATGCGATGCGAGGGGCTATTGATTTTTTGCTTACCACGCCCAATCCACCGGATGAGATTCTCATTGCCGAGGGGGGTAACGAAGATGTTCCGGGAGAAGCTTTTGACAATTTCGAATATCACGCTTTGAAAGAAGAATACGATGTTCCCATTCGACTGATTGATCTCAATGCTGAGACTCGGTGGGAGACTGTGCCGATTCTCCTCGATGATCGTACGGAATACGTTATACATATGCCCAAAACTGTGCTGGAGTGTCCATGCACGATTTCAATGGCGGTTGCTAAGACCCACGATGTCACGGTTGTCACGCTCGCGCTCAAGAATATGATTATGGGAACGATTCGAAAAGAAGACCGCGTTAAGATGCACGGGTTTCCCTCCCATCCAGAGCGCCAGCGTCCGAATGAGTCCAAACGCCTCAATGTCAATCTTATTCGGCTCGCCAAATATCTGGCACCCGATATCGGTGTTATCGATGGTACAGTGGGTTTGCAGGGCAATGGTCCTGGGGGAACGGATTCGGTTGATCTGGGCGTTGCCGCGGCGAGTGTAGATGTTTTCGCTGTGGATGCGGTTATGACCAGTGTTATGGGTTTTGAGCCTGCGAAGCAGGGGCTGCTCTATTATGCCAATCAACTCGGTATTGGTGTGACGGATCTCAACAATATCGATATTCTCGAAACCGCTATCGAAGATGTCGCCACGGCATTCAAGCCGCATAAGTGGATCGAAGAACAACGCCAGTGGCACGAACCAAATGCAATGGCCGATATTTTTGCATGATAGTACAGGAGTTTTTCTTGCCTACTATTGTTCTCATTGGCGGTGGTACCGCCGGGCATGTTACGCCCAATATCGCGCTGTTGCCCGCTTTGCAGGATGCTGGATACGATGTGCAGTATATCGGTACGCGGGACGGTATTGAGCGAGAACTGATCGCACGGGAGGGCATTCCCTATTACGCGGTTCCCGCAGGCAAACTCCGCCGCTATCTGGACTGGCAAAATTTTACCGATCTCGCCCGCATCAAGTTTGGGTTTCTCAAGTCATTATTACTCCTCATTCGCATCAGGCCCGATATTGTTTTTAGCAAGGGGGGATTTGTCACGCCGCCCATTATCTGGGCTGCGTGGTTGCTGGGTATTCCCGTGGTGTGTCACGAATCGGATCTCACGCCGGGGTTGGCCAATAAGCTCTCTCTTCCGTTTGCAAAGCGCGTTTGCTATGCCTTTGCGGAGACAGCCAAATATTTGCCCGCTGGCAAAGCGGTTCATACGGGTATTCCGGTTCGCGCAGAACTGGCAAATGGCGATGATCAAAAAGGGCGCGATTTGTGCGCTTTTTCGTCCGAGAAACCCATTATTCTCATTATGGGGGGGAGCCTGGGGTCGCGTGCGGTTAATGCGGCGGTTCGCGCTGCTCTACCCGATTTGCTTGTCGAGTACCAGATTTGTCATTTGTGCGGGCAGGGCAATCTCGATTTGGAGCTTGATCAGACCGAAGGCTACGCGCAGTTTGAATATGTCACGGATGAGTTGCCCCATCTTTTTGCGGCGACCGATTATATTGTTTCTCGCGCAGGTGCGACCACGCTTTTTGAATTCCTCTCGCTCCAAAAACCCGCGCTTTTGATTCCCCTATCTCTGCAAGCCAGTCGCGGAGATCAGATCGAGAATGCCGAAGCGTTTCGAAATGCTGGGTATAGCCTCGTTCTCTCAGAAGATAGTCTTACGTCCGACGCGCTTTGCAAATCTATCCGCGATTTGTGCGGTCAAAGTGACGCGCTCCGTCAATCTATGTCCGAGTGGCGCAGACGCAATGCTGTTGCGGAAATCCTCTCAATCCTCGCCAGTTGTTTGAATAAGAATTGAGTGCTATGGCACAAGAAGGACATCCATCTGTTGAATCCACCCGGTTTGTAAGAGAGGCCGTCACGCTGAAGTCCATTTTGGTCGGCATTGTGGTTATTCTCCTATCCGAAGCCTATATCACATGGGGTATGATGCATCTGGCTTCTCGCATGAATAAGTCCTATCTGCCGATGGGGCTGTTTTTTGTGTATGTGGTTCTGGTGTTGACCAATATCGCGTTTGACCGGGCGAAGAGCAGGTGGGCACTTTCTCAGGCTGAGTTGCAAGTTGCGCTCGGTATGGGATTGATTGGGGCGTTTTTTCCATTTTTTGGTCTGGCGAGTTTTTTGCCCACGGTGATTGCGGCGCCTTTTTATCTGGATACGCCAGAGAATGGCTGGCGCGAGCTTTTGCACGAGCATATTCCCAGGTGGATTGTTTTACACAATGAAGATGGGGCAGCAACGCTTTTTTACGAGGGTCTTGCCCCGCATCAGCCGATTCCGTGGGGTGCGTGGGTGGTGCCACTTTTCTGGTGGGGGTCGTTGATTTTTGCAATTGGTTGGTTGACGTTGTGTATTATGGTGATTTTGCGTAAGCAGTGGGTGGATAATGAGCGGTTGGAATACCCGTTGATGAATGTGAGCATTAAGATGGCTGCTGGATCAGATGACGCCGAGGGTATAGCGCACATGGTTCGGCAGCGTGGGTTTAAGGTTGGCTGTTTTCTGGGTGCTATGGCTGTTTTGTGGAATATTGTGACGTTTTTTTATCCTTTGATACCGCGATTGCCCACGACGCCGAATGCGGCGAGTTGGTTGCGCTGGATGGAGGGCGCGCCGACGTTCTGGGTGCAGATCAGTATTTATATTATTGGTTTTGCCTATTTTGCGCGTGTGGAGGCTCTGTTTAGTTTTTGGGTGTTTTTTGTTCTAACGGGTATTGAGATGTCCGTGTTTGACCGCCTCGGTGTGGGGTCTTCTGTAGGGCAGGGAGGGCTGGAGGCGGTTCGGTCTCAGAGCTTTGGCGCGTTTGTGATGATTGTTCTGGTGAGTTTGTGGATGTCGCGGGGTCATTTGAAGTCGGTGTTTCGGAAGGCGTTTAAGGGAGATGCCGAGGTGGATGATTCGCGGGAGGTGTTGTCTTATCGCACGGCGGTGTTTGGGATGTTGATTGGGTTGCTTTACGTGGGTGGGTGGTTGCATCTGGCGGGTATGGAATTGAAGGTGCTGGTGCTTTATATGTTTTTTGCCCTAACTGCCTATATTGGATTGTCCCGGATTGTGGCTGAGATGGGGTTGCCCTATGCGAATATTTCGGATACGGCGCTGAATTTCGCGCCTATTTATATTTTGGGGTCGCGTGCGATTTCAGCGCCTTCTATGGTGAGTCAGGGTTTTATCTATGCCCTGTTTGCTACGACGCGCGGGTTTCTCGGTCCACCTCTGGCGCAGACGCTGAAGCTGACGAGTGGGTTGAAGTTTCGGCGCAATCGCTTGATCGGTGCGATTGCGATTGCATTGGTGTTGGGGTTTTTCGTATCTATCGGCGATACGGTTTATACTGCTTATCGGCACGGTGG
>JAJEAX010000065.1 GCA_022822565.1 Candidatus Latescibacterota bacterium
CCGTTTTCGGTAAAAATCTCTGCCGGAGCAGTCACAAAGGCGAGATCGCCGATTCGCCATGCCTGCAATTCCGCCTCAACGGGATCGAGTGGAACGCCCGTCTCATAACTTCTAATCGCTTCCCGCACCCGACTTTGCCTGAGCGTGGCCCAATGTCGCCGCCCATCGGAGAGATTTCTCGATTCCAACTCCTGGGCGAATTCTCCATCGAGCTGTTTCGCGCTTTTTAAGTCGCCGTACATGTAGCGGGGCAGGCTTATGGTTTTTGAAGCGAGATTCAAGCCTTGCGCCTCGCCAACGCTGATGGTTTCCCACACGCGCACCACTTCGCAGCCCAGTCGAATGCCCAGACTATCCGATGGCTTGTGAAGATCTTCGGGCGGATGATCCGGGCGGCGGAATCCCAAAGCCGGATTGATATTGCCCGCCGCCCCCTGCAAAAAGAGACAATACGCGCCCGTAAGACCTTCTACCACCTGAGTCATCTTTCCCGGAAACCCGGCGGAAATGGCGCGTTGCTGAGAAGTCTGTGCAACGGGATGCGTCGCAAAATTGACCAGACAGGCAATGGGATTTCCCTCTATATCTTCAATCCGCGCCACGCCGACCTCGCGGTCAACAGGCCCATCGTAGTTGTTGCCGAGAATAATCCGCCCGTCAGAGGTCTTCTCCCTCCGATTGATACCAATATCAGAACTGCCCCAGCCAATACCCATTCGCGCTGGCTTCAAATTTTGCTGTGCCTCCTGTACCAGACCCGCCATTTTGAATCCGAGATGAGTCCGATAGGCATCGACCAACTCAGAGGCTTCGGCTGGCCCCGGTCCCGACGAAGAGGATTGCTTACCTGCGCGATCGACATCAGGTCCGTAATGCGTATGACTGCATGCCAGAGTAATCCGATCGGCGGAAATCCCCGATGCGGCCTGGATGAGTGCGCGAAACTCGGCGACCGTTTCCGCCTTGAACTGAAGGAGATCCAAAGCGATCAATACGGCTTGCTCTCCCGCGAAGGAAACCGCCATAGCCGTGGCGTACAACGGGTCGTTTATACGCGTCGAAGGTCCCCTTCCCGCAAAACCAACCATAGGAATACCCACCCCAGGGGTGATGTCAGCACGCGCAATACCGATTTCTATTGAATTTGCCATAGTGCCTCTCTTTCATTTTAAACCTACCGAGGTACGAACCCCCGATTCAGATTTGTGATTGCGGAACAATATCCAATACATAATAGCTGCGGAGACGATGTAAGCAACCGTGCCTGCCCAGACATTGACCTCATTTATTGTAAAGATGGCATTGGTAGATAGCGCGGAGTCTTTGTAATTGACGAGGACCGCCGCAAACATGTTATTCGCGGCGTGGATACCTATGGCGAGTTCCGCCCCGTTATCTTTGAGCGTGACAAGGGCGAGAAATGCACCGACGACAAAGTAGGAGACCAACATGGGCACTACGCCGTACGCCGCGATCTCGGGATTCATTAAATGAAACAAGGCAAAGGGCAGGGCATTGAGAACAATGAGAACAATGGGATGGCGCGTGAAGTGACCGAGCATTTGCAAGAAGTAACTGCGCGTGAGCAATTCTTCGGTAGTGGCCTGGAAGGGCGTAAGGAGCAGGACGAGAATGGCGAATTTGTAAAAGCGTTCGGGGTCCAGGGTATAGGTGTAGTTATCGGGAAAAAGCAGAGCATCAATAGCCGCGAAAACAATACCCAGGCCCATCTGCAAACCAAATCCCTGCAATATGCGGCCCCAGCGAATGTGATTGCGCGGTGTAATAAGCGTGAGTAAAGAGCGCTTATGTGCGTTGCAAATGCCAATCCACAGACCGATCAGCACCGTGACAAAGAGCAAATTGAGGGCGATAAAATCCAGAAAAGGACTTGTGCCATCCATGGGAGCACCTTCGGGTTCAGGGCCATAAACAGCAAGCAGGACTGTGCCACTGCCCAAAGTCCAGGTGGCAATGATGATCAGCAGCGTTAAAATATATCTCTTCCAGCGCGTTTCGCCCAAATTGACGAGATCGAGAAACGCCTTGCCCATTTTGTCGGGTTGTTCTGTTATTTCGTTCATATATTACCAATCTGCAACACTGCCATCGGTTTCGTAAAAGTGTTCCCCGCCGAGTTCTTCTTCGTACACCCCTATATTTTGTTCGGCTTCTGTGGGAATAAGGTCAAAGCCCAGGCCGGGTCTGGTGGGCAAATCAATATGTCCATCTCTGACAACCCAGGGATCTTGCAGGAGGTCCTCACCCAGACCCGCATCGACTTGCTCTTGAATGAGAAAATTGGGCACAGCGGCATCAACCTGCATACAGGCCGAGAACGCAACTGGCCCAATAGCACAGTGGGGCATGATATGCATATAATACACTTCTGCCATGTTCGCAATGCGTTTGAGTTCGGAAATACCGCCTGCATGCGAACCATCGGGCTGGATATAGGCAACGGCATTTTTCTCAAAAACAGTGCGAAACTCCCAGCGAGAAAGCAGGCGTTCGCCCGTGGCAATGGGAAAAGGCACATGGTCGGAAACGTGTTTGAGCGCATCGACATTTTCCTGCGGCACGGGTTCTTCGACGAACATGGGACGCATGCCTTTGATCTCGTGGCAGATTTCCACGGCGAGCGAGGGCGTCATCTTGCCGTGAAAGTCAAAACAGAGTTCGCAGTCATCGCCAACCCACTCGCGCATGGTATAGGCACATTTGACAAAGCGGTCAATCACCTCAGGAGGTTCATGGGCACGCCATTTGCCGCCGGGTCCCGATTTAAAAGCTTTGTAACCCCCTTTTTTCTGAAGCATTTCGAGACGCTCACGCGCAGCATCCAAAGCGCGTTCTGAACTATCGCGAATCCCCCAATGGGCATAGACGCGAATGCGGTCGCGCACCGGTCCACCAAGAAGCTGATAGGTCGGCACATTGAAGTACTTACCCGCAATATCCCAAAGCGCCTGATCAATACCCGAAAGAGCGGTCATAAGCACATTGCCCCCGCGATAAAAAGCGGATCGGTAAATGTGTTGCCAGTGGTGCTCAATGCGCAGGGG
>JAJEAX010000064.1 GCA_022822565.1 Candidatus Latescibacterota bacterium
AGCGTTTCATGCAAAGGTTTTCCGCATCTCATCAAGCTGATACGCACCTGTTGGTCTCGGAAACGCACTCGGTTTGCATTCGAGAGAAATCTTTTGTGTTCAGCGCGACGAAGTTCGCCACCGTGTGCGACAACCGGCAAAAAGTCAACTTGCTCACCACGAGGAATGATATGAGTATCGGCAACATTCGCGCCTGCCTGGAGTTGTCCTTTGGCCTCACTGGCTTGAGGTCTGCCCTTTTTTAACTCCATTGGTACCAACCAGATGCTGCTGGAACCTCCGATGAAGATGTAGTCACATCGCCTTTTGTTCTGGTCAACCGGTGCTTGTGGACTATCCATATCTATCAAAATGAACGGTGCTGGCGCCTGATTCAAAGGTACTGAGCAACCTTCCTTGCTACACCTATTTGTAAGACATTTATCGGAGAGTTTTCTGCGTATCTGGCTAACGATATCCGCCATCTATTTACTATCCTCTATCCGACTGGATATTTCTGCATATTCGTTATAAGCATCTTCAGAAATGTCTCCGAAACCTGATGGGAAGGTGCCAAACTCTATGTCGAGTAGGCTTTTATTTACCACTGAACCACTTCCTTCCAAACTCGGCTTGAATCGCCACACGCCCACATCTTCGGGACTGAGCGCGAATTCAGCACTTGCAATGCCTTTTCGCCGTGCTTCTGGAAGTTCCGATAATCGCACGATGTTGGCGAGTCCTTCCAGGACCCACTCGCTGTGTGTCGTAAGGAGGATGCGGATGCCGGACTTAACCGCCGCTACGAGTTGTCGGACGAATTCCACTTGCATTGCCGGATGCAGGTGAGACTCGGGTTCTTCAATAATCAGCAGGTCGCCCGGACGAACGACATGGCGCAGATACAGCACTACTGGAGCCAACTCCGATACCATGGATGATGCATTCATCAATGGTAGGTCCTTCTCCCAGCCTTCCGGACGATAGACAAATGAGGGGTAGTCAATTTCTGACCGTTCAACACGGACAGTTCCCCGCAATAGTGCTTGTTCCATACGTAGAGCGAGGTCATTGTCGCCTTTGGATTCCCGACGCATTGGAGAGGAAGAGGCCAGTGCGACAAGTTGTTCCAGAAAGTCGCCGAGAACTCCGGAGAGTAATGGCATTGGCGAATCACTTCGCAGTGCGACACGCGATGCGCTTGCAATCAACCCCCTCACGGCCACTTGATGGGCGTGCATAACGCCAGCGCGGTCAGCGGGAAGGTAATGCGCGGAACGACTCAATGGGCTGACGATGTCAAGAGCAATAGAATTGGCAAGAATTCTAAGCAAGTCAATCAGAGCCTGTTTAACAATTTCGTCCTCTCCTATATTCTTCATCTCAACCAGCCAGTCCACATTCCAATTGGCTGCCTTAGAACTGCCCCACTTGAGCAATTCCATGTTCTCCATCTCAATCAGCCATTCGAGGTTCCAATTCCATAGAAGGACTGAGAGATCCTCTATATCCATTTGTAAGGGCATGGTGTTCGGAATCAAAGCATCTATCTTAGTTTTTTGCCCTGTCACTGTAACTTTATAACCTAAAGGATCATTTTGTCCGACTTCCCTTGAGATATTGTGAAGCAGGGAGAATGTAGTCTCGCCATCACCTAAATAGCGAATCAAATTTTTTGTCTTACCTACCCCAAAGCATCTTGTGATTTCACCCTCCAGGTCTTCGATTAAATGTGCGACATTGTTGAAAATTGGGCGTATCAACGTTGCAACGGAGTCTGGCAATTCAATTGAATAGGACTCCTCTTGTTCTGTGGTTTCTAAATCCGAAAGCGTTTCTTTTGCCCAGGCATAAAGACCTGAAAGATCATGTTCCGACAAATCAAGGCTTTGTCTCTGTTCCACATGTGAAAAGGACCTGAAGTCCTTACGCCCTGAGTAGGCATTGAAAAACTGATGTAGCGCGTAAATCAGAACGGCCATATAGGATTTGCCGGTGTTGCTGGGGCCAACGAATACTGTTAGCGGGCGCAGGTCAATTTTTGCTTTGGCAATGGGGCCAAAGTCGGTAACTGACAACTCGAGGTTTTGGGAGTCGGGGGTTGTAGCCATTGCTGAGTCCTCCTGCGTGTCGAATAGCATCGCCATACCCGGTAGTCGGGTATGCTTTCTGATGCCGTCCTTTAATTATCACCTATCTCGCGGGCAATGACAAGACAATTCTCGCCAATGGCGAGATCGATGAATAATCACGTTGTCCATTACTCTGTTTTTTGATCGGGCGGTGGGATGGGGTCGAGGCCGTGCCGCGCGATGAAGCGATCGACCTGGCGGAAGACGCGGTGGATGGTGGCTACGTCGCGGTGTTCCATGTCGATGCGGCTGAAGATTCGGCGGATTGATCGGATGAAGGTCTGAGGGCGATGTCGGGAGACAAAGCCGAGTTTGTCGAGTGCGGTTTCGATGTGGTCGTACATGGATTCGAGTTCGCGGTGTGTAGCCAGATCGACTTCTGATGGTTTATAGGGGATTTCGGAATGGGTGGCGCGAAAGAGTTCGTAGCCATAGATGAGGGTGGCTTGCGATAGGTTGAGGGAGGGGTAGCGTACGGCTGAGGGGATGCGAGAGATTAGCTGGCACAGTTGGATCTCGTTGTTGGTCAGTCCGTTTTCTTCCCGGCCAAAGACAATGGCGCCTTTGTGGTTTTGGGGGAGGGACAACAGTTTGTCTGTTGCAATTTGGGGTGGGTGTACGATGTCGAATTCGCGGCGTTTGCGATGGGATGTGCCCACGGCAAGCGATACGTCTGCGAGTGCTTCGGGCAGTGAGGATACGACGGTGGCGCCGTAGAGGATGTCGCCGGATCCGTGCGCCATTGCGCGGGCTTCGCCGCTGGTGTGGTCAGGGGGATTGACGAGGTAGAGGTGCGATAGGCCCGTGTTTTTCATCGCGCGAGCCACGGCGCCGATGTTGCCGGGTTCTTTGGGTTCAACGAGGACGATTCGGATGTGGTCGAGGGGGTTGGACATGGTGGTCTCCAAGCGAATTAACGAATCAACGAATCAACGAAGTGGGTAATGTACCTGAAACCGTCATTGCGGCAGGGTGTAAGCCGCAATCCAGAGGTTTTGGGTGGTTGGGTGGGGTTCGTCTATTCGCGTGTAAAAAAACTGTGTCGCACTTCGGTCATGGCGTCTAATAATTGGGCGATGTCGTCGTCGGTATGGGTTGCCATGACAGAGAGGCGCAGACGGCTTTGGCCCTCGGGTACGGTGGGGGGGCGTATGCCGTAGAGGTAGATGCCGCGGTTGTAGAGGTGTTCGGATATTTCAATGGTTTTCTGGGCGTCGCCAATGAGTATGGGTATGATATGGGTTTGGGATTGTGCGAGGTCGAATCCGAGGGTTTGAAGATGCTGGCTGATGGTTGTTGTGTTGTGCCACAGGCGTTGGCGCAAGCTGGCATCGCGTTGGATGAGGTCGAGTGCCGCGGTGGTGGATGCACAGGCATCGGGCGGCATTGCGGTGGTGTAGATGTACGCTGCCGAGCGGTTGCGTATGAGGTCGATGAGGTCGCGGCTGCCACAGATGAAACCGCCGGATGCGCCGAGGGCTTTGCTGCCCGAGGTCATGAGGATGTCGATGGTATCGGGGGAGAGGCCGTAGTGTTCGAAGGTGCCTCGGCCCCTAGGTCCAAGGACGCCGGTTGCGTGGGCGTCATCGACCATGAGGATGGCGTTGTGTTGTTTGGCGAGGGAGACGAGTTCGGGCAGTGGGGCGATGTCTCCGTCCATTGAGAAGACGCCATCGGTGACGATGAGGCGACGGCGATGGGCGGACGAGGTTTTGAGTTGGGTTTCGAGGTGGGCGATGTCGCAGTGGTTGTAGATGGCGATTTGTGCGCGGGACAGGCGGCAGCTATCGATGATGCTGCGGTGATTTAATTGGTCGCTGTAGATGATGTCGTCGCGGTTGATGAGGGTGGGTATGACGCCGAGGTTGGCTGTGTAGCCCGTGGGGAATGCGATGGCGGCTTCTGTGCCGAGGAATTGCGCCATGCTGCTTTCGAGGTCGGCATGTGGAGGCATGTATCCCGATATGAGTGCCGATGCTACGGTGCTGCTTCCATAGGAGTTGAGCGCTTCGATGGCTGCGCCTTTGAGGACGGGATGGTTGGCGAGGCCCAAATAGTTGTTTGAACAGAAGAGGATGAGTTCCCGTCCTTTGATGCGGATGCGGGGTTCCTGGCTGGTTTCCACGCGTCGCACCGAGCGGTAGAGGTTTTGCTCGCGCAATGCCTGGAGTTCTGAATTGAGGTCGGGTAGCATGTTATAGACCGGGTTTCTTTTTCGGGACGGCAATTGACAGGGATTTGACCCGCAAGTATATTGCATAGTCTTTGTGTTTTTTGCAACAGGGATTTTTATCCGCAGATGGACGCAGATGGACGCAGATGGATATTGCGTTCCAACTCTACAACGTAGCGGCGCGAGTATGAAGGCGAATAATTTGAGTATGAATACGGATGACCATAAGGCGCAGGATAATACTTGGGGTTGGAAGATAGTGCTCGGGTATCCGATTTTGTCGGGTCTGCTTATGGCAGCGGCATTTCCCCCGTTGCCGCTCGGTTTTTTGGCCTGTATCAGTTTGTTGCCCCTGATTCCCGTTGCCGAAAATCTGCGTGGGCGCGTGGCTTTTGGCGCGGGTTTTTTGCAGGGTCTGGTTTTTTACGGTGCGAGTATTTATTGGATTGCGTGGATTACTCCCCCGGGTATGGCGGGGGCGATTTTGTATATGTCGCTGTTCAGGGGCGTGTTTGTGTGGTTGTGGTCGTTTGCAATGGCGCGCGTTGGCAGGCTGGGTTTGTGGATGGTGCCCTTTTTGTGGGTGGGGTTTGAATATTTCAATACGCTGGGCGATATGGGTTTTTCGTGGATGCTGCTCGGGCATACCCAGGTGGATTATTTGCCTTTGATTCAGATTGCAGAAGCGACCGGGGTTTACGGGGTGTCATTCTGGGTGGTGGTGGTTAATCTCATAGCGTTTAAGGCATTGGAAAGTGCGCGGCGCGGCTTGATGGTTGGTGTTCTGGTTTTGTCTTTTGCACTGCCAGCGGGATTTGGTTTGTGGCGCATGGCAGAGCCGGTTGCTGAGGGCGATTTGAAGGTCGCTATTGTGCAGCAAAATGTGCCGCCTGTGGAGAAATCGTACTGGGGTTTTGATCACAATTTTGACAAGCTGAAACCTTTGACGATTCGGGCTGCGGAGACGGGGGCGCGATTGGTTGTGTGGTCAGAGGCGGCTTTGCCCGCGCGTTTGAAAAGCGGATCATTGGGCCAGGCGTATCAGGCGCGGGTGCAGGCGCTGGTCGATTCGCTGGGTATTTATCTGTATATGGGGGCGAATCGCTTCGAGGCTGCGGCGCGGGATCGCTATTACAATTCTTCTTTTTTGTTTGAGCCTAACGGGGGCGATTTGCCGCATTACGACAAGGTGAAGGTGGTGCCATTTGGAGAGCGGGCACCTTTTCCCAAATTGTTCGGGTTTTTGCGCGATTTTCAGTGGAGTGGCGGGGGGTATATTAGCGGTGATTTTGAGAGTGGGACTGCGCTTACGGTTTTTGAGGTGCCGGGTGGCAAGTTTTCCGGGATGATTTGTTTTGATTCGGTGTTTCCCTGGCTTGCGCGCGATATGATGGTTCGGGGTGCCGAGTTTTTGGTGGTGATTACCAATGATGGGTGGTATGGGCGCACGGCAGCGCCGTATCAACACGCGGATATTGCAACTTTCAGAGCAGTTGAAAACAGGCGTTGGGTTGTGCGTTGTGCCAATACGGGTGTGTCGATGTTTGTCGATCCACAGGGGCGGCAAGTGCAAAAGACGGGGCTGTTTCACGAGGCTGTTGTGGCGGGGACGATTGCACCGCGCAATGAGCAGACGCTTTATATGCGGTTTGGCGATTTGTTTTCTCAGTTGTGCGGCGTGATTGCGCTGATGGGGTTGGCGGTGTCGGCTATTCGGCGACCGCGGGAGGTGGAGGAGGATGTTGCACCGCCCGAGGGTACGGTGCCGGCGATTATGCCAGACCGGGATGAGGATCTGCCCGATGAAGGCAAGCCAATGCCCTTTCTCGATCATCTTGAGGAGTTGCGGTGGCGCATTTTGAAGGGGCTGGCCGCGATTATTATAGGCGCGATTTTTTGTGGAATTTTTGTCAATGAGATTTTGGCTGTACTGCTCCATCCTACCCGCGAACTGGAAGATGAACTGATATTGCAGACCTTAAGGCCGATGGGCATGTTTATGGTCAAGCTGCAGATCGCACTGGTGGGCGGGGGGATTCTGGCACTGCCGTTTTTGATTTTTCAGGTCTGGATGTTTGTCGCGCCCGGTCTGTTTGCCAGCGAGCGGCGATTTGTCACGTTTGTTATAGGTTCGGCTACTGTGTGTTTTGTCGTTGGTGCTATTTTGGCATACTGGCTGGTTATCCCACTGGCGATGAAGTTTTTTGTTGGTATGGCTGAAGATACGATTGTGAAGCCGCAGTTTGATATTGGGGAGTATATCGGTTTTGTGCTGCGCCTTCTGGTGGCTTTTGGACTGGTGTTTGAGTTGCCTGTGTTGACGTTTTTTTTGGCTAAGATGGGGATTGCAACACGCGATCGGATGCGAAAGGGACGGCGTTACGCGCTTTTGCTCGGGTTTATACTGGCAGCCATTTTGACCCCTCCCGACCCCTTGTCTCAGCTTTTGATGGCGCTGCCGCTCATCGTTTTGTACGAGATTAGTATTTGGGTGGCGCGGATTGTGAATGAATAGTGATAGAGGAGTTACAGGTGAAGATTTGTTTATTGGCAAGTGGGAGTGGTGGCAATTCGATCTGTATTCAAAATGGTTCTTCAAGTGTGCTTATCGATGCGGGTTTGACGGGTAAAAAGATCGAAGAGCGTTTGCGAGGTGTTGGGATCAATCCAGCGGGTTTGCAGGCTGTTGTGGTGAGTCACGAGCATTCCGATCATATTAAGGGGGTGGGTGTGTTGGCGCGGCGATATGGATTGCCGGTTTGGATGACGGAGGGTACGTTGAATGCTTCGAAGAAGATTTTTCGAGGGCGTGAGAAAATTCGGGTGTTTGAAAATGATGAGGAATTTTCAATTGGCGATTTGTCTTTTCAGGCGTTCCAATTGCCTCACGATGCCGCTGATCCCGTGAATTTTTCCGTGACGGATGGCCATGCCAATGTGACGGTTGCAACAGATATGGGTACGGTGACGCAGTTGGTTTATCAGTATATGCGCCGGGCCGATCTGGTGATTATTGAGACGAATTACGATCGACAGTTGCTTATGGATGGGCCTTATCCCTGGGTTTTGAAGCAGAGGATCAATAGTACGCACGGTCATTTGTCAAATGATGGGGCAGCAGAGGCGTTGTGCAATTTGGCGAGAGATGGGTTGAAGCAGGCGGTTTTGGCGCATTTGAGTGAGAAAAATAATCGGCCGGATCTGGCGCGAGAAACTTGTGCGGATATGTTGCAGGGGCAGGGTGTTCGGTCTTTTTCCCTGAGTGTGGCGGAGCAGGATCGTCCCAGTGATATTTTTGTGATTTGATTTGGAAAGGTGAAGATGGAAAAGTGGATCGAAGAGCTTGTGATGGGATTGACCAGTCCGTTCCTTTTAGTGATTATTGCGGTGACGCTGTACACGCTCGGCAAAGGCGCGGATTGGCTCGTTGATGAAGCGGTGACGCTTTCGGTGCGCTGGGGGCTGGGCAAAGCGGTTATCGGTGCGACGATTGTGAGTATTGGTACGACGACACCGGAAGCGGCGGTGTCCGTGTTTTCGGCGATTCAGGGGAAACCGGGGCTTGCGCTTGGAAATGCTGTTGGTTCGATTATTTGCGATACGGGCCTTATCATTGGTCTGGCTTCTCTGATTGCTCCTTTGCCTCTCAACCGCCAGTTGGCGTCGCGGTTGTCAAATGTGCAGGTGGGGGCTGGGATTCTTCTGGTGCTCGCCTGTTTTCCGTGGGCTTCTCCCGCAAAATTGTTTAGCCAGGGTGGGGTTTTACCACAGTTTGCTGGCTTTGCTTTTGTCGTGCTTTTGGTGCTCTATATTTGGCAGTCGATCCGCTGGGCTGCGACTACGTCGGATGCTGAGCAGGAAGATGCAACCCAGGCGGAAGGTAGTCCTGCGGCTGTGGTGCTCGTCAAGTTGCTTCTGGCGATTGCGGTTATTGTTATTTCGGCTCAAATTCTCATTCCCAGTGTGAGTGTTTTGGCAGAGAGGATTGGTGTCCCAAAGCATATTATTTCTGCGACGCTGGTCGCGTTTGGTACGTCGCTTCCAGAACTCGTTACGGCAATTACCGCTGTCAGGCGCGGGCACGGCGAGCTGGCGGTTGGCAATATTATTGGCGCAGATATTCTCAATGTGCTTTTTGTTGCCGGGGTTTCGGCCGCAGCAACACCAGGTGGCTTGCAAGCCGATGGTCAGTTTTTCCAGTTTTTGTTCCCGGCTATGGTGTTTATTCTCGTTGTTTTTCGGTGTGGCATTTTTGTGTCGGGCAATGCGATGAAGCGCCCTTTTGGGGTTGTCCTGGTGGCGACGTGGCTTCTGGTGACTCTGCTCAGTTACGTGCTGTCCATAGATATGCATTAGGCAGGCAATGTCTCAGGATAAGGAAAAAGACAGGCTCGTACTGGTGACGGGAGCCAGTGGGTATGTTGGTGGGCGGCTGGTTCCGGCGCTTGAAGAACGGGGGGTGCGCGTGCGATGCCTGGCTCGTAACCCCCAATATCTGGCTGGTCGATTTTATTCCGATACCGAGATTGTGGCAGGGGATGTGCTGAATCGGGATTCGCTCAGGGTTGCGTTGGAAGGGGTAGATACGGCGTACTATCTGGTGCATTCTATGGGGTCGAGAGCCAATTTTGAGGAGCAGGATCGCATTGGGGCACAAAATTTCGCCCGCGTCGCGCTGCAGCAAGGGGTTCGGCGCATTATTTATTTGGGGGGGTTGGTTGGGGACAGCCAGCTTTCTTCGCATCTGGCGAGTCGTCGAGAGGTGGGGGCTATTCTATCTTCTGAGGGACCTGCAACGCTGGAGTTTCGCGCTTCTATTATTATTGGTTCGGGGTCGCTGTCTTTTGAGATGGTTCGCAGTCTGGTCAATAAGTTGCCGATTATGGTTACGCCGAGTTGGGTCCGCACGCCAACCCAGCCGATTGCGATTGAGGATGTGATTGCTTATTTGATCCGGGGTCTGGATGTGGAGGAGGGTAGCGCGATTTTTGAGATTGGCGGTCCGCAACAGGTGTCTTACGGCGGGTTGATGCGCGAATATGCCCGCCAGATCGGCGTGCGACGTCTTATGATTCCGGTTCCTTTTTTGAGTCCTCGGCTTTCCAGTTTGTGGTTGGGGCTGGTGACGCCTCTTTATGCGCGGGTGGGTAAGAAGCTCATCGACAGTTTGCGCAATGAGACAATTGTTCGAGATGATGGTGCGCGCGAGCGTTTTCCCGTTCGTCCTCTAAATGTGCGTCAGGCGATGGCGCGTGCGCTTGAGGAGGACCGGGAGATGGCTCAGATCCGATAATACAGAAATTCCTTAGTGGATGATCTTTAAGAGCCTGCCAGCACCCCTGCCGGGATAGGTTCTCGAGTTGGCGCCCGGGTAAGCGTAGCCGTTTATAAAAATACGCCGAGGTTTCTGCGAGCGGTTTGGTTCGCTGCCGTGGATGACATAAGGGTTGAACAAGGTTACGCTACCGGCTTTCATGATTCCCGTAATGGCGTCGTCGGGGTTGAATAGCGCCGGGTATTCTTCTTCGCTGCGACTCAGCAGGCCCAGATGTCCCAATTTGCAACTTCCAGGGATGAATTTCAGAGGTCCACTTTCTTCGGTTACATCGTCAATGGCGATGGCTTGTTGGACAAAGCTGCCGCGTCCGTTGACGTCCTTCCACCAGGATTTTCCATATCCCCGATGTTCGCTGTCCTGATGCCACGGAAATGCCACGTTGTCGCCGGGTATTTTGAAGTGGGCCTGGTTGATTAACTGGTTCATTTCGTTGCTGCCCAGTAATTGACTCGCCATGCCGAGGAGGCGGTGGTCTTTGCCATAAGCGAGTAATACTGGTTCGGCCGCCCCGCACCAGGAGATGCGGTGTATGATGACCTGTCCCGATTCCGTTTTCTCAATGGCAAAATCAGAACCGTTGTGGATCCCGGGTTCCGATAGCGCGTAGGCCATTTTCTGCAGACGGTCAAATCCGGCTCGCATTTCTTCAATTTCGGTTGGCGTAAAAACGTCCGGTACGATGACGAACCCGATTTCGAAGAATGCTTCGATCTGTTCGTCACTGAGCAGAGGAGCCAGGTTGCTCATAATACCACCTCCCTGAAAAGCGAATGGCTCCGAGAAATCCCAGAGCCAACTGAACCCCCAGTCACTCGAAAATATAGCGACTAAAAGCTCATAAAGTCAAGAATGCTGTGACGATGTAGTATTTGTCTGTAAAAAAATAGTTTCTTAACTTAATCCAGTGTTTGTTTGTCATCGCGGCAGGATGTTAGCCGCGATCCAGAAGGTGTTGCCTTTGAGGGTTTTAGAGCCGTCATTGCGGCAGGATGTTAGCCGCAATCCAGAAGGTGTTGCCTTTGGAGGGTTTTAGAGCCGTCATTGCGGCAGGGTGTTAGCCGCAATCCAGAAGGTGTTGCCTTTGAGGGTTTTAGAGCCGTCATTGCGGCAGGATGTTAGCCGC
>JAJEAX010000157.1 GCA_022822565.1 Candidatus Latescibacterota bacterium
GTCAGAAATCGTGTTGGCGGCCTCTGAGTTTAGTATTGAAGATTTGATCCACGAAGAAGATATGGTCATTACAATTTCTCACAATGGGTATATTAAACGCATTCCCGTATCCACTTATCGCGCACAAAACCGGGGCGGACGTGGCATCATGGGTATGCGAACAAAAGATGAAGATTTTGTAGAAAGCCTATTCGTGGCTTCCACGCACAGTTATATCCTCGTATTGACAGACCGCGGGCACTGTGTGTGGTTAAAAGTGCATGAAATTCCGCGAGGTACGCGTCAAGCGCGTGGTCGGCCCATTGTCAATGTCGTGGATATCCCCTATGGACATAAGGTAGCCGAAGTCGTGCCAGTACGCGAGTTTGATGAAGATCGCTATCTGCTGTCTATAACCCGAAAGGGACTGACAAAAAAGACCGCATTGTCGGCTTATAGCCGTCCGCGCAAGGGTGGCATTATTGCGATGAATGTGCGGGAAGACGATCAGCTAATCAAAGCCGCAATTACAGGGGGTGAAGACCGGGTGATCATTGCCACAAAGCGCGGACAAGCTGTGTACTTTGACGAAAACAAAGTGCGGGCTATGGGGCGCAACTCACAGGGTGTGCGCGGCGTGTCCCTGCAAGACGATGATGTGGTGGTGGGCATGGTGGTCGTTAAGCCCGAAGATGTAGAGCTGTCTCATTTATTGACCGTCTGTGCCAATGGATATGGCAAGCGCTCGCTGATTTCGGAGTATCGCCTGACAAACCGGGGTGGTAAAGGCGTGATCAACATCAAAACTACAGATCGCAATGGTCCCGTGGTATCGGTGATGGGTGTGACGGAAGATAGCCGCGACGATATGGTGATTGTGACACAGAACGGCATCTTGATCCGACAAAAAGTAGCGGACGTGAGCGTGATAGGGCGCAATACGCAGGGCGTGCGTCTGATCAACCCGGATGACGGCGATCAGGTAATCGATGTCGCACAGGTCAGCCAGGATGAGGAAGAAGAAGTCGAAACCGCGATAGATCCGACATCTGAAGAAGTAAGTGAAAGTGAAGATGAGAACACTGCTGAGGAAAACGGAACGATGAAGACGTTATGGCGCGAGGTGCAAAAGCGAACGGGATGGAAGTGAACAACACACTTTTGAACTGAAATACGCAGCGGCAGAGAGTTTTCTCTGCCGCTTTTTTGTTTTCTCATCCTCTTATGGATGCAGAATCCGAATAATCTGCGGTTTTTCTGTCACAGCGGACAAATTCCCAATGCGCGTGATGGCGCGTTGCATCGCGGATTCGGGAGCATCATGCGTGATCATGATCAGGGGAACCGTGCCACCTTCTGTTTCCGAGCGTCCGTGCTGGATAACCGTTTCTATGCTGATGCCTTCACCGGCAAAGAGTGCTGCAACCTGCGCCAGAACCCCGGGTTTGTCGTAAACGGTAAGCCTACAATAGCTGCCGGTCTGAATATCGCCGATGGGAACGAGGTCTGCTTCGGGCAGCGGAGCAAGTGGTGCTCCCGCGGGACCAAGACCGGCTTTGCGCCGCTCGGCAATGGTGACCAGGTCGGCAATCACCGCGCTGGCAGTGGGCAATTCACCAGCACCTTTGCCGTAAAAGACCTGGGCGTCAACCGCACTACCGACAATTTCCACAGCGTTAAATTCATTGCGGATATCCGCCAGGAGTGCATCGTGGGGCACAAAGGCGGGATGCACGCGCGCTTCAATGCGACTGCCCACCACGCTGGCTATGCCGAGCAATTTGATGGTATAGCCGAGTTCGCGGGCAAAATCGATATCTAATGCGGTAATATGAGAGATGCCCTCTTTGAGAATATCGCCGGACGAGACGCGCTGGCGAAACGCAAGGCGACAGAGAAGCGCGAGCTTTTGAGCCGCATCCGTGCCGTCGATATCCATAGTGGGATCGGCTTCGGCAAACCCTTTGTCCTGTGCTTCTTTGAGCATGGGCCCAAAGTCTTCTCCGGCTTCTGTCATGCGGGTGAGGATGTAGTTGGTCGTGCCGTTGAGAATGCCGTAAAGCGATTGAATATTGTTGGCTATCAGACCCTGGCCGAGCGTCTGGATAATGGGAATGCCGCCACAGACACTGGCTTCAAAGCCGAGTCCAACATTGTTTTGAACCGCTACCTCAAAAAGGCTATCCCCACGTTCGGCAAGAAGGGCTTTGTTCGCCGTAACCACATCTTTGCCATTTTGAAGCGCCGCGAGAACGAGATCATAAGCCGCATCGACACCGCCCATCACCTCGACCACAATCTGGATTGCAGGGTCGGCGACCACATCCATGGGATTGGTCGTAAAACGGTCAGAAGGCAAGTCAATTGCGCGAGGTTTAGACAGATCGCGTACAGCGATTTTGCGAATGTCGAGGTCGAGGCCCCGAACGTATTTGAATTCGTGTTCTCGATCACAAAGGATGCGAGCTACACCGCCACCGACAACACCCATGCCAATCAAGCCAATACCAATTGCCACTTTTGCCTCATAAAGTTAGAGATGAAAATTTTTGCGTTTTTCTTTATACTGTCAAACTGTTAAAGTGTATCCTAACGTCTTTCTCTTGTCAAGAAAAGGATTCGATATGGGTGATCTGCCAAAAACAATGCCCGTAGTAATGTGCCACGCGCCCGAAGATTATCGCCTGGAAGAATACGCTGTACCGCAAGTAGAGGTGGGCGAAGTTCTAATTCGCGTACAATCAGTCGGTATATGTGCAAGCGATTTGAAGTGCTATATGGGCGCACCCATGTTCTGGGGCGATGCCCATCGCGAGGGCTATTGCCAGGCACCAATTATCCCCGGGCACGAATTTGTGGGAGAAGTCGTTGCACTGGGCGAGGGTGCAGGAGAAAAATACGGGTTGGCGATTGGCGACCTCGCCGTATCGGAACAAATTGTACCATGTGGTGCATGTCGTTATTGCTTGCGTGGGCAATACTGGATGTGCATGGTACACGATATTTATGGCTTTCGCCAGGCCACATTTGGCGCAATGGCCCAATATTGCAGATTGCCTGCCAAAGCCTTGAACTATCGCGTGCCAAAATCCATCCCCGCCGCGCATGCGGCGTATGTAGAACCTCTCGCCTGTGCGATTCACGCGGTCGAACGCGGCAATATTCAGTTAAATGACACAGTCGTAATTGCCGGTGCGGGACCACTGGGCCTGGGTATGGTCGCTGCTGCGCGGATGAAAAATCCCGCACTGTTGATTGCATTGGATTTAGATGATAGACGGTTGGAAATAGCCAGAGCCTGTGGAGCAGATCTGGGATTGAATCCAAATTCGGTGGATGTGATTGACGAAGTCCATAAATTGACAGAGGGTTATGGTTGCGATGTGTATATTGAGGCGACCGGGCATCCCGCAGCAGTGGAACAGGGACTGCTTATGATTTGCAAACTCGGCACATTTGTCGAGTTCAGCGTGATGCGCGAGCCAGTAACAACGGATTGGACGATTATTGGAGACACAAAAGAACTCAATATTCACGGCGCGCATTTAAGCCCGCATTGTTATCCCATTGCCATTCGAATGCTCGAACAAGGGCTACTCCCAATGGACCAGATCGTAACCCATCAATTGCCACTTGAGGATTTTCACAAGGGCATTGACCTCGTCGCAGACGGAACGCAGTCCGTAAAGGTGACATTGAGACCGTAATGGAGAAAAATATGGCAGAAATACACGTAATGGATTTGTTTCGATTGGATGGAAAGGTCGCCTTGATCACAGGTGGATCCAAAGGATTGGGTGCATCGATGGCGATGGGATTGGCTCAGGCCGGTGCAAAAACCGTCATTTGTTCGCGCACACAGGCAGATTGTGACCGCGTGGCGGGAGAAATTGTAGAAGAGACCGAACAAGAAAGTCTTGGTATCGCTGGAGACGTGACA
This sequence comes from Candidatus Latescibacterota bacterium, assembly GCA_022822565.1. Classification (GTDB taxonomy): domain Bacteria; phylum Latescibacterota; class UBA2968; order UBA2968; family UBA2968; genus VXRD01. The sequence goes on from JAJEAX010000157.1 coordinate 3,920, forward strand.
CAAGAAAAAGACGTGGATCGGGTATTCGATACAGTCATCGAGAAATACGGCAAGCTGGATGTATTGATCAACAGCGCGGGGATTAATATTCGGCATCCCGTAGAGGATTTTCCACTCGACGAGTTTAAACAAGTGATCGATATCAATCTAACTGGCGTATGGTTGTGCTGTCGAGCGGCTGCCCGGGTAATGAAACCACAAGGATCGGGTTCAGTGGTAAACATCGCGTCGGCATTAAGCGGCGTGGGATTAAGAGAGCGCTCGGCCTATTGTTCGTCAAAGGCGGGATTAATCGGGATGACAAAAACAATGGCTCTGGAATGGGCAGAGTCCAATGTGCGCTGCAATGCGTTGTGTCCCGGACCTTTTTTGACAGAAATCAATGTGCCGCTCTTAAAAACGCCCGAGAAAGTGAAGTCGTTGTTAGAATTGACAGCATTAAATCGCTGGGCCGAGCTACACGAAATTCGTGGCGCAGCGTTATTCCTGGCGAGCGATGCCTCCAGCTTTATGACGGGAGCATCGCTATATGTGGATGGTGGATGGAACGCCCAATAAACCATCAAAGTGAAGGAAAATCACAGTGATAGAAAAAATCAACGAATCGGAAATAGAGGAAAAATCGCGCCAATCGCGCACGGGCAAATACGGTTTGCATCGAAAGGATATTTCCGGAGCATTGGAAACCACGGGACAACCTTTTGAGGTTGAATGGGTGCGATTGCCCCCAGGCAAGATAAATTTTCCGTGCCATGCGCACCAGGTACAATGGGAATTTTATATCGTGCTCCACGGTCAGGGCACTGTGCGCCGCAATGATCACACATTTGAAGCCGGAGCAGGCGATGCATTTGTTCAACCGCCCGGCACCGCGCATCAGATACACAATACGAGTGCGACAGAAGATCTGGTTTACTATGTAATAGCCGACAATCCCGTAAGTGACCCGGTCTATTATCCCGATTCGGACAAATGGGCGATTCGTCCACCGGGCAAACTGGGCCGCCTGACCGAGGTGGAATATTTTGATGGGGAAGAATAGAGGAAAGGAACACTATGAGCAGACTAAATTTCATGCTGATAACAGCAGATGACATGAACTGGGATGCCGTGGGGGCATTTGGTTGTCCAACAGCGGGCACGACCCCAAATATTGACCGACTGGCCGCGGGAGGGTTGCGGTTTAACCACGGACATGTGACAATTGCGGTATGCCAACCGAGCCGCTCGGCATTGATGACCGGGCGATATCCGCATCTCAGCGGAGGCGAGGGCTTTTATCATTTGCGACACGAAGGCGTCCCCATACTACCCGATATTTTGCGCGGCGAAGGCTATGATGTTGGCATCTTGGGCAAAGTGCCGCACTCGACGCCATACGCGGCATTTCAATGGGACATGGCGTATGATCAGGTCGATTTGGGACAGGGACGCAACCCCGATGCGTATTATCAACATACAAAAAACTTTGTTCAATCTGCCGTAGATGGTGACCGTCCCTTTTTCCTCATGGCGAACTCCCACGATCCCCATCGCCCGTTTTACGGCAATGACAAACCCGAATGGTACACCGAACTCAATCCACCAGCGGTACCGCCCTCGCGCACTTATGATCCAGAAGACGTGGTCATTCCCGAGTTTTTGCCCGATATACCGGATGTGCGTCTGGAAATTGCCGAGTATTACAACTCTGTTCGCCGCTGTGATGATACCGTAGGCCGATTGCTCGATGTATTGGATGAAGCCGGCGTGGCGGAGAATACCCTGATCATGTTTTTATCTGATAATGGCATGGCATTTCCCTTTGCGAAAACAAATTGTTACTTAAACAGCACGCGCACACCCTTTTTGGCGCGGTGGCCCGCGGTCATTCAAGCCGGGCGCGTAGATACCGAGCATTTTATATCCGGGGTAGATTATTTGCCTACAGTGCTGGATGCGATTGGCGTAGATATTCCGGATGGCGTCAATGGCAAATCGCGTTTGCCCGTATTGCGGGGTGAAAAGCAGGATGGATGCGAACAAGTGTTCACGCAATTTCACCAGACCTCGGGGCGGCGCAATTACCCGATGCGATGCGTGCAAAACGCGCGGTTCGGCTATATCTTCAACCCCTGGTCCGATGGCGAGCGCGAATTTCGAAATGAATCCCAGAATGGCCGGTCCTGGCAGGCGATGAAAGAAGCAGAGAACAACGACCCGGAATTGGCTGCGCGGAACCATTTGTTCAGCTATCGCGTACTCGAAGAATTTTACGACTTTGAGAACGACCCCAACGCGCTAAACAACCTGATTGATGATCCCAATTATGCCGATGAAATTCAGGACCTGAGAAACGCGCTTGAAGAATGGATGGCAGAAACAAACGACCCGGCGCACGAAGCATTTCGCGGTCGTGCATCCCGGCAGGCGCTTGACAATCTGATGGATCACCTCGCGGACACAATAGGAAAACGTCCCAATGAGTAACAGGAGGTTTTTAGTCATGCAAAATGATAAACTTCGGGAAACTATTGCGGAGCAGGGTTTGAAATACGGCGACATGCTCCGAGAATTGGGCACTTATTTTTTGCGAAATCCGAAACGGTTCAAATTTGCGTTAAACCGCATGTCCCACAGACTCGATACCCGTGAATTTGAGCAGTTGCAAAAATTGAGTCGAGAACGAAAGATCGAAAACCTCGGGATATTTGAAGATCGGTTTGAGGAAATATGC
>JAJEAX010000287.1 GCA_022822565.1 Candidatus Latescibacterota bacterium
TGCATTCATGCTGTTCACCGTCGCAAATCTTGCTCCGAGGGCGAGGAGCAACCATCGATGGTATCTCGAAACGTTCAGCGATTATCCGGCGCACCGCCGGGCCCTGATACCGGGCATCTACTGAGGCCTGAGCGATCGCGGCAGATCCGGATAGAACTGCCGACAATAGCGGCGGTATTTCCCTATGGGGCCGTCGGCGCGGCACAATCTGGGGATAGGCCGATACTGCTTCCGCTCCCAGATCACAACATCTTGCAGGACATCCCGTTTTTGTTGTGACATTATAATGTGATTCATCAGTCTGTGGCGCAGCTTCATCGGCAGAAATCCCAGGCCTGAGATGAATCGCCGGGGCTTGCGGATTTCCCGAACATGGCTGACCAGTACAAGATCAATGAGAGTGCCGTCAATGGGCGTTGCGAGTACCCACAATCTCGCATTCATATCGATGGTTTTCTCGTGGATTTCAACGAAAGAGTAGCCCAGTCCATAGACGTGAGTGACAGCGGAGGGTTCGTACACGAGGTCTTTTACACCCAGGATCCTGCGAACGCGTTTGAAGTCGAAGCAACTCTTCAGATAGGCACCATCCACCGTTACCGAACCGACCGGTTGCACTTTGTCGTAGCCGTGTACGTAGCGCAGGTGTCCCAGATCTACGGAGTTCTCGGTTGTTTCCTGGGGATGTCCACGGAACCGGAGTATGTTGAACCCCAGTTCACACCACTCTTGTCCAGTGGTTGGCTCGGTTGGCAGCTCCCACTGCGGCGGCCGGCCGCCGTTCCCGAACCAGGCGAAGATCATGCCGAGGATCTCTCGCGTCTCATATACTTTCAGCCTCGCGGCTCTCGGTGCCGGAGCATTCGGAGTCGCAACGCATTGGCCGGTCGTATCGTACTCAAATCCATGAAACGGACAGACGAGGCGACCATTGCATACCTGGCCGCCGACCTCCGGCCCCAGATGCGAGCCAATATGCGGGCATACCGCGTCGGCCACACAGACACGGCCTGCATCGTCGCACCAGGCGACGATTTCTTCACCCAGCCACGTCTTCTCGATCAGTTTCTCTCGCAGAATGAACTCGCGGCTTGCGACGAAATACCACCCCTCGGGAAACGGTGGTAACGCACCCGCGTCATTCATGGCCGGTTGATCAGTACTTCTGGCTCGTAAATCCGCAGATTCTGTCAAAGACATAAAGGTCTCATCCTTAGAAGTTTTCCAAAGGCACCCTGAACAGCACCGTTTTCACGAGATATCCCCATGCAAAATCACCGGAATCTATAAGCCATTTACGGCAGGTGGGCAAGGTGAAAGATTTTATATTCCAAATCCCCCGCGTCGGTGTTCAAACTTTATTTGTGGGATGTCCTTAATATTGATCTTAAAAAAGAACCCCTTATTAAAACCCGCGGGATACCACGAAAACCGAGCTTCCCAACAGTGGAGATCGCGGTAAAGCGATAGGCTTTGCGCCGAGATTTTGGCATCGGGTAGAACATCGATATTGATCGAATAATCAATTCTTATAAATTGGCGAGGATTGAGGCCAACATCTGCTTTGACCCAGGATGTTTTGCTCGTTGTATTGCCGAACCGCCGCATCGCAATATAGTGCGAAAGATTGAACCGCCACGGCTGGCTGGTGCCACCGAAATCGCTGTACAGATCGCGTTCAAAACCAAAATCTGCGCCATATCCCCCCCTGTATCCACCACCATACCCATCGTCATATCCGCCGTCATATCCATCGGCAATAGCGGACTGTATAACCATATTGCCCCGTTCACCACGACCGCCAGAAAAACGGAAATTAGAGGTAATGGTCAGGTTCTGCATGCGCGGATGCAAAAGCGACCGCTGGCCTGTGCTGTCATAGAGCGTATGGGTCATGGCAATGCGAACATCCACGCGGCGATCGGGTTTGAGAGACGCGCTGGTGCGAAGTGGACGCCATTTTTGTCTCGGCGCGTCAAAATCGTACCCCATTGACAGATTGAGCGTCGCCAGAGTAAATCGGCGCACATCGTCGTCGCGCTGGGTTTTGAGTTCAAAAGTATTGCCGATATTAAAATTTATGCTGCGTCTGGCATCGTCCCATCTGCGATTGCCTCCAAACCCCAGAGTACCTTGAAATATGCTTCCCGATTGATTGTAATTGAAATTGATTCGAGGCTGAAAACGATGCCGAATGCCGCGCAACCGACCGATCTGCGGTTGGAAGATGCCGTACAATGTCGTACCCGAAGACAGTGCCGCGTTGTAAGACGTGCGTCGGGTTGTCGAATCGGTATCGCTATATATAAACTCTTCGCCAAAATTAAAGCCCGGCGTGAGATCGAGCCAGCCCATGGGGCGGTGTTGGCTGTTGACCGTGACGCGGTTTTGAAGAGAGACGCGCTCCGTATTGGGCACTGGATCGGGGTTGCGCGCAAAATTATTCGACAAGGTGCTCGAAAAACCGTAATAAAAGGCGCGATACCACGGTCCCGTAATAGATGTAGGTTCATTACCTCCAAATATGCGGCGTCTGTTTTGTCGAAAGCCGAGACGGGGAAAGCCCTGAAAGCTATTGTTTTTTGTCCTCAGGTCGCGGTAATACGTTAGACTGCCGTCAATGCTACGCCCGGATTCTGTCCAGCGTTTGTCAAAAGAAAAACTGGACCTCAGTTGCCGATTGAGATAGCGATAGAGATTATTGCTATTGCGCCGATCAAAGTTGCTACTGGTCGAAAACTGCCCGCTCCCCCTGATATTGGTCGTGGCGTTGAGGCGTTGCTGGTGTTGCAAATTAAAGCGCCAATTGTGAGCCGTAGCATCGCCTGAGGTATCGCGGTCGTATCCGATATCCATTGAGCCACTGAATCGATTGCGTCTGGCATAGGCAAATCGCGATTCGAGCAAGAATCCACCACGCTCGCGCAAAGTACTCTTAACCGTGGCATCCCAGTATTCACTCGGCGCAAAATAATATCCCACATTGTGAACAAAAATACCATCGCGGCTGTTGCTACCCACGCCCGGCGTGAGCAAGCCCGATTGCCGCCCGCGCTTGACAGGAAAAACAAAAAAAGGAACCCAGAAAACGGGAATCGGGCCAATGCGAAAAGTAACAGACCGCCCAATCGCTTTATCGTCTTGCAAAATACGCACATTTTTGCACAAAAAATCGTAGTGTACATGGTCGCGATCACAGGTACTCAAAGAGAGATCCATAGCATTGAGCGCTTTTTGACCATCGAGTAAAATGCGAGCACCGCGATAGTGTTTGCGCTGATGTGACGCGCGTCCATCTCGCACCCTACCGCGTTCTGTATCGAGGTTATAGACCATGTACTCGCCCGATATTTTTTCGCTGCCGCGGGTAAATTGGGGTGGTTCCACGGTTTTTGCCCCTGTGGAATCGGGCAATGCCCGTGCCGCAACGTGCCGCGTGTTTTGATCGTACGTAATATGACCGGCTTTGAGTTGTAAATCGCGATAGCGCAAGGTGGCATTGCCGATCAATTCGACGCGCCGGGTCTGTACGTGATAAACAACCTCGTCGGCGTCAAATGTTATGGAATCGCCAGCAGCTTTTTGCGGCAAAACGGGTTGGCACCACCCCGGCGTAATTGCAAGTACCAGGAACAGAACGAGCCACATGGCTTGTGTTTTATTACAAGTATTCATAATTTTAAAGTGTATTGTAGATTTTGTAGAGTACAAACGTAAATTCGAGGGTTGGAAAAGTCAACAGAGGTTCCACAGCGAAATCCGCTGGATCAATATTTTGCTTCATGTCCCCTACAAACAATAAAATACCTCAATTGTTCCGTTTTTATTGATATATTTCGGCTGAACTTGTATCTTTACTTTTCACGGTGAATATGCGGACGTGGTGGAATTGGCAGACACGCCAGATTTAGGATCTGGTGGGGTAAAACCCGTGGGGGTTCGAGTCCCCCCGTCCGCACCAAAGAACAATCAGACGATTCGAAGCCCATCCCTCGAAGCACTGGCGAGAGAACTCCCTCTGGGGAGCTTTTTTATTTTTTTAT
>JAJEAX010000162.1 GCA_022822565.1 Candidatus Latescibacterota bacterium
GATACGCGGAAGCCGCGCTTAAAGTTCTCAATTATTTCTGTGAGTTTTTCGGCGTTTTCGTCGCTTAAGTCTTCGCTTTCGCGGATTTCTTCCATCAACTCGCTGTGGCCGATATGCGCCAGCAATTCTCGCTCAAAACGACGCACGTCTTCGGTGGGCAAATCATCGACCAGATTGGCGGCAAAGAGTGCCACGGTGAGTTCTTCCAGCGACATCGGAGAATACTGATCTTGCTTGAGAATTTCGATTAATTTTTCGCCGTGGTTCAACAAGTTCTGCGTTGAGGTATCCAGGCCTTCTGTGCCGAACATCGCAAAGGCTTTGACTTCGTTGTAGCGCGAGATATCGGCTTTGATGGTTCTGGCAACGGCTTTCATTGCGCTGGTTTGTGCCGAACTGCCCACGCGCGATACGGACGCGCCCACGTCCATGGCGGGGCGGATACCCGCGTAGAACAATTCGGGTTTGAGCAGGATCTGCCCATCGGTGATCGATATTACATTGGTGGGCACAAAGGTCGATACATCGCCTTCCAGGATTTCAATGACGGGCAATGCGGTGAGCGAACCCGCGCCCTGTTCGTCACTCATTTTGGCGGCGCGCTCGAGCAGGCGCGAGTGCAAATAAAATACGTCGCCGGGATAGGCTTCGCGGCCCGGCGGGCGGCGCAATACCAGTGACATTTCGCGATAAGCCCACGCCTGTTTGGACAGATCGTCGTAAATAATCAGCGCGTGTTCGCCCTTGTCGCGGAAATACTCGCCCATTGAGCAGCCGGAATAAGGTGCCAAGAATTGAAGCGGGGCGGGTTCACTGGCTGTGGCCGATACGACAATGGTGTATTCCATTGCGCCATTGGCTTCCAGTTCGGCCACGACTTTGGCAACTGTCGAAGCTTTTTGCCCAATGGCTACATAGATGCACTTTACATCGCTGTTTTTCTGGTTGATGATGGTATCGACGCCAATCGCTGTCTTGCCCGTTTGCCGGTCGCCGATGATCAATTCGCGCTGGCCCCGCCCGATTGGCACGGTTGAGTCGATTACTTTTAATCCAGTCATCAGGGCTTCGGTTACGGGCTGTCGGTCAATGACACCCGGTGCCTTGCGTTCAATGGGTAGTGTCGCTTCGGCGTTGATTGGGCCTTTGCCATCTATTGGCATGCCGAGTGGGTTTACCACGCGACCGAGGAGGGCTTCGCCCACGGGTACTTCGGCAATGCGTCCGGTGCGTTTGGCCTCGTCGCCTTCGCGGATTAATGTGTCATCGCCAAATAACACACAGCCCACGTTGTCTTCTTCGAGGTTGAGTGCCATTCCCATAATATTATTGGGAAATTCGACCAGTTCGCTGGTCTGCACATTGCCCAGCCCCTGCACGCGGGCCACGCCATCGCCCACCTGCTGTACGGTGCCGCTTTCATAGACGTCTATGTCAATCCTGGAATCCAGGATTTGCTGTTTGAGCAGTGCCGAAATTTCGTCGGGGCGAATCTGTAAATTCGTCGCCATGTTTTGCCTGCCTTCTCTAAAAGCAACCACAGATAAACACCGATGAACACGGATGGTTGCGATGTTGCACATCCCGAAATATCTGCAAGGGATGTACTGCTTTAGCAAGTTAATCGGACACGAGGCGTTGTCGCAACCGGTTGAGTTGCGTCGCCAGCGTGCCATCAAATACACGGTCGCCGAGCCGCACCACAAACCCGGCTTTTAATTGTTCGTCTATTGTGGTTTCCAGTCGCACCTGCTTACCAGAATAGGTCGAGAGTTTTGCGATTAATTGCGTTTCCTGTTCAGAGGACAGGGGGGCGGCAACCGTCACCTGAGCCGTGGCCTGGCCGCGTCGATCTTCCAGTACAGATAGGAAATCCGACAGCAATTCGGGCAACACGCGCTCGCGGCGATTGTCGCAAAGCAGCAGCAAAAATCTGAGGGTTATGTCCTCGATTTTTCCGGCGAGCAAATTGTTCAAAACCGCGCGCTTTTGTGCGGATTGCATCATCGGATCTGCGACAAATCCCCGCAGGTCTTCTGAGGCGTGCAATAAGTCCGATAATGCCTGCACATCGGCTTCAACCCGATCCAATACCCCACTTTCTTGCGCGGCATCGATCAGTGCGCTGGTATATCGGATGGAAACGGCTGACTGGCTCACAAAAAACTCCGAACTCAGGAATGTTCTGGCATGCGGTTGATGAAATCATCTACGATTTTTTTGTTGTGCTCATCGTCCAAATTTTCCTCCAGCAATTGTCCGGCAGCGAGAATCGCCAGTTCGGCTGTTTGCTGACGCAATGTCTGGAGAGCCTGATTGCGCTCTTGTTGTATGGTGCGACGCGCCTGTTCGAGAAGCTGTTGGGCGTCGGCTTCGGCGCGTTCTTGCACGTCCCGAGCGACCAGTTCGGCGTCTTCGCGCGCTTTGTTAATCGCAGCTTGAGCTTCTGCCTGCGCCTGTGCGAGTGCCTGTTTGTTCTCTTCGGCGGACCTTTCGGCTTCGGCACGGGCTTTATCGGCTTGCTCGAGTGCTTCGCGGATGCGCGTTTCTCGCTGATCGAGTGCCGACAATAGCGGTCCCCAAACAAATTTTTTCAAGACGAGCAAGACGAGCACAAATGTGATGAGCGTCCAGATAATCAAGCCGGGGTTTGGACTCAACAAATCCATTGTTATGTCTCTCTTTCACCCGCTCTGCGGGCGGTCGTTTATTTGAACACCAACAATACGCAGATTACCACGCCGAACAATGCCACACCTTCGATCAGTGCCGCAGCAATAATCATCGTTGCTCGAATATCGCCACTTGCTTCGGGTTGGCGAGAAATGCCTTCGACTGCACCTCGACCAATTTGACCAATGCCCACGCCAGCACCCAGCGCGGCTAATCCAGCACCAATTCCAGCCGACAAGTATCCGTAAGCTTCAGCACCAAGACCTTCCACAGTACTCCTCCTTGTGAGTTGATACAATCAATGCTCCTGGTGAATACACAGGCCCACAAACAGGGCGGTCAGGAGCGTGAATACATAAGCTTGAAGAAAACCTATGAAAATTTCCAACATGTACATTACCAGTGCAAAAGCAATGGAAATGGGTGAGACAAAAAGACCGAGAATAAAAATAATGCCGATCAAAGACAATATTACGACGTGACCGGCCAGCATATTGGCAAAGAGACGGATGCACAGTGCAAATGGTTTGGTCAAGAGGCCCAGAAATTCCAGCGGGATCATGAGCGGTAGCAATGCAATGGGCAAATTGGGGGGAATCAAGCCTTTGAAAAAGCCGAACAGGCCGTTGTGTTTGATCCCCGCACCGAGCATCATTGCAAACGAGATGCCTGCCAGCGTAGCTGTTACATTGATATTGCCGGTTGCGGTTTGTCCAAAGGGTATTAATCCCAATAGATTGCAGAAGAGGACAAAGAAGAAGAGCGTCATTAAGAACGGCATGTATTTCGGTGCGTCCCGCTCTCCCAGGTTGGGCCGGGCGACGTCGTCGCGGATGAATATGGCGATGGCTTCAATCGCGTTGGCAAAGCCCGAGGGTATGAGTCCGCGTCGTTTTGTGGAAATAATCAGGGAGAGAATGAGTAATAGAGAGGCGACCCACATCATGACCAGATGGCCAGTAATGGACATATCAATGCCAAAAAGCTCAATATGGGGAAGGGGGATATGGAGTGGACCGAGGTGAAGCTCGTGATGGTCTGTGATATGCTCGAGGATGAAACTGCCGCTACTTTGCTCCTCTGCCTGTGCTGCCATCCGTCAGACTCCTGAATTATTGGCTTTGTTGGGCGGGCGCCCGACGAAGAACCGAATTTCTAAAATCTGAAACACTACATAAAATAAAAATAGTGAAAGAGTCAAGCTAAAAACGTGAAGTTTAACTAATTTTAGAGCGACAAAAAAGAAAATCAGTACAATAATTAGGCGTATCCCCATTCCGCCGAATACGACGGTCATAAATGTGCGGTTATCCCGGCGCATGCCCCACATTGCGAGATAGGCCCCAGCGAGTGCATTCAGGGTGCATATCGCACACCCAACGCCTGCGGCAATGAGGACATTTGTTCCTTTCCAGAGGTAGAGTGGGTAGCCTCCGAGGACCCACGCGACCAATAAGACGATGGCTATTTGTTTGACGAAAGATCTCACGTATCTTCCTCCGATTTGCGGTCCATTTTTAAGACGGCTTTGAAGAAGTGGTAAAATCCCGCGGCAATGCCTATCAGACCACCGATTAAGGTCCACAGGGGCGATGTGTCGAATTTGCCGTCTGCCCAATGTCCCGCAAATACACATAGCAAAATTGTGGCGATAAATTGAATGCCCAGGGTTAGATAGGGTCCGACACTGCGATAGGCCTGGCTCAGTGATGAGGGTTTGTGCGTCTTGGGGTCTTTCATTTTGGATGGCCTTTACCAATGGTGAACCGAATGCCCGCTGCCTGGAAACCAGATTGTATCTACTGTTGCCGAGATTGCCACGCCGAGGATGAACCCGACGAGGATACCGAGAAATAATGGCTGGCCTTTGCGGTACAGGGCGATGCCGCCGATTTGCAGGATGAGCAGTTTGCACAGCCATACGAGGAATATTGTAAAGATCGTTCCCCGCACAGCCTGGGTTTCCATGATGGCGAATCCAACGGGATGCAAGGGCCACCAGGATACGCGATACCGCAAGAATGTCAAGAGTGCCATTCCGGCTGCGCCAAAGCCGAAGAAGCCTATTCGCTTCCAGTCCGGTGGGTTAAAGGTTTGCATCTGTCGGATCCAGTAATCGAAGATCCGCGGGTGTGTGCGAAATTCAAATGCTCTGAAGTTATACGCGCCTGTTTCATAGCCCAGATACAGTGTAAATGCGACCGATGAGACCGCGGCTGTTATGCCGGCGAGTACCAGGGCAATGGCTATCATGCGTTTGCGTCCTTTTATGGCTGCTGTGATCCACGAGCAATGCGCCATGCTGGCCATGGCGAGGCTTTTGGCGTCTGTGAAATACGCGAAAGAGAACGCAAAATTTGCCATGCTGGCCGCCGGGATATTCGCCGAGCCGAGGGTGTAGAGGGCGAAGGTTGGGGGCATCATGGAGCCGCGGAGATAGACCAATCCGCTTTCGGCAATGACGCGGGCGATGCCCACATACAATATGCCCATGCCGATTAAGAAGGGGATGATCACATACCAGGCCATGCCCGCGGTGTGTAGCCATCCGATGATGAATAACAACCCGGCCAGGCCACATAAGCCCGCGGTGCGATAGGACATGAGTTCTTCGGCGTCGTCTAATGTCTTTCTTCCTCTGATGGCATGCCAGACGCCTTTGAGGTGTTCGCGTCCCATCCACAATCCCAGGCACAGCATACATGCGAGTGCGCCAAATGCCTGCCACGCATTGGCTGCGTGTGTTGAGGACCACAGTCCCGGTGTTCCAATGGTGTATCCTATGCGGTTAAAGGTATAGACTTCGGCTACGACGAGTAAGTAAAAGAACCAGATTGAGAAGAGTACTTCCAGGCTGGTCCAGTAGGCAAAGCCCGCGATAAAGAATTGTATTCCAATATAGAAGTACCGATCTGGAATATATCGGCTGATGTGCAAGAATGTGACGCCGTCGCCCGCTCGCGTGATTGGGATTTTTGGGAAGTCGGGCATGAAATACGACAGGATATTCCAGCATATTACGGTGAGTGGAATTGCCATGCCGATCCAGAATGCCGGGCGTCCTACGAGGGGGGGCCATATTTTTTTGTTTTCTTCTCGTACGAGTTCCAATGCGACCTGTGCCGCGGGAAAGGGTAGTTTTTCGTGTTCGGACCACTGCCGCCGCAAGATTACGGCGATGCACAAGCAGGTCCAGATGATTGCGCCTGCAAATGCAAACCACCAGAATAGGGGGACGATCCAGACTTCCCACGGTATTGCATGGCCGGGCGGCAAACCTTCGAAGAAGAGGCGCATGGCCCCGTTGTCATCTGTGGGGAATAACCAGCGCGGCAAGTGGGGATGGAGAAATTCGGACCACCGATTTTGCGCGGAGGCAAAATAATAGGGGGTTGCGAGGTGCCCCATGATCAGGCCGGTGAAATTCATGAGGGGGAATAATGCGCCTACCAGTCCCATGGAGAAGACCACGGCCATTTCGAGAGGGGAAAACGCGGCGCGGGGCCAGAATTTTCGCAAGAGTACGTTCAGCCCCAGGGATAGCAGTACAAATGGGATCATGAGTGCCATCGCCATGTAGCTGAAGACCATCTGGTTGATGTGGATTACATAGAGTCCGTAGATGGGCCAGGTGTTTACGGTTATGACGAGTCCCAGCCCCAGCAGGACACAGCGCGCGGTTACGCGGTCGCGATTGGGCAGGGCTTCGGTGTTGTTTACGGGTTGCGCGAGTGCCATGAGGTGTAGTACTCCTGAATGAATCTATCTCTCTTCACTCAGCGTTAGACGCAAGATCGCATCGGGCTGGTTGAGGACTACGTACACTGCGCCGTCTGGTCCGGATATGGCTTCGCGCACCCGTCCCGCGTTTTTCAGGATGACTTCTTCGTGTATGACGCGGTCTCCGTCAATGGATAGTACGCGTACGTCTTCGTATTTTAAGGATGCGACGAGCAATTTGTTTTGCCATTTGGAGAACATGTTTCCCCGATAAAAATTGATGCCGCAGATGGCGATTGATGGTCGCCAATACAGGGTTGGTTGTTCCATTCCGGGTTGGCTTACGCGGTCGGATACGATTGTGCCGTTGTAGTTGAGGCCGTAGGTGATTTCAGGCCAGCCGTAATTTTTTCCTCTGGCTACGACATTGAGTTCGTCACCGCCCATCGGCCCGTGTTCACCGTCCCATATTTTTCCGGTGACCGGGTTGACTGCCATGCCCTGGGGATTGCGATGGCCATAGGAATAGATGGTTTTTAGTGCGTCCTCCTGGCTTACAAAAGGATTGTCTTCGGGGATGCGTCCGTCTGTGTGGATGCGGTGGACTTTGCCGTTTGGTCGAGTTAGATCCTGCGCCTGGTTTTGTATGCCCCGGTCTCCGATTGCAAAGTAGAGATATCCGTTTGCGTCGAATACGATGCGGGTGCCGTAGTGATGCCGGGTGGTGAGATAGGTTTCGTGTGGGGCTTCGTAGATTACTTGTTGGTTGACATAGGTGTTGTTCTCTATGTGACCGCGCACGAGGCGGGTCATTGCAGGGGACCTGCGCTGCCCTTCAATGTGGGCGATTTCATGGCTGTAGGCGAGGTAAATCCATCCGTTTTCAGAGTAATTCGGGTCTATTGCTACGTCCATTAATCCACCTTGTCCCTCATGGACGACCTGAGGTGTTCCCGAGATGGGGTCGAGGAGTTTGCCATTTTTTACCATTCGCAGCGTGCCCGGGCGCTCGGTAATTAATGCGGTTTGTGGGTCGATGAAGTCGATTCCCCAGGGGATTTTCAGGTCCTGGACCCAGATATCGACATTTATGTCGTAGTCGAGTGTTTGTATGAAGTCGGGTGGCGGGGGTTTGGGTTGGCCCACTTCTTTTTCTTGTTGTTCGATGAAATCCACGATCATCGCGATTTGTCTGTTTGTGAGCTGTTTTTCATAGCCCGGCATGCCCAGATCGGTGAGTCCGTTTTTGATGTTGCGGGTGCGGTAGCCGCGTCCGTCTCCGTATTTCCAGATGCCATCGACCATGCTCGGTGCATTGCCCCCTCTCAGGTCGGGTCCGTGACACTGCGCGCAGTATGTCGCGTAGAGTGCTTTTCCGTCTTGTGCGAATGCGGGGTGATGTAATAGGCTCAGGATACAGATCAGGATAAGGTGTTTCATGTGGGTTCTCCAATTTGGAAATTCAGGATAAGAGGGATGCGAGTTCGCGGGCGAGCAGTTGTTCAAGACTGGGGTTGATGTGCCAGAAGTCGCGCATGGTGCGATATTCCCGAACGAGGGTTGGATCACTTGTTCGGGAGGTTTTTTTTGCGCGGATGAGGATGTTTTTGGGCGTGTGTTTGGAGTCGATAAATTCTATGAGTTCGGTGCGATAGCCCAGTATGCGCAGGATTTGTGCGCGGCAGGCGTCGGTGAGGATGTCGGCGGTGCGTCCTTTGAGGATGCCGTGCGCCATTACGGGTGCGAAGACGGATGCGTCGAGTTGTGGGCGCAGTTCATGTTGGCAGCAGGGTGCTGCGAGGATGACGGGGCTGTGCCACTGTACGGCGCGGGCAATGGCGTCGTCGGTTGCTGTGTCGCAGGCGTGCAGGCTAAAGACGATGTCGGGCGGTGTTTGGGGTGTGAAGTCGGCGATGCTGGAATTGTGAAAGGCGAGGTCTGTCCAGCCGAGGTCACGGGCGAGGGTGCGACATTTGGCGATGAGGGATGGGTTGTGGTCAATGCCGATGAGTCGCGCGGGGATGTTCTGGATGTTGTTCAGGTAGTGATACGCTGCAAATGTGAGATACGCGTTGCCACAGCCGCAGTCTATGAGGGTGAGGGGGTGTTTCACTTTTGGGATGACGGGTTGTAAGTGGTGGAGAAAGGCGTTGATCTGTTTGAATTTGTCGCGCATGGATGCGCGTACGCGCCCGTTTTGATCCATGATGCCGAGGCCCTGCAGGAAGGCGTCGGGGCGGTTGTCGGATAGGGGATGGTGTTTGACGCGGTTGTGCGATAGGGCGGGCTGGGCCTCTGGACGCGAGGGTTTTGCGCGTTTGAATAGTGCGCGGCCTTTTTTGGTGATGCGAATGTGCAGGTCTTCACGGCTGGTTTGTACGTGGATTTGTGCGAAGGGCAGAGCGAGTAGTTCGTCGAGCGCGGCGTTCGCGTCGGTCAGTGGGATGTTTTCCGTGATGTCTTGCGTGCGGCTGTATCGCGCGATCTGGAGGTGGGGCGCGTTTTTGATCTGGACCATGCGGACGGCGATTTTGTTACAGGTTGTGCCGCGACGCGGATGGCTCAGGGTAAGCCTGAGAAAGGTTTCGGGGTTTGATACCGCATTGAGGATGGCGGTTTTGTAATTTGTTTCACACCGCATACGCGATTGATCCGTCCTCTCGTCTGGGTGTACTGACTTTGGTCAAGGGGGCAAAGGGCGTGTCGGGGATTCTGGCGTCGTCGAGTTCAACGCCCAGGCCAGGTGCTTCGGGAAGGGGGATATAGCCGCCTTCGCGTTTGTGCGCGCATTTGTACACGGCGTTGTGTTCGGCTTCGTCGTTTTTGGAGTATTCCTGCGTGATGAAGTTGGGGATGCTGGCGTCGAGGTGAAGGGATGCGGCTGTGCCCAGGGGGCTGAGAAAGTTGTGGGTGACGACCGCGCAGTGATAGGATTCGGCAATGGCGGCGATTTTTTTGCAGTGGGTCAGGCCGCCTGCCAGCGCTATGTCTGGACGCACGTATTGGGGACCGCCGTGTTCGAGGAGTTCGCGAAATTCCCATATCGAGGTGAAGCGCTCGCCATTGCCCAGGGGTACGGGAATGCGTTTGGCGATTTCTGCCTGGGTGGTGATGGTGTCTATCTGGATGGGGTCTTCCATGAAGTAGAGGTGATAAGGGATGAGGGCTTCGCCCAGAGCTACGGCGACCATTGGGGTGAGTTTGCGGTGGACTTCGACGATGAGATCCACATCGGGTCCGGCACCTTCGCGGGCTGCGGCGACGATTTCGACGGCGTTTTGTATGATGCGCGATTGCGCCTGGTTCTGGTATCCGCCTGTGATGGGATCAAATTTGATGGCGGTAAAGCCTTCGGCAACGGCGGCTTTTGCGTTTTTATACATTTGTTCGGGTGTGGGTCCGCCCGCGAGCAGGTGCAGGCGAATTTTGTCGCGGCAGTTGCCGCCGAGGAGTTCCCAGACCGGGACCTGGAAGTGTTTGCCTTTGATGTCGTGCAGGGCGATGTCCATTGCGCTGACTGCACCGCAAAGCGCGGTGCCGCGAAAGGGTGCCATGCGGTAGAGGTGCTGCCAGTGGTGTTCGATGCGCATGGGGTTTTGTCCGATGAGGTATTCTTTGAAGACTTTGGCGATGGATTGGATGGCTTCGGGATAGCCCCAGCAGGCAGAGGTTCCAATGCCGGAGATGCCGGTGTCGGTTGTGAGGCGGACGACATAGCTGTTGCCGAGCAGGAAGTGTTCGACCTGGTCGATTTTCATGTTTTACTCCTTGTATTCAGGTATGGAATTGAGCGCAATCTGAGTTATATTAAACGATGAGACGACAATGGGCAATAGAATACGAGGAGGGTGAGATGTCGAATTTGCGTTTTGCAGCAGAGAAGGAACGGCGGGTTGCACTTGTTACGGGGGGTGCGCGGGGTATTGGTGGGGCAACGGCGGTTCGGATTGCGGAGGAAGGGCGGGATGTTGTTATTGCCGATGTTCTGGCAAAAGAGGGGGCGGAGACGGTTAAAAGGATTGGGGCTTTGGGACAGGAGGCGATGTTTGTGGAGACCGATGTGACGGATGAGTCCGCTGTTCAGGCGTGTGTGGCACAAGCGGTTGCGCGTTTTGGGAGATTGGATATTCTGGTGTGTTGTGCGGGTATTTTGGGGTGGGAGAAGCCTTTTTTTGAGCAGCCTGTGGCGCAGTTTGATAAGGTGATGCGGATCAATGTGTACGGGGTTTACCATTTTCACCAGGCAGCTATTCCCCATATGCTCGCAGGGGGTTGGGGGCGCTGTGTGACGATTACTTCGGGTGCGCGCAATGGCAGTCCCAATCAGGTGCCGTATTCGGTGTCGAAGGGGGCTGTGTATTCATTTATAGGTGCGCTGGGCAATGCGTATTGCAAAGAGGGTGTGTTTGTCAATGGGGTGGAGCCGGGGCGGGCGTTGACGGATATGGTGGTGCCGAGGTTTTCGCCCGAGTATGTTGCCAGTCCTCCGGGTCAGCCGATGGGGCGGTATTCGGATCCGGAGGAGGTGGCTGAGGTGATTGAGTTTTTGTGTTCTGAGCGCAATACTTATACGTCGGGTTCGGTGTGGAGTGTGAAGGGAGGTAGGGGGTAGGGATCAGGTTACAGAAGCATGCCATTCGTTGAGGCGGGTGAGGAGGTCGTTGGTCAGGTCGGGTTCGTCGCCTGCGATGTTGGTGGTTTCGTTGGGATCGGTGTCGAGGTTGGAGAGGTGTATTTCGTTGCTGTCGAGCAGGAGTTTGTAGCGGTCGCGTTGAATTACACGGGTGTTGCCTTTGGGTCCTTGTGTCCAGAAGAGGTCGCCGTGCGGTGAGGGGGCGTTGTCGGCGATCATGGGGAGAATGTCCGTGCCGTCGAGGTTGTATTGTTCGGGGTCGCCACCTGCGGCGGTAAGGATGGTGGGGAAGATGTCCATGCCGATGCCGATTTCGTCGATGGTTTTTCCGCCCTGTACGCGCGCGGGCCAGCTCATGAGGGTGGGGACGCGGATACCGCCTTCCCAGAGGGTGCCTTTGTGCCCGCGCAGGCCACCTGTGTCGCCGCCGGGATAGGGGAGGTCTGTGCCGTCGGTCCAGTTACGCGGTTCGCGCGAGGGGCCGTGATCGGGTTGAAAGAAGATGCAGGTGTTGTCAAAGAGGTCTAATCGCTCGAGTTCGTCGAGGATTTTGCCGATGGCGTCGTCCATGACGGTGAGCATGGCGGTCATGAGTTGTCGCGAGCGAGGCAAGTGGGCATAGCGTTCCATGTATTCTTCTGGCGCGTGCAGGGGATAGTGCGGGGTGTTGAAGGGGACATACATGAAGAAGGG
>JAJEAX010000255.1 GCA_022822565.1 Candidatus Latescibacterota bacterium
CATACGCGCGTTGTTAGAGGCTGTTGCACAGGGGCAAACAGATGTGGATGAGGCGTTTGCAAACCTCGCACACTTGCCGTTTGAAGAGCTTGGTTTTGCGCGAATTGACCACCACCGCACGCTGAGGCAGGGGTTTCCCGAAGTTATTTTTTCTGATGGAAAGACGGTTGAGCAAGTGGTCGCCATCGCAGACCGCATTGTGTCATCGGGCGCGGCACTGTTGGCAACGCGTACAAATGCAGAGATGCGGGATGCTCTGGTCGCAAAATATCCCAAAGCAAATGTCAACGCGCTCGCTCGCACGGTGGTTGTCGCAGGAGAGATTCCCGCTGCGGAAACAATCGGCAAAATTCTGGTCGTGTCTGCGGGCACGTCCGATTTACCAGTGGCAGAAGAAGCCGTGGAAACCGCGCGGGTGATGGGCAATGAAGTCGAAACACTTTACGATGTGGGGGTTGCTGGGATTCACCGTTTGCTGGCGTGTCGTGAGCGTTTATCGGATGCGAGTGTGATTATCGTGGTGGCCGGTATGGAAGGGGCACTGCCCAGTGTCGTTGGTGGTTTGGTTGATGTACCGCTTATTGCCGTGCCGACCAGCGTGGGATATGGGGCGAGTTTTAAGGGATTGGCAGCGTTGCTGGGCATGTTGAACAGTTGCGCGTCGGGCGTGACTGTGGTCAATATCGACAACGGATTTGGCGCAGGTGTCGCAGCGAGTAAGATCAATCGGATTCGGGTGGGGTGATTACGGAGAAACGAACTTGTGTCCGCCGATTTTTTATGAGGATTTTGCTATGACAACAGCAGATCAGATTTCTCAACATTTGCAAACTCTTCCAGAACCAGTACTGAAGGAAGTTCTCGATTTTGTCGAATTTCTTAAATCGCGGCACAAAATACCGAAAGACCGTGAAGAAAATACGATGTGGACCGACTTATCTCTTACATCGGCGATGCGTGGTATGGAAAATGAAGAATCACCTTATACACTGACAGAATCGTATTCATCAGCGGAAACTATTCCGTGAATCACCTACTAACTCTTTTACGGAAATAGGTTTCAGAGCCGACTCGTTGAAAGAATAGAGGAGAATGCAATCCTTCAGTATTTCTTTGGAGGACAATCTCTCTAATCGAAGAACCAAACCAAATGCGCTTACTTTTTGGATCAATACCCACTGTACTGTCTGTCCAATTCGATCCGAGAGATTATGCCGCTTTTGGTATTCTTTCCAGATCTGTTTGGCTTCGCGTGAATCAGCTTGTGTCCAATCTGGATGTTTCATCGTCAAAACCTCTTTATTCGTATCTCAATTGAAGTCGCTTTCAATGACTCCTCACAAGTTTACTGATTGAGATATATTCCACAAAAACGAGTGGAAGGTCAAGCGGCTTTTCTGCCTCTGGCCGATTCATACCGGATCGTTTCTTCAATCTCCCACCTCTCACGTCCATAATCTTTAGCCAGTGCGTCTATTAACTCTCCTGCGTTGAACCGCTCAAAGACCAATTCGGTCGGCACACCTCTTCCCGCAAGCACAGGACGTCCAAAAGAAATATAAGGATTCATGAAGACGGCTTTCGGCGCGGCTCTCGACGGATCATATTTCTGGAATGGATCTCGTGTGAAGGGATACAAGATAACGGGTCCACTTGTATCATACTCAATACGATGAAGATACATGTCGATGACTTTTTCCATTTCCAGTTGTCCGCGCTTGGAGAGATTGATAAGCTGCCCGATATGCTCTATAAACAGATCTTTTCCATCCGTTGCGAAAGTCTCAAAAGCCAGAGGGTACGTTTGTTTTGGAAATTGTTTTTCGAGTGTGTCCAGTGCTACCCGAATATCCTGCAAACGCACCTTGTGGACTCTGCGGAGTGCCACCAGGACATGGGCTTCCACTAAGTTGACAAAGGATAGTTGTACGATTTCTGCTGGAGGTACACTAATAACGGGCTCAAAGTTGCTTCGATCAGAACGATACTGTACTCCTGATATCCAAGACCTGAGCGTAGAAGGCGGAATATTTAGATAGCGAGCCGCTTCTGAGACGCCATAGGTAGGTGCGAAGCGCGCATCAAATTTTTCGTTGTTCATAAAGAATCACCTCCCAGTGGCGTTATTCCGTTTTTGTAGCCTCTGTGAACAAAAAGATCTGCGGTGGCATTTCTCAGCCATGGCTAAATAAAAAGGGCAACCTGATTGTTCTGTCAAGATTTTTTTGAAAATTCACTATTCCCACTACTTTAATTCGCTGGTCTTGCTTGCTGTTTTGAGTGACTCCAGGGTCACGTATCCATGGGCCATTACAAACGCCACATTCTTTCCACTTTTATCTTTCTTGTCGTTGATAATCTTCTGTTTCAGTTTTACTGTCTCGTCATCATCAGGTTCGCTCAGAAACATAACCTTTCCTTGAGTCCATTTATTAATTAAGTAGAACTTCTCAATCTGCGTCAGCAACTCTTCAGCAAGGTTTTTTTGATCGCCTTCAAGATATTCGATTCCTTCCCGTGTTAGATTTACCGATTCGACTACTGCCTTGATCTTGGGCACAAGTGGCTGGACTGCGCCTTCTGCGTAGAAAGCCAGATGTGTGGAAGGCTGGAAACTACGGTTAGACTGGCATAGATATGCATTGAGGTTCTTGTATGTCGGCCACGCCTCTCTGGCGGCGACCACGAGAACCTTGGATTCGGTAGAGCCTATAAGTCCGTCTTCCTGGATCATCAATATGAACTCCCTCAGGAGAAATGCCTCTTTCTCGGAAGGAGGCTCACTTTTATCCTCAAGGATTTCTTCAATAGCTTTGATCAGGGTTCTGAAGTTCGACCAGATAACCCCATCTCTCAGGTATCCTGGCTGATCGTCGTCTGGCGTCAGCAATAATAGGCGTTCGCCATCTTCAAGACTTTCCAAATGTCTCCTGATCTGTCCGGAACGCACCGCATTAGAGGCTGTCTTGGTCTCAATCCAGATAGCAGGTCCCGTCCTAATTCTGGCGTCAGGTGTCGATCTCTTTCTTTTTGGCTGGTTCTCGAAAGAGACAAGACTGAAAGCAGTATCCCCAATAAGTGTTCCAAGAATTCGGTCTATGTTGGGTAGGCTCAACCGTTGAAGAACAGCTAAGAACGTAGAGGTGATGCGATTCTCGCCCTGGCGATAAGTGGAAAACAAGTTATTGGACATACGTTATCCTCTGTCCCATTTTTTTGAAACGGCCCGCCTTGACATCCTCCCGGACTTTTTGGGCGAGTTTGGCGAGTTTATCTTGTGATGCGGCAAACGCTTCATCCCATTGGCGTTCATCTTCGAGTTCTTCAAGGATTATACTTGCGATAGCCTCCTGCTTTTCAGGGGGAAGTTTAGACACTTCATGGAGTGCTTTTTCGAGAAGTTGGGGCATGATTACGTCTCCTTTTAATTTATCTATCGGATAAACCTCGAATTGGGTTTAGAGCACCCAGACGATTCTCATAAGCGAGTGGCGTTCCTTCAGTGTTGCTCAGGGGCAAGGGTGGATCTGTTTTTGCAGTCGCTTTGGTGATGATGATAAGTGCGAGAAGACCAATGGGTACTGCGAGGAGGTCGGCGGGTTGATCGGGCGCGATTTGGAGCAGGATGAGATAGGCGATAGCACCTGAAATCATCGACCAGAGCGCGCCAGAGCGATTGGCTTTGCGCCACCAGATGCCCGCGGTGAGAGGTACA
>JAJEAX010000350.1 GCA_022822565.1 Candidatus Latescibacterota bacterium
TGCTGGTGCCGAATCTATTCTTGGGAGAGGGAACTGCTCAACATATTGCGTCATGAATCGTCTTCTTCCAGCATATAATTTATTGTTGAAACTCCGGTCGTAAAAGCACTCTATAAAAGAAGAGTTGCCGACAGCAAGAGCCAGCCAAGTCAGTTCGTTTTTTTCAGAGCATGAAATCCAATAGCAGTCTCCGTTTATTACAGTGCCATCCAGATCCAGCCAAAATGTTGGATGTTCAGCTATATCCCGAAAAACGATTTTGGCTTTTTTCCAGGCTTTTGGATCCTGGGGTACCCATATTTCATACCATTTTCTTCCCGCTTCAGTTACGTACTTTCTGCCTTCAAGCTGATTTCTGTGTTCTTCGAGATAGGCTTTTGATTTTGGGTAATTCGCCAGGGTGACGGCACAACGCTTTCCCTCAAGAATAGTGTGAGGGTAAAGAATCTTGCTTTTTGGGGGCTTTGACCTGTACGGATTTCCAATGTGATGGGTTGTTAAATCTTTGAGCAACTCCGGTCGTTTACCCAAAGGCATGTCATCCCAGTCTGATCTTATGAATACGCGATCAGCGGTGGTTTTAACGCCTACTCTGATCTTGCCAATATCCTTGAATGTGGCAGCGGTATGCCTGTGGACTCTGCTTAGCCATTCTCTACTTTCCTTTGTCGTGATTCGCCAGATGTCCTCTGGTTTTCGCCCTGAATCCAACTCTCCCTTCAAAACTCTGAAGTATCCGTTGGATTTTGTTTTGACATACCCGCTGTGCTGAAGGGCTTCGATTGGACTCTCGCAATTGTGTACTCTTTTTGCGGGATCAGAAGAATAAATGGAAGTGAATTTGGCAGTAATTTTGGATCTTCCAAGTATTTTTGGTTTCAACATCAAGACCGCTGGAAGCACAGCCGCATCAAAAAGTTTTGTGTCGCCGAGATCCCAAATATGTTCGATATCATACATTTCTTTTATTTTGGCTCTTAAGGTTTCTCCAGATTTGGTCGTCATAAATCGATTGGATACGATTATTCCAAGAATACCCTTTGGATGAAGATATTGGGCTATCGCAACAATGAAGGCATAGTAGAGGTCCACCCTTCCTGCCAGTCCGAATTGACGAGCTATATCCTGAGACTTTTTTGCTCCCATTACCTGAGTTCTCACATAAGGGGGATTTGAGATTACGAGATCGAATTGCTCTGGTTGTCGGCTTTGGAAAAGATCAGGCTGAGAGAAATAGCCCGCTGATTGCGCGAGGAAATCTCGATTGTGAAACCCAATGGCAACCTTTGGAAACTGGTCATGTATTCTTTTTTTTGCAGAAAGCATCTCAGACTGATTGGTTTCGTATCCGCTTGCGGATAGATTTACATCCATTTTTTGTAAATTTTTCAGAACAGCAAGTAATAATTCACCGTCACCGAGCGCGGGATCGAATACATTGATTCTGCGTGTGTTCTCTGGCGGCTTCCAAAATTTCAGCATTTCTTTTGCAACGAATTCAGCCAGAGCAGGGGGCGTGTAATGCGATCCGGTTGATTTCTGTTCTGAATAGGTGCTTGTCATTATTTCCTCATTGCCTGGTCGGGTTTGCCATATCCTGACAGACCATACTAAACGTTTGAGCACTTGTCAATATCAAAATCGCGCGCTATATACTAAACTTCACAGCAACCGCATCGCGAGGACTGATACACAAATCTCTGTTTTTCATTCTCTCGATAACTATATTATACAATCTTCAAATAACCCATAACCAACAGGAGCACACATGAGCGAAAGACCCAATATCCTATTTATCATGACCGATGATCATGCATCGCATGCCATGAGTTGTTATGGCAGTCGGATTAACGAAACGCCCAACCTGGATCGCATTGCCGAAGGCGGAATGCGCTTTAACAACTGCTTTTGCACCAACTCGATTTGCGCGCCGAGCCGGGCGGTAATCCTCACCGGAACGTACAACCACATCAACGGCGTAACCACATTGCGCACAAATTTAGACGGACGACAGGTCACATTTCCCAAACTGTTACAAGCAGCGGGATACCAGACCGCAATGGTGGGCAAATGGCATCTCGGGCACGGCGGACACAATGACCCCACCGGATTTGACTACTGGAACGTACTCCCCGGCCAGGGCGCGTATCACAACCCCATGATGTACGACATGGGCAAAGAAGTCCACTACGAAGGATATACCACAGACATCATAACTGACCTCGCACTGAACTGGTTAAAAGACCGCGACAAAAACAGGCCATTCATGCTCATGTACCACCACAAAGCACCTCACCGTCCCTGGGAGCCAGACGACAAACACGCGGACATGTACGAAGACATCGACATTCCGGAACCCGAAACACTATGGGACGACTACAGCAACCGCGCCACAGCCGCATCTCAGGCTGAAATGCGCGTCAACCGCGACCTGAACCCCCGCGACCTGAAACAGCCTGTCCCCGAAGGCTTGACCCCCGAAGAAGACATGAAATGGAAATACCAGCGCTACATCAAAGACTACTTGCGCTGTGTGGCATCCGTCGATGACAATGTCGGTCGCGTACTGGACTACCTGGACGAAGAAGGACTAACCGACAACACCATCGTCGTCTATACATCGGACCAGGGCTTCTACCTCGGCGACCACGGCTGGTACGACAAACGCTTCATGTACGAAGAATCTCTCCGCATGCCGTTCCTCATCCGGTACCCCAAAGAAATCAAAGCCGGCAGTGTCTGCGACGACATGATCCTCAACGTAGATTTCGCATCTACATTTTTGGACTACGCCGGCATAAACATCCCCAGCCATTTTCAGGGACACAGCATGCGCCCCCTATTAAACGGCGACCGACCCGCCTACTGGCGCACCTCAATGTATTACCGCTATTGGATGCATCTCAACGGACATAACATCTACGCGCATTACGGAGTCAGAACGCATCGGCACAAACTCATCTACTACTACGCCGACGGATGTGGACAAGAAGGTGCCTCGGACGACGCCCGAGAACCAGAATGGGAATTATTTGACCTGGACAAAGACCCGTACGAATTGAACAGCGTCTATCACAACCCAGAATACGCAGAAATAGTCGCCGAACTAAAAGACGAACTCCACCGCTTGCAGGACGAAGTGGGAGATGAGCGATACGAGAAAGACGTATGAGATCCACGAAGGACACTAAGAGACACGAAGGGGTACGTAGGCGCGATCCCGTATGGTCGTCTGATCCCACCTCGTCGCCCGTTTCACAAGAGGACCATAAAATGCCGAATGTCGTATTCATCATGACCGACAATCAGGGCGCATGGACCCTGGGCTGTTATGGCAATCCGGATATCCGAACCCCCAACATCGACAGACTCGCAGATGAAGGGATCCGGTTCTCAAACGCCTATTGCGTAAACTCGGTCTGCTCGCCCAGCCGCGCCACATTCATGACCGGAATGATCCCCTCTCAGCACGGCGTACACTGTTACCTCGGCGGAGAAAGACCAGATGCACAGATGGGACCAGACGCGTACTGCACCATTCGCGAATTTGCAAACCTCCCCCGCGTAATGGCAGATGCGGGCCATGTATGCGGACTGAGCGGAAAATGGCATCTGGGAAACAGCCTGCGGCCCCAGGAGGGATTCTCATACTGGTTTACCCGCCCAAAGGGACACACCACCACATTTTACGACGATGAATGGATCTGGCGAGAACAGGTTTACACCGAACCCCGATACACAACCGAAGCCATAACAGAACACGCCCTGGAATTCTTGCGGCAAAACCACCACCAGCCGTTCTTTCTCTACGTAGCGTACAATGGTCCCTACGGCCTGGGCCAGAGCATGTTGGAAACACATGTCAATCGTCATACCGAATACTACGCGAACAAAGAACTACCGAGCTTCCCCAGAGAACCAATACATCCGTGGCTACGCAGCAATCGGGACATGATCAACAACCCGGTGAGCATTCGCGGATATGCCGCAGCAGTGAGTGGGGTAGATGATGGAGTAGGCGAAATAACAAACGCCTTAAAAGAATACGGCCTGGAAGAAGACACCCTGATAATATTCACAGCAGATCAGGGCTGGTGCGGTGGACATCACGGAATGTGGGGCATGGGAGACCACTCCCGGCCCCTTCATACTTATGAAGAAACCATCCACATTCCCCTGATATTCCGCCAGCCCGGGCGGATACCGGCGGGCGGGGTATTTGAAGGGCGAACATGCAACTACGATTTCTTCCCATCCGTACTGGACTATCTGGGATTACAGGATCGGATCGCCGACAACCCCAATCTCCCGGGCACGAGTTATGCCCCAACACTTATGGGAAAAGAAATGGCGTGGAATAACGAAATATTCCACGAATTTGAAAACGCGCGCATGGTGCGAAATGACCGCTGGAAATACACCTGGCGTCATCCTGATGGCCCGGATGAACTATACGATATGCTAACAGACCCGGAAGAACGCAACAACCTGGCGGACCGTTCCCACACAAACGTCATCAACGAATGTCGCAACCGCATCCAGAACTTCTTTGACCAGTACGCAGACCCTCAGTACGACCTTTGGCGCGGGGGACGCTCCAAAGCGGGACGAATCGGATAACAGTACCTCCCTACTCCTCCCAAATCAGTGCCAGCGCGCCCGTATAACTATGAACAAAATTGCGCCCGCCCACAGGTGCCAGCTCTGAATTGCCAAAAAAGCCAGCCATCGGAAAAGCGCCCAGGTGTTTGCGAATCACCAGAACATCGTGGTCGGGCTGGCCATAAAGCCCAAATCCGCGTCCCATACAGTTAAAATACAAACCACATGTATTGGACGGGCGCCCGACAGATTCCCGCAACTCCTGCATCACCTTCACCATATCTTCATGTCCCGCATGGGGTGTGCGCCTATTAAATTGAATGGTCTGTCCCACAGACACCTGTTCATTAACTGCAATCGCACCCGACTGCTCGTCGATATGCGTCAAACTGCGAATTAAAAAATCGCCTCGCCCCCGTTCAATTGCGTATTCATCCATCGCCAGACCCACAAAAATATTGTAGCGCAAATCGGCCTTTTCCTCTGCCGAAAGCGTATTGAGCGCCTCCTTCAGCGCATCCACAGCCGGAACAAATGCGATCTGCTGAATCACATTGCCCTCGGCTCTGGTAATCGCATAAGCCTGTCCAAACGGTTGGCAACCTTGTGCCACCCCCGTAGCCACCTTTACTCCGGACAGCAACGCCCCCACCACACCGTGTTCACCAATCCACTGTCCACACCATTGCAATGTCTGCGGCGACGCTGATCCCCACGGATTGCCCGACGCAACGCCCCCCACAACGGGCACATCGCCAGCCATCTCGGCAATCTGTTCCAGACAAATCGCCGGATTGGAATAAATCCCACACATAAGCACCAGCAACGCATCCTCTGTGCCCTGGGCTGCCACGCGCTCGCCAATCATAACCCCGGCATCGGCACCCTCTGCCACAAAAGGTGTCACCTCGAGATGATCTCCGCCCAAAACCAGCACCGCCACCCCAGGCTCGCGATCATTTTCTCGGGCATCTGTCAAAACCCCCATGCCACTACATCCAAACACAGCCTCTGTCTGCACCCGATCGATAACAACATCCACCATAGCAGCCGCATCGCCCATGTGGTGATAGGTCAAAAAAAGAAACGCAGCATCAACCGCAACATCGCCCAGCCCCTTCATGGCTTCTGACAAAGCGGCCTCAACAGCGTACATGCCCTCGGCTTCATTTGAATGTCCAGCCCCGGATCGCAGCATATCTTCCCCACAGCAAAAACGACTTCTAAAAATATTGTCATGCAATATAGAGGCAAAAAACCGCAGATCAAACAATTTCCGAACCGACCTTTTTGAACAGATGTATTGGATTTGCCTCTCATGCTATATTATTAGAACAATACTTGCCACACACATGTAAATACCTTATATTAAATTGCTCTAAAATTATACCTCCAAACCCCTCTAAAATCACCCCAAAGAGCCTTCCCAATGGATCTGAATTACAGCCTCCACAACGACACAGTAAAACACGTCGATCTCTCCTTTTACGTCGAAGTACAAAAAGACCATCCCGTTGATCAAGTCATCGCAAAAATGCAGAATAGTCAGCGCAAATGCGCGCTGGTCATGGATCAGGGCAAACTAATCGGCATCTTTACAGCACACGATATTGCCCGCCGCGTAATCGACCAATCCGAAGTAATCAACGCGCCCATAGAAACGATCATGACCCCCGATCCGCTCACCCTGCAATCGGATACCACACTAATCGAAGCCATCCGATTTATGAGCGACAAACCCCACCGCTACATGCCCGTTGTAGATGCAGAAGGGCGCGTATTGGGCACACTGACACACTATGCCATCATCAAATACATGAGCGATCATTTTCCAGAAGAAATCTACAACTTACCGCCAACACCCGACCACTTTGCCAGCGCTCGGGCTGGTGCCTAAAATACTTCAGGAGGATTTATGGCCGAAATAGACATTGAAGAAACGGCCGAATCGGCACTTTTCGAACTGTCCGAAATCGAATCAATTGCCATTCGCTTTGCAGGTGATTCCGGCGATGGCAGCCAGCTCATCGGCAAAGAATTTGCCAACACCTCGGCAATCGTCGGCAATGACATCAGCACCCTGCCGGACTTTCCCGCTGAAATCCGCGCGCCCGCCGGCACATTGCCCGGCGTTAGCGGGTTTCAAATCCACATATCCAGCGAAGACATATACACGCCCGGGGATGAGCCTCAAGTCCTCGTAGCGATGAACCCGGCAGCACTCAAAGCCAATGTCAACGACCTTCCAGACGGCGGCATCATCATTGCCAATACCGACAACTTTACGCGCAACAACCTGCGCAAAGCCGGATACGACAGCGACCCCCTCGAAGGCAATGGCCTCTCTAATTATCGCGTTGTCAAAGTCCCCCTCACCACGCTGCACAAAGAAGCTGTCGCACACGTTGAGGGCCTGACCAATCGCCAGATTGACATGATGAAAAACTTCTTCGCACTGGGCCTGTCCTACTGGATCTTTGACCGCCCGATAGAGCCGACCATTCGCATGCTCGAAAAGAAATTTCAGGGCAAAGACGAAATCATCGACGGCAATGTGAGCACCCTGAAAGCCGGCTACAACTTTGGTGAAACAGTCGAAGAATTTCAGGTTCAGTACCAGGTCAAAAAAGCCGTCGTCGCACCGGGCACTTATCGCGCTGTCACGGGTACACAAGCCACGGCAATAGGCATGGTCACCGCGGCTCACAAAGCGGGCAAAACCCTCTTTTACGGCAGCTATCCCATCACGCCAGCCAGCGCAGTACTCGAAGAATTGGCCGCATTGAAAAATTTTGACGTGCGAACCTTTCAAGCAGAAGATGAAATTTCCGCACTGGGCTCGGTCATCGGCGCTGCTTTTGGGGGGGCATTTGCCGCCACAGGCACCAGCGGCCCCGGCATCGCACTGAAAAGCGAAGCCATGAACCTCGCCCTGATGATGGAATTACCCCTCGTCATCTGCGATTTTCAGCGCGGCGGCCCCAGCACCGGCATGCCGACCAAAACAGAACAATCTGATCTGCTCCAATGCATGTTTGGTCGCAATGGCGACAGCCCCATTCCCATTGTTTCCCCGGCCACGCCATCAGACTGCTTTGACATGATCATCGAAGCGTTCCGCATCGCCGTAGAAACCATGAGTCCGGTCATTTTCCTCTCCGATGGATACCTCAACACCAGCGCTGAACCGTGGAAAATCCCCGATCCGGATAATATTCCGACCATTTCAGTCGAACACAGAACCGATGCCGAGGGCTTCTTGCCTTATCTGCGAGACCCAAAAACGCTATCTCGCCCCTGGGTATTGCCGGGCACGCCGGGCCTTGAACACAGACTGGGTGGACTGGGCAAAGAAGACGGCACGGGCAATGTATCCTACGACCCGGATGACAACCAGCACATGGCGAACATACGCGCCGAACGTTTGGCGCGCATCGCCGACCGCATTCCACTCCAGCACGTCATGGGTCCCAAATCGGGCGATTTGCTCGTCCTGGGCTGGGGATGTACTTATGGTGCAATTCGCTCGGGAGTGCGCCGAATGCGACAGCAGGGCTATTCGGTTGCCGCAGCACATCTGCGCTACCTCAACCCATTCCCCAAAAATCTGGGCGCGATACTATCGAGTTACAAAACCATACTCGTGCCCGAACTCAACATGGGACAATTGTCTTTGCTGCTCCAGGCCAAATATCCCACACAGGTCATCGTCCCCTTCAATAAAGTTCAGGGATTGCCCTTCAAAATTTCAGAACTCGCCGACAAAATCGCCGAAATACTGGGTGCTCCAAAGAACGCATCATGATAGAGGAATCCAAACATGGCAGACGCTATTGAAACACTGACGCGAAAAGACTTCGTATCCGACCAGGAAGTGCGCTGGTGCCCCGGTTGTGGCGATTACGCCATCCTCGCACAGATGCAACGCGTATTGCCCGAAATGGGCATTGCGCGAGAAGAAATGGTCTTTATATCGGGCATTGGTTGCTCCAGTCGCTTCCCCTATTACATGAACACGTACGGTCTGCACACCATTCACGGTCGTGCGGCAACCGTGGCGACGGGCCTCAAAGTAGCCAATCCCGACCTGCACGTGTGGGTAATCACGGGCGATGGCGACAGCCTATCCATAGGCGGCAATCACCTGTTGCATGTGCTGCGTCGCAACGTCAATCTCAACATCATACTCTTCAACAATGCGATCTACGGTCTCACCAAAGGACAATATTCACCCACATCGCCGCCGGGTACGCGCACCTATTCGTCGCCCATGGGCTCCGTGGAACAGGATTTCAATGCCATAAGCGTTGCCCTGGCAGCCGAAGCCACCTTTGTCGCCCGCAGTGTTGACCGCAATACCAAGCACATGGCCGAGATCCTCAAACGCGCCACCGAACATCGCGGCACGTCCTTTGTCGAAATCTACCAGAACTGCAATATCTACAACGACGGTGCCTGGTCTTTTGCTACCGAGGCGAATGTCAAAGACGATCAGACCGTGATCCTCGAACACGGCCAACCCATCATCTTTGGCAAAGACCGAGACAAAGGCATCCGCGTCAACAAGCTCGCGCCCGAAGTCGTAACCCTGGGTAATGGCGTATCGGAAAGCGACCTGCTCGCACACGACGAAACCCTGGACAATCCAGCCCATGCGTATTTGCTCAGCCGCCTCACGCATCCGGACTATCCGGTGCCACTCGGCGTATTTCGCTGTGTAGAACGCCCAATTTACGAAGAGCAAATCATCGCACAGGGCCGCCAGGCAGTTGAAGACCGCGGCGCAGGCGATCTCAATGCACTGTATCACGCGACAGACACCTGGATTGTTCCCGAAGGTCCCGACGCCGAAACCGTGCAAGAAGTCCACGAAGAATTGCCCACATCGAATATCATTCCCGATATCGAACAAGAAGACCCCATGGCACCGCGCACCGCGCTTCAGCAACTGCTCTACGATCCGATCTCATCGCTCGATCTGCCAGTACCTGAATGCGTATCCGCCGATACTTCGGTAGCCGATGCCGTCGAGACCATGCGCAGCAAAAATCTGGGCTGCTTGCTGGTCGTTAACAAACGGGGCTTATTGCGCGGCATATTCGCACAGGGCGATCTCTTTGAAAAAGTTGCCGGGCGCGATATAGACCTGACAAAAATAACGATCGATAGCCTGATGACCAAAGACCCCACCGCATTGAAAACATCTGATCCCATCGGTCATCTCCTGCACCTGATGTCTCTGCACGGCTTCCGCCACATACCCATCGTAGATCCCGATGGGCGTCCCGTGGGCCTGGCATCCTTCAAAGTCATGCTCAAGTTCACCGGCGGACTCTTCTCAGACGACATATCGCCGAACTAACGCGCGTCAACATCACAGCGCAAAAAGAGTCTGCAAGCAACCTCGCGGACTCTTTTTTTATGGAGGAAAAATGAACGACATTCGCTTATGCATCATCGGCTCAGGCGGTATGGCGAGTCGCCACGCCCAGCACTTTTCTCAAACCGACGGCTTTGAACTCATTACCATTGCAGCGCGAAATCCAGAAACCGGGCCAGCACTCGCCAACAAGCACGCCGTAGATTACCTGCCGGCCTATCGGGATATACTCAAACGCGACGACATCGACGCCATCGCAATATGCACCTACAACGACACCCACAGCGAAATCGCCCTTGCCGCGCTCGATGCAAACAAACACGTTTTTACCGAATATCCCGCAACGCGCAATATCGATGAAGCGCGACAATTGCTTTCCAGAATCGACCAGTCGTCCCACGTCCTCCGCGTGGGCCACAACGAAGTACTCTCGCCATCTCACCGGGCACTCAAACGACAAACAGCCCAAACGGGAAATCTCATAACAGCACTCTTCACCCGCCTCACCCCGGGCCGAGGTCAACGTCCTGAGATCCTCTTTAATATTTCCATATCGGGTCCACCAGCCCTCTTTTTTGTCTATAACATCTATCCACTCGTCGATTGCTTTGGTACCGCCACCTGGGTTGAAGCCGCAGCCCACTACGAAAATATACGCGATGACAGTACCTATGATAGCTTTGCAAATTCCGTCACAGTCGGTTTTGAAAACGGCGGTATTGGGCAATGGAACTGGGCCGGGGGCATCGAAATTTCCAATGCCGAAGAATATCGTCGTATTGTCATGACAGACGGAACACTCATCAACAGGGGTAATGGCTGGTGCCTATCGACAAAATCGGGCGAACGCGACCTGCCCGCAGCCGAAGCATCGGACATCACAATCCAAACCCAATTCCTCAACGACATCCACAATGGCAACTGGCAAACCGACGCCCGCACCGCCATCAACGCCGCGCTAATCGGTCTCGCAGCCGAACGATCAATGGAAGAAAACCGCCGTATAACTCTCTCAGAACTTCTATATTGAATAATCCCATGAAACTCGTAATCGTATTCGGACCACCTGCTGTCGGAAAAATGACAGTGGGTTATGAACTGGCGAAACTCACGGGCTTAAAGGTTTTTCACAACCACATGACCATTGAAATCGCGCTTAATTTTTTTGATTTCGGTCAGCCTGAATTTCACCGGTTGGTAAACGAATTTCGAAAACGCATTTTTGAAGAAGTCGCAAACAGTAATTTACCGGGCCTGATCTTCACCTACGTCTAGGCACTCGACCATCCATCAGACAAGAACTTCATAGACCAGTGCTGCGATATTTTTCGGGAAAAAGGAGGAACAATCTATTTCGTCGAACTCGAAGCAGATCAAGAAGAGCGCCTCAAGCGAAACGCATCTCCATTAAGGTTAGAACAGAAACCTTCAAAACGCGATATTGAAGCGTCGAGAAAAAATCTGATCGAAAGTGACAAAAATTACAAACTGAATTCAAAGGACGATTTCTTTTACACACAAAATTACGTAAAAATTAACAACACCAGATTAACAGCTTCGGAAACTGCAAAAAGGATCGCACAGGCTTTCGGACTTCATGTCTAAAAGCACAAAATATGCGTGACAGTTTGCGTTGCTTTGGGTATCATGAAAGTCAAAGCATCCATAATCGCAATAGATGATCGGAGAAAAAAATGAATGCTATATGGATTCAGAAGCGAGTTCCAATTGGCAGTAGTGCCAAGTTTGTTCTCAAGGGTGGTGATACAGTCTCTGGCAGGTTCGTAGAAATCGGACAGGACCATATCAAAATTGAAGTCGAAGAAAACCAAGACCCGGCAGAGATTCCCATTGAAAGAGTCAACTATTTGCAGCCCTTGCCGGATCCAGATATATCAAAAGATGGTTCTCAGCTCAGTGAACCATTAAATGAGAACCATTCCGATACATTAACTGCTGGGGAAAAATCCAAAGCCGATCAATCTGGAAAACCGAGCTCTCCTGCGCCATCGAGTGCCGAAATTGAGACCGAAAAAAAAATGGTCGAAATTGAAACGCGCTTTCAAACCAAATGTCAAAGCGCAAAAATTGAGCTTAAAGAACCAGATTTTAAGTTTCCACAGGAGGACTTAAAGGACTTAAGTGACAGACCTAAAAAAGAGGCGACTAAAATCTGGGACAGAATCCGGGATAAATACCAATACGCAAAGAAGAACAATGAGCTAAGTACAACATTTGGTCGCATTCAGCCGATTATCACCGAACTCCAGAGTTTGGCGAATCGTTATAGGAGTTCGTCAAGCATAAAACGCCACCTCGCGTACTTCTATACACTTTCTGGAAATCGAGAAGAGGCTCTCAATAATTATCAAGACATTGCAATTTTTTCGCAAAATGAGATCGATTGGTATAATCTTGCTGTCGTCGCTCAGAAAACTGAAAACGAGGAACTAGCTTGCTACAGTTTGGGTCAGGTTTTCCAGCGATTGCCGATCACCGATGATATAGAGGCCTGGTATTTGTATGTACATCTATTGATCAAGTTCAATACCTGCAGGGAATTGAGCCATATATGCCAGACTGAACACCGAAAAATTTCTCAAGAGGAAACCTCACTCCTATTGGAAACAGGGGTTTACCTCCTCAAGATGGCAGGCCGAGAAACGACGGGAAAAGAAGCTTTGAAGAAGGCCATAGCTGGTGAAATTTCAATTTCTTCTTTTGAAAAAACACTGAACGCTCTTGACCAGCAACCGACAGAAAATTACCAGAGCGTCGCTGAAGAGATTTCAAGGCAGATGGATGCAAAGGAAGTATCTCAAGCTGTAGAAGACCAACCGCCACAAGGCCATATTTATAGCTACAAGTCTCATCAAGGCTACGGTTTTCTTCGGGATGGAAAAGGAACTGAGTATTTCTTTCATATAAGTGCAATTATAGATCCTGTGTTGCGTGAAGAGCTGACTTATTTTTCCGATGACCCAATCCCTGTTTCTTTCCAAGCGACTCAAGGATCTAAAGGACCAAATGCAACCCAAATTTTTCGATACAAGACAATTCATGAACAGTATGAACTTGCCGAAAGAGCAGCGGATAATGGAGATTATGCCATAGCAATTTCACATATCAGACAGGTTCTCTCTATCAATAAGAATTACCCGAATGCAAAGGAAAACTACGACAAATGGGGAGAGTACGCACAGGAGATAGCCGTACCAAAGGGATCTAATCCCTTCGCTCGCGCCGAACGGGCACAAGTAGTTGAAAAAAATTTGGACAAAGCTGAGCAGTTTTTTAAACAAGCCATTCGTGAAAACGACAATTTGGAATCTGCTGTAAATGCTTTAGCAGGGCTTCTATCACAACGCGAACGCTTTGAGGATGCGATTAAAGTTATTGAACAGAATCGTTCTCAGATTCGCAACCAGCAATCATTAGAAAACTTGCTGACGAATATTTACAAAAAGTTTGATGTGCATAAAACGATTGAGCTCTTGGAAAAACAATTCAAACAGGCGACAACGACAGAAAAAAAGGACCAGATTCGGTGGCAGATTGCGAGTTCCTACTTTCAAATAAAAAAATATAAAAAAGCTGAGAATCTATTCAGAGAGATTCTTGAACGCCAGCCAAACCATGTCTCCGCCAAACGTAACCTCGCCTTATGTCTGTCAAGACAGGAACGCTACGATGAAGCAGAAGAAGTGCTCAATCAAATTTTGGCTGTTTCATCAGATAGAATATCTGACGAACTGCTTAATGCCGTTCGTCAATCCAAACAGACTGGCGAAAAAGAACGCCTTGACGAGATTGTAATTGAAGCGGAGCTTTCAGATTATTCAAGCGGGCCAATGAGTGCATTTACTCAGTTTTTTTTGGATCGGTGTGACTTTACAGGCGTACGACCGGATCGGATTCAGTCAAAGATATTCAAGCGTTCAGATATTGATTTTTTAGAACGTCAAGCAACAGAATTGAGAACATCTCGACCGTCTGACCGTGCCAGTTATTACTTATCTGCTGCCAAAATTATTTCGATTCGAGAAGATGAAGATCCCAGATTTTATAGATTCCTCGGCCGCTGTTTCGCCTCTAAAGGAGACGATGTAGTGGTTAACAACGAAAATCTTGATGCAGCACGAGAATGGTATGCTGAAGCACTCAGTGTTTATGATGGAGACCGAAGTCGTAGACAACGAGATGAACAGGATGTTGTCAATGCCCTCGTAAGATTCCTTCATTCACGCCTGGGACGCGCTGACATACCTATGCCGCCTCATACCCCTTCTATTGATAAGACAATGCACAAGGTTATTACTCTTGCTGATTCCCAAAGAATATTTGATGACATTACGTATCTCGTTTTTCGCAGCAGATATGCTGCAAGTCGTCTTCTGGGACGTTTATATGATCAACAGGATTTACGTGCGAAGGCACTAAGCTACTTCAAGGATGAAGGTGTTGATATTCCCGATTCTGACCTTTCGAGACAGAAATTTATCTCTCTATGGGACCAATTGAGTGATAGACTCGCCGGAAAAACACGCGAACTTAATATCAATTTACGCCACTTCAATAACCTTCAATTAAAGACAGCCTGGTTAGAAGATGCCGTTGAACAGTGCGGGAGTATTGTTGACAGACTCAGATTTGGCCTCGACCAAGACCGAGTCCAACATCTGCGAGAAATGCTAGAAAAAGCAGTAGAATTGTGCAAACAAAACCAATTTGAAGCACGAGAACGTTTGTGCAGTCAGATTGACAATTATTGCCGCGACTTGCTGGCAGAGATTGAAAAGAGTCCCACTCGAATATCTGTCGAGATGCTGTATCCAGTGATCGAGAACATCCAGATAAAAATCAGCGAATATCTTAAAGAACTCTATGTGACTTCAAAACCCCAATTGACACTCAGGCTCCCTGTGGAATCTTATGCACCGGACACCAACGGAAAAATTGAGGTACAGATTGTGATAGAGAATGAGAAAGGGCGGAGTCCCGCTGAGGCATTGGAGTTGGTTATCAAGGGAGACCAGGCATTTTTCACGGTCACAGAGCCAGATATTAAACGAGATGAATCCTTACGTGGAGGCGAATCGTCAATTTTGAAAGTGCCATTGCGTGTGACCCACAAAGCTTTAGACTCCCAAACATTTTCTTTTCCCATTTATGCCCGGTATCGTACCCGTGCAGATGAACAAGAAGAAACGCAGGTCGAAAATCTCTCAATTCGCCTCTATCCCCAAGATGATTTTGAGACGATTAAAAACCCTTATGCTGCCTATGCCGAAGGGGGAATTGTCGGCGATCCAGCCATGTTTTTTGGACGTGATGAATTAATCCAAAACATTGCACAGACTATTCAAGAATCTCGCTTGCAGAGCAAGTGTGTCATAGTATTTGGACAAAAACGATCTGGTAAGTCTTCGGTTTTGTATCACCTGAAGACGTTACTCCAAAAAGATAATGAGCTACTTATCCTTGATCTGGGAAACATTGGGACGATTCAGGATCCGGATTCCGAAGTCCCTCTCCTATACCAGATTCTCAAGCGCATTTTAACAGAGTTAGAATACGCGATTGAAGATCGATCCGCTGACGATTTTAGTTCATTGGACCTCTCTACACCCGATGATCTTGATTTCTATAATCATCCCGCCCCGCTACAATGCTTTCAAGACACTTTTAAAACCCTAAATCGCCTCGTCTCTAGACAAGAGGATTGGCGTGGTGTAAGGGTTGTGCTCTTGATAGATGAATTCCAGTATATTTACGACCGAATCGTTGCTGGTAAAATTCACGAAGCATTCATGCAAAACTGGAAAGCTTTGTTGCAAGCAAACTATTTCAGTGCTGTTTTGGTGGGGCAGGATGTGATGCCAAAGTTTAAGGAACGTTTTCCCAACGAGTTTGGCACAACACAGGATGAACGCGTCACCTACCTCAACAAACAAGACGCTACTAAACTCATCGAAGATCCCATCCGTATCGGCGGCAGACAGGGTGAAAGTCGTTACCGAGAGCAAGCAATTGAACAGATTTTAGATCTCACCGCGGGCAGTCCATTCTACATTCAAATCTTATGCAACCGTCTGGTTGAATATATGAATCTTAAACATGCCGGACTGGTAACAGAGGCGGATGTAGAGCAGGTTAAAAATGAACTGATACAGGGTGTAAATGCGTTTGGTTTAGACAAGTTTGATAACCTCATTAATTCGGGAGATACATCAGCGGATGCTATCTCAGATGATGATGCATTAAAAGTTCTCAAGGCCATTGCCGCCAATAGCAGGACAGGGCCCTGTCATCGGGATAAAATTGACTGCGAAACCTGTTTACGCGTCGATAAAATTCTGGACGATCTCGTGAAACGGGATGTCGTTAAACACGATCAGGGGCAATATTACCAAATTCAGGTTGCTCTTTTCAAAGAATGGCTTGTCATTAATGGATGAAATTGGAGAACAGAATGAATTCTGCGTTTGAAAATCCATTTGCAGATTACGGTAAAATTGTTCGCGGAGAACGCTTCATCGGTCGTAAGGAAATTATAAGGGTTATTGAAAGTCGAATCATTCAGCCCACGGATCCGGGGAACCTGGCTATCATTGGGATACATCGTATCGGCAAAAGCAGCTTGGCTTACAAAACGATCATTGAGCAGAAAGATAAGCTAACCCAGAAGGGAGTTCTTCCGATTTGGATAGGGCTTTCTTCGTATAATCAGTCGTTGAATTTCTTCCGCTCGCTTGTAACTGAATGTGTTGATGAAATGGAGGACTTAAACTGGCTCACAGAACAAATTCAACGTTTAGCCGACCGCGCATTGGAGGCTCAGGATCCGTGGAACCAAATTAAACGCTTTTTTAAGAAAGTCCAGGAAGCTGGCTATGGCACCCTTTTCATTATTGATGAATTTGATCAGGCTCGACTTCTCTTCAAAGGGGATACGGCTTTTCAGCGCTTACGAGAGTTGGCTGATTACCCGGATTATCGGCTATCGCTCGTTTTAACCTCTCGTCGGAGTATTAGAGATATTGAGCAAGATGCTGGATCCAACTCCCCATTTCATAACATTTTTCAGGTTCAACGTTTAGCAACGTTCCGTGAGGAGGACTTAGAAACCTACTTTGATCAATTTTTGTCTATCGGGATATCACTATCTGATGCTGACCGAGAACGTGTGTTATTCTATTGCGGGGCACACCCCTATCTTCTTGAAATGTTAGGATGTGAAATTGTCGAGATATTTCTTGAAAATCAAAAAATTAATATCGATAAAGCCGCCGATACGATTAGCCAGTCCTTCTTTGAACATTACGACGACATGATCCGTTTACTGCGGGGGGAAGGGACCCTTAATAAGTTAATCCAAATTTTGTTTGGTCCCGTTATCGATGTCAAGCGAACTGATGTGACTGAACTTCAAAACTACGGATTGATTAAGCCAACCCAAAATGGAACTTACGTTGCCTATTCAGAACACTTTCACGATTATCTTAAGCTCCAGGAGCGTGCAACAGAATTTGCTGCAGATTTATGGCCGATCTGGAGAGACACTGAGAAAGCACTTCGTGAGGTAATTACAAACACCATGTCCAATGCGTATGGAGTGAACTGGATTGACGAACTGGGGAAAACACGTCCAAACTTAAAGAACATTTTTGATGACTGCCGTAGAGCACAGCAGAAAGAAGAAAAATCATTTGGAGATAGAGCATCACAGAGTCTGATCGATTTTACTTATCCCACGCATTTGTTTGAGATTATTCGTGCGAGAGGTTTATGGGATGACCTCTTTCGGCCTATCTTTGGCAGGGATAAGAATTACTGGGAGGAACGCCAAAAGTTACTTGCGAAGTGTAGAAATCCCTTGGCTCATAATCGTGATGAGGTACTCCAACCCCATGAGCGTACGATTGTTGAAGGATACTGCAGTGAAATTTTAGACACGCTACGGGATGCTCCGAGCCAATCTTAAGATTGAGTTTATCCATGACCCAAACCATCTCTCTAAACGACCTGGACTTCCAGTCCAAAGACATCGACATTCAGCGTGCAGCCGAAGCATTCAAAACGCATGGCGCAATAGTCGTGCGGGGATTGCTCCGCGAATACATTGACGCGCTTCACCGCGACATCGAAGCCACAGCCAGGCAATCCCTCGTTCTCCTCGATCAAGCCACGGCAATCCCCGAAGGATGGCGCACGCCCAACAGCACCCTCTTTATACCCGCGCCAGAAAATTACGAACGAGATCGACAAATCATGGTCCTCGGCATCAACTACAACACCAGCGCCACCTTCTTTCGCTCGGCATTTCACGCGCCCACCCTCGATATCGTCGAAGCCATACTCGGGCCCAACATCGAACTCTACGGCAACGGGCAATGCCTCTACAAAGAACCCGTCGGAGGCCATCCCAAAAACCTGCACCAGGACTCGGCGTATTTTGAACACCGGTACGAAGGCCCCGTAGGCATCCTCACCTACGTCGTACCCACCGACCTCAAAAACGGTGCCCTCCACGTCGTACCCGGCTCTCACAAACTGGGGCAACTCGACCACATCGACACCTTCTCGCACCTGGGCCTCGCAGACGACGAATGGCCCTGGGAACGCGCCCTCCCAATACCCGGTCAACCCGGTGACGCCATCTTCTTTCACGTCAAAACCGTTCACGGCTCCAAACAAAACCACTCGGACAAACCCCGCCCCGTCTTCATACACCGCTACCGCAGAGCCGATGATTACGTCGTCATACGCGGCACCACCACAAAAAACCGCGCAGAATCTTCAAAGCGTCCGATAGAAGAAAAAAAAGAAAATGGATTCATGGTACGCGGTTTTCGCCCATATTAACAAAAACCCAAGCTATCAAACCTGAGTACCAATTTAGTAAAGTCATACATGCTGAGATTTGCTGAAGAAATACTGCTGCTTCTCCACAACGAAGACCGGGGCGATTTCGCGACCGGTCTTACACCGAACACTTTGAACATCGTCCTCGCCGGTGCCGTGTTGATGGATTTGGCTCTTGAAAACCGCATCGATACCGATCTCGATCATCTCTTTTTGGCTGATGCTACGCCTCTTGAAGACGACCTGCTCGATCCCACCTTGGCCGACATCGCGCGCGATACAAACACACGAGACGCCAGCTATTGGGTCGCACAAACGGCCAAACGAGACGACAAAATCCGCGATAAAGCACTTACGCGTTTAGTCAACCGGGGCATATTGGAAGCCGAGTCCGAAGATATCTTCCTCCTCTCGCGCCTGGTGTCGCGCTCCCGCCGCTATCCAACCATTGATGGAAAAACAACAGTAGAAGAAGTCCGGTTACGCATTATGCGCGTACTATTCACCGATGAAATTCCGGACCCGCGCGACATCGTTATTATCTGTCTGGCAGATGCCTGCGGCGTTTTCAAGAATATTCTGTCCCAGTCGGAACTATCGGAGGTACAAGACCGGATCGAACTGATTCGAAGAATGGACCTGATCGGGCAATCGGTTACCAGAGCGATCCAAAAGCTCGACAAAGAGCCTCCCACCACCCCTCGTCGCTTCAAAAAGATACCGCAGGCACCGGGGTTGCCACTTGTTGGCAACACCATCGGCATGATGCGCGATTTGCGCTCACTTCTCGTCAAACAGTACCGAAACTCAGGTCCGATTTTTCGCCTCAAGGCATTCAATCGCCGCTTCATCGCCCTCGTAGGTCCCGAGGCGAATACCTTCGTAAAGCGAGGGGGTAAGTACTTTCGCACGCTTGAAAACTGGGTGGATTACAACAAAGCTGGGGGAGTCGGACGCAACATAATCAGCATGGATGGCCCCGAACATATTCGCCTGCGCAAAGAACTGGCGGATGTGTACACCCACCGCCTCATTGAAGGCCGCGTGGCAGACGTTGTCCGCGTTCTTCAACAAGATATCGCCGGATGGCCCCAGGACAAGCCGCTTCCGGGCTTATACACCTGGCAGCGCATCGTCTTAGACCAGATCGGTGTGCTGGCCCTCAGCATGCCTGTGCGGGACTACTTAGACGACATTATGGTTTATTTTCACAGCAAGATGAAAACGTATATCATGCGGCAGCAACCCAGGCTGATGCTATATCGACCACGCGTCCGGCGTGCCTTCAAGCGGATGGAAGAACTGACTCAGCGCATTCTGGCAGATCACGAACCAGAAAAACGCCGCAACAAGCCACCGGATTCCATTGACCTTTTGCTGGAACTGCACCGCAGGGATCCGCAATTTCTTCCCGAGACCGATTTAGACATGCTGGGTCCTCTCACGGCCGGTCTCGATACAGTGGCAAATACCTGTGCCTTCATGTTATATGAACTGTTGAAGCGACCCGACCTGCGCGAGCAGGTAATTGCTGAAGCAGACGCCCTCTTTGACCAGGGTATGCCTACGGTGAGCGATCTCCGTCAACTCGACGTCCTGCACCGCACGGCAATGGAAACCCTGCGCCTCTATCCCCTTGCACCGGTAATGTCATTGCGCACGGTAGCCAACTCATTTGAATTTGAGGGCTATAAAGTCTCTGCTGGCGAGACCCTTCTTATTGGATTCACAGTACCTCACCGGATGTCAGAATATTTCCCCAATCCGGAGTGCTTCGATATCGACCGCTACACCGCAGAACGCGCTGAGCACCGCCAGCACGGAGTCTATGCGCCCTTCGGCTTAGGAGCGCATCGATGCTTGGGTAGCAATCTCGCCGAGGCGCTCATTGCGCTCAACATGGCGACCATCCTCCGCGAGACCGAATTGGTTCTCGATCCGCCCAATTGCGAATTAAAGACCAAACAGACCTATTCCCTTCTCCCCTACTTCAAGTTCCGCCTGGTGCGTCGGCACCGATAGCAAAATGGAGCGTCAAAATACCTACTAAGAAGCCACAGTCCAGGAATGTAGATCACCCCAACACGCCCGCACCGTTGCGCGTTTGGGCGAGGCTCCTTTGGGGGCAGGACGGGGTGAGGGTTGCGCCCCAGCACCGGGGACGAGTGAAGCGAATTCTCCTTGGCTCGGCCCTGATGGTGCCGCTACGCTTGACCGAAAAGATGCGCTACGGGCGCGCCGTGGCTCGGACGGAGATCACGCACCCACCGATCTTTATCATTGGACATGCCCGCACGGGCACGACGCACTTGCACTATCTCCTGACGCGCGACCCGCAGTTCGCAATCGTTTCGATGTTCCAATCCATCGTCCCGACATTCTTTCTGATAGGTCGCGGTTGGATCAAGCGTTTCATGGCCAAGCAGCTCGATCCGAAACGTCCGCAGGATGATGTCAAACTGGCGATGGACATGCCCAATGAGGAGGAATTCGCGATTGCCAATTCCTCTGAGCTATCCATCGTTCACTTCCTTACATTTCCATCCAGAGCGATAGAATACTTTGAAAAATATGTCTTCATGAGGGGGCTGACCGATCGACAACTGACGCGCTGGGATGCCGTCATCATGGATATCATTAAAAAAGCCACACTTGCGGGCGGTGGAAAACAGTTGATACTCAAAAGCCCCTCCAACACCGGCCGAATCCCCCACATCCTGCGCCTTTTCCCCAATGCCAAATTCGTTCATATCGCAAGAAATCCATGCGATGTCTATTACTCGACAAACCATACATTCAAAAAGCTGTTCGAGATATTTCCGCTGGAAGAGCATCCGGGTGATTTTTCGGATTTCGTCATCACCGAGTACAAGGCTCTAATGGAACAATACCTGAAAGACAGAGCTTTGATCCCGGAAGGCAATCTGGCAGAAGTGAAGTATGAGGACCTCATATCCGATCCGTTGGGCGAACTGGAACGCATCTACACGATCCTCGGATTGTCCGGTTGGGAAAACGGGGGAAAACAGGCAGTAATCGATTACCTGAGCACACTCTCGGACTATCAAAAAAATACATTCGAGCCAGACCCCGCCGCTTTGGAGCGCATCTCACAAGTCTGG
Organism: Candidatus Latescibacterota bacterium; assembly: GCA_022822565.1. Classification (GTDB taxonomy): domain Bacteria; phylum Latescibacterota; class UBA2968; order UBA2968; family UBA2968; genus VXRD01. The sequence goes on from JAJEAX010000350.1 coordinate 21,970, forward strand.
CGGTTTGCCTTTGAAGAATGGAATTATGAACTACCGGTGAAGCTATAGACTGGCTCCAACCAGAGAACTTACCCTAAAAAATCCCTCACCCCTGAACATTAGCCTCCACCATCACCTCAATAGCCGCCAGATGCGCTGCAACGCGCACATCCATCGGCTGCGCTGTCGGGCTTTCTGACGTCACCAGATGCCCCGTATGCCCTCTCTGATACAAAGCGATCGGTATGCCCTCCCCGTACTTCCGCCTCGACACCTCCATATTGGGATGAATCACCCCATCGACCGCAATCTCGCCTTCAATCTCAGCCTGTTTGTTAATCGGACACACCTGTGCCACCCGCGTCACCATCTCCCTCCCCAGAGATCCCCGGTCTCCAAACATCTCATAAAGATAAAACCCCGGACTCTCCCAATCCTCGTGCAAATCGATCACCCCCGCAAAAACCCGCCCTTCCACAAACCCCTTCAAAATCTCAATCTCGGGCACATCATCGCGCAAAAACGCCCAATTCACATCCACCTCCTGTGCATTGAGCCGGGCATTGTGAACATAGCTCCACGGGCACAAACACGGAACAACTTCAAAACGCACCCCATCCGCCCAGCGCTCCCACTCCCCCTCCAAAAAAGCCAGCGCAGCCTCCACGCCAGCCGGTTCATCGCCGTGCGTCCCCCCATTGATATAAACAACAGGCGCATCTCCCTTGCCAGCAGACACACGCAAAACCGGCAAACCTTCAACCTCCCCCAACTCATACACATCAACACCAGACACCGCTTCCACGCGCTTAACAACAGCATCGTAATCCCGTTGACCCATCACATACCCCGAAGCGCGTCAATCACCCGCGCGTGAATCTCGCGAGCACTCACCACCACCCCGCGATTGTCCTCCATCTGCGCCGCAGACACAAAATCAAGCGGCCTGCCAAACATATCGCTCACCTGTCCACCAGCCTCCTCAACAATAAGAGCACCCGCAGCGTGATCCCAGATATTCTCGCGATAATCCGGATATTCTGGCGACGGCAGCCTCAAATACAACGCCGCATCGCCGCGCGTCACCGCACCGTATTTCACCTGACTATCCATCCTGAGCGATGGCGACTCAATACCCACCGCACGAGCCACTGCTTTGTGTGCATCTTGATCGCCGTGTGACGACTCCACACTCTCGGCAAACCGCCACGCAGGGTCATCAATCCGAACA